>NZ_JBHFFD010000048.1:0-101333 GCF_043359565.1 Shewanella sp. S23-S33 | reverse complement strand
GCTCCACTGGCGAATGCCAATATAGAATCGATCGAAAATCTTCAGGGTATTCGTGCATTACAACAGCAAGCGCCGCAGTTATTAAGCTCAGGTTTACCAAATGAGCAGCAATTTTCACTGCTTAAACAAGCTGGTGTGGATGTGGTGATCAATCTTATGCCGGACAGCAGTAAAGATGCCCACCCTGATGAAGGTAAACTCGTGACTCAGGCCGGAATGGACTATGTGTATATTCCCGTGGATTGGCAAAATCCAAAGGTCGAAGATGTGGAAGCCTTCTTTGCGGCTATGGATCAGCATAAGGGGAAAGATGTATTAGTGCATTGTCTCGCTAATTATCGAGCGTCAGCGTTTGCTTATTTATATCAGTTAAAACAAGGCCAAAATCCCAACATGGCACAGACCATGGCGCCATGGAATGATGAGTTAACGATTTACCCTAAATGGCAAGCGTTACTTACGGAAGTGAGTGCTAAATACGGACATTGATCCTTGGCGACACGCCCTATAATGTGATGGCGCTAATTCGAGGAAGAATGGAATAGCGCCAAAACATAATTTTTATTTGAATTCACTTATCGTCCTAATACAGAATTAAATTTTTTGCCGTTTAGCAAGCATTGACATTTAAAGGAAAAATATCAGTGGATATAACACCATTTCTTGATAGGCCTGAATCAGTAAAGGGCTGGATAGATAAATGTATTTCTAATCGAGGTCTCGGATATTGGCTTGTTTATGAGGACACTTCACAGAATGATGATATTCAACTCACGACAACTTTATTACCGATAGTGGGTAGTACCAATAACTTTTCGGATCAAGAATTTGATGAGTTTGAAAATAGCCTGTTTAAAAGTGGCTATTGTTACTTCTTGAATATGGATCAAATCGAAGATGTCATTGACAACTACACAATGCAAAAAGCGCAATGGACAGATAGCGAATTACTTGAAGCTATTCTTTTTTATTTTAAGCGAGACGCGTTTATTTGCCTCTAAAGCGTTAATGAGTGATAGGTAAGGTGACGCATGAGCATTACGGAATGGAATAAAGCTTCGATTTATAATGTTGCATCGTCATAATTGTTTAACGCTAGCCGGTATAGTTGACACAATCAACTAATCTCGATATTGTTGATACAGTCAACTATATCGAGAGCCTTCTATGCCTTCATTGTCACTCAGTGAAACCTTGCACAGATTAGTGCATGCCTACAAAAAGCAATTGCGTAGTGATATTGCTGCACAAGAGATTGATTTACCAGTCACTCATATCCGAGCCTTGAAGGGTGTTTGTCGCAATCCTGAATCGACAGCCCAGTCTATCGCCCTGCGTATGCAGCGGGATAAAGCACAAATTACCCGTGTTCTTAATGAGCTACAGCAGAGCGGGTTGATCACTAAAATCGATAACCCTAAGGATGGCCGCAGCCAGTTACTGCGACCCACGGCTGAGGGGGAAAAGATCATGACTCAGATCAATGCCTCAGAACGTAAAACCGTGGCGCGCATGACGCAGGCGCTCAGTTCAGACGAAGTCGATACTTTTATTAAACTTGCCAATAGGATCAGTAAAAGTGTGGATGATGCCGCTGCCGCCAAAAGTGAAACTGATTGCCTTACTCAAAAAAGACCATCTAGTAAGCCAAAAGATACGGCTGGAAAAGGAGCCATTGAGTTGCGCTTAGCGGCAGAAAACGCAATAGGAGAAAATCATAATGAATAAACCTGCACCACGTGAGCTAGAAGTGATCCGCTCGACTTATATCACCCCACATATGTTACGCATTACCTTAGGCGGTGCGGGATTGGCTGGATTTCCTGCCGATCAAGAGAGTGCCTATATCAAGTTGTTATTCCCACAAGCGGGTGAGCGTCCATTAATGCGAACTTACACTATCCGTCAGCAACGCGATGATGAAATCGATGTGGATTTTGTGCTGCACGATACTGACGGCCCCGCATCGAGTTGGGCGAAAACGGCGCAGGTGGGCGAACTCATTCAAATTGGCGGCCCCGGACTTAAAAAACTGATCAATTTTGAAGCGGATTGGTTTTTACTCGCAGGTGATATGACCGCCTTACCCGCCATTAGCGTGAATCTGGCAAAATTACCAAACAATGCAGTGGGTTACGCTGTGATAGAAGTGCTAAGTGAAGCAGATATTCAACCTTTAGTGCATCCTGAACGCGTCGAGCTGCATTGGGTGATCAATCCTGAAGCCGATCCCGAAGGTCGCCCTTTGGTCGAGCGAATTGCCCAATTACCTTGGCTTGCTGGCGAGCCCGCCGTATGGATTGCCTGTGAATTTAATAGCATGCGCGCGTTAAGAAGGCATTTTAAGCAAGCGCATTCATTGCTTAAGAGCCATTTTTATACCTCGAGCTATTGGAAAATAGGTTGTAACGAAGGTGAGCATAAACTGGTAAAACAAGAAGATGAGCAGTTAGAAAATACTGCAGAGTAGCGGTTTAAAAGTGATTACTCGTCCTGCCAATGTAAGTGCTTATCTTAGTCCATATAGGTTCTATCGGACCTGCATGGTGTGAAGGGCTGCTATTAGGTGGTATTACGTAATTTAAAATATTTATTAAGTATGCCATATTATATAGGAACCAATATTCATATACTTTATGGCACTTTAATCAAGATAGGGTAAGGCGATGATTCAACTTGTGCTCACCCTGCTTCTGTTTAATTGTCATCTATTGGGACATATTGAATTCTTTTACTAACAAAATATTATCTGTTAAATCACGTAAGGTTAGTATGTAATTCCCCGTTGATTGATCAGTCGGTAGTATTTTGTGAGTACAACTCCACTCATTAATATCGTTATCACTCCATAGTAAATGGTTATTAAGGGCCTTGGTATTTCCTTCGGCGTCAAGGTAACTCCAGTTGCAGACTAAACCAACTTTATCTTTTTTAGAGATTTTATCTAGCGAAAATACGACCCCAATCACATTGCCTGGATTAAACTTTATAATTTTTGTTTCTTGGACCTCGCTTTTATCTCTTCTCCCGCCGGATTTAATTATAATGCCTGCAGTTATATCATCGAGAGTAAATGGTTTTAATTTAATATTAAATTCGCTATCGATCACATCCTGAAGTAACCGTAATTCACTCGAATTAAAGTCTGACTCAGCAAAAATTTCAGCAATTACCTGCGTCTGTAAAGATAGGCTTGACTTGTTAACTTCATTTTCTTGTAAGTAAGTTGATTTTGCTTTCAAGTCGGACAACTTAAGTAGCTCTGCACATCGGCTAACGTCTTTGTTAATGCCAGCACCAATGCATAGAGCTTTCGCCATCATCAGCCTTGCTTTTGCATCTGCTCCTTGTTTATTGGCTAATTCAAAATAGTGGAATGCTTTGGGAAGATCAGATGGGATTCCATCCTCACCATTAAAAATAATTCCTAGCATATAGTTAGCTGGCGCAAAGCCTGCTAAAGCCGCTTTTTCAAACCAAGAAATGGAAGTCAGTTTCTCATCATTTTCATAATTTTTTATACCAACTATATAGTTTGCTCGGCCGCTGCCCATTTTGGAGGCTCTAAGATAATAACTCATAGCAAGCTCTTTATTGAGCTCTATTTTACTCTCCCAATTTCTGGCATCACCAAGCTGTAAATAATCTTCTGCGAGGGAGGCTAACTGGTTTTTGTCCTTTTCAATTACGGACTCATATTCAGGTAAGGCCAATGTGCGCTGTAGAAAATCTGCTGTTGAAATAATCTCATGTTGCTGCCAATATCGACTATTGTGCCCGTGTCCAGTTTTCTTGTAATACAAAGTTTCCGGCGCTCGATCTCTTGCCTTTAAGACGTATTCTAGTCTGTGACTATGTTCTAGTTCAGCAGTCATATCATTTGCACCAGCAATTAATAATACAGGAACATTGATTTTTTCTGACAAATAAACTGGCGACGTTTCTTTTAATTCAGCGCTATATTTACCGACAGTATTAGCCGTCATTTGGCGATATTCTTCGGTTGTTTTTACATTGTTAGAATTAAACAGTAAAGGTAGATCGTAAATACCGTATGCACCAACGACACACTGGTATTGATCTGGATGTTTAATTGCGAGCATCATTGAAGAGTAACCACCATAGCTGGCGCCTATAGCGCAGCTACGACTAAAATGATGGGTAGCTCGAATATTTTCTACCGCCGCGGTGATGTCCTTTTCAATGTCTAATCCAAACTGGCCCACACCACTTTTAAGAAAGGCTTTACCGTATCCAGTTGACCCTCGGAAGTTAACCCTTAATACTGCAAACCCTCTGCTAGTAAGGTATTGACTCTCAGGGTTGAAGCTATCGTAATCTCGGACACCAACTGGCCCGCCGTGGGGCATAACTAATAACACACCATTTGCACTCTCTGGCAGGGGGAGAGTCAAATATGATTCTACAGAGACGCCAGTATCTGATTTAACGGTAAATGTTTCCGTTTTACTCAATGGATAGCCTTCGAGGTTTGGTAGTACTTTGGACAATAAAAATGCTGTATTTGTCTCATTATTGTATATGTAGCGAGTACCTGGATCATCAGAAGCATAAACATATAATGCGCTGAACTTGCCGCTTGATGATGTTGTTGTTACTACAGTATGTTTATTCGGAAATGAATTACGAAATTTTGTTTTCTGAAGATTAGCTTGCTGATCGAAGTATTGTATATTTAACTGACCATTCTCATAATAGGAAACAGATTGTAACTGATTATTGTCATCAAATGTACTGTCTATTAAATCAAATTTTGGATTTTCATAAACAAGTTCGGTAACTTGCTGTCGTTTGATGTCAAATTTATGCAATGCGACTTTGTCTGTGCTTTGATTACTTAGTACAAACATAGTATTACTATCAATAATATGTTGTGGAATGAAGGTTTCCTTGCCTGAAGATATACTAAATAAATGTTGCCAGTTAGTATTTTTAAGATGACGATAATGGAAGTCAACTTTTTTTGCATCGCTATCCACAGTCAGTGCAAATAGCATTTCTTTATTTTTGTCAAAAAAATAACCATAAGCATTTTTAAGCTTATCATCAATTAAGTTTTTTGACGAAAATAAACCATTTTTTAGTTCATTTACTGTTACTTCGTATAGTTTTTCATATTCACTAGTGCGGCTTTTGTAGCCGTATAACACTGCTCCTGAATTATGGTTTCCTCGGACAAGAGAGCCTTGAAACATCAGTCGATTTACTTCTGATGAAACGGCGCCATTTTTCAGCGTGATATTTAGCATAACTTGAAAACTGCTTTGTCCTCGAGAATATTTTACATAGATATTGTTGTTATCAAGCCATGAATATTCTGTAATGTTTTCATCTGGATCTAATTTAATGATGTTAGTATATTCATTAGTTGTTATATCAATCAAGGATAAGAATTTACCTTTATCTTCAACTACTTCACCTGAAATGTATTTCTCGTTTGGTGAAAACTGCAGGTTACTTAATGCAGGGGGGGCGTATAATTTATTTGCAGGAATTGGCGATGCGATGGAACTGGTTATATTTATTCCAAATGTAAAAACGAATATCACAAGCAGTATTTTCATAGTGCTGATCCTTTCTTGATTTTACGGGCGTACTCAAAAAAATGGTCTTCTCCTGGGCCAGCGTAGTTCAGTTCCCTAACTTTATAAATTTGAGGGAAGTTAACCTCCAAATATTCAAGTGCACTAGTTGATTGGTTTTCCAAAATTGCTTTAACACCGTCAAGTGAGTAAAGGCTCCAAAGCGCATCAACACTCAGATGACCTATATAATTTATTTTACCCGGCTCTATATGAAAATTCCACATATCATCAGTCAACTCTATTTTTAAATAACGATTTAATTTTATATCGTTAATATCATAGTCACCAGCAGGCACATCAACCATTATATAGTTTGAACCCCATTTTAGATCTTGCTCAGTAAGTTTTAGAGACTTTGTGCCGCCGATAATTATGCTGTGCAAGTCTATATTGGTATCGACCGACATGAGTAAATAGCCTGTATTGGCATCAAGCGGGATATCCTGATCGTTTTTTAACTTTGAAATGGGCTGTATGCAACCACTTAGCAACCAGCAGACGCAGATTGGCAGTAAAAATTGCTTCATGAAGAGTGCATCCTTACGATGAATTTCCTTTAAAAATGGTTTATAGATTAGTCAACCAAAAGCCACAAAAAACTGGTCGCCTATATCGATAACTACATACATTACACTTAATTGTCACAATATTGCAATGTCAGTGTTGAGTTAAACGAAATCATTGAAATGCGTGGCAAAACATAGTTGTGTAAAGGGTGACCTTATCGTCATACACCTGAAGACTATCGTTCGATGAAATCGGTTGGTGTATTAGTAATGTAATGACAGAACTAGCTTGGAAGCTAAAGTGGAGTATTCAAAGAGGTGTTAAATTGGATATTCCTCATTGTAACTGTATTAACAGCATGCAAGGGACTTCAACTGGATGCATATATTATGCTAGAGATGGATTCAATGCGTGCTGTCATGGGGCTGGCGATTAATTGGAGGTGGTCATTAATCACTAGTTCAGTCGTTTCCTAGTGTATTTTCGCGTTCTGGACTTAAAATGAGGTTCAAGCGGGAATGCCATTTTTTCCCCGCTTGATTCGGTACGGTTTATATCGTTAATGTATGGACAGGTAAAATATAGCTCAGACTTAGTTTAATTTTTTTAGTGCTCATTGATGAACTAGCTTGCCATTCTTTACCACATCTTTGCAGGGATTGACGCCGTAGGAATAGGCTAATTGCGCAGGAGTGGCGATATCCCACAGACAAAAATCGGCTTGTTTGCCAACGACTAAACTGCCAACAGTGTCTTCAATTCCTAGTGCTTTGGCGGCATTTAAGGTGAGTCCTGTTAGGGCTTCTTCTGGTGTTAAGCGGAACAAGGTGCAGCCCATATTCAGCATCAACAGGGTTGAGCAAATGGGGGATGAACCTGGGTTAAAATCGCTGGCGAGTACCATAGGTACGCCGTATTGGCGCAATAAATCGATAGGTGGTTTTTGGGTTTCCCGCAAAAAGTAAAACGCGCCTGGCAGCAGTACGGCGCAGGTGCCGCTTTCACTTAAGGCTTTAACGCCTGTCTCATCTAAATATTCGATATGATCTACAGAGTTAGCACCAAGACGTGCTGCCAGTGCACTGCCACCCATATTAGTTAACTGCTCGGCATGGAGCTTAATCTCTAAGCCCGCCGCTTTGGCTGCGCAGAGTACCCGTTCGGTTTGCTCAAGGTTAAAGGCGATATTCTCGCAGAACACATCTACCGCATCGGCGAGGTTTTCGGCGATCACTGCGGGCAGCATCTTATTGATAATTAAGTCGACGTAGCCGTCGCTATTGTCTTTATATTCTGGCGGAATCGCATGGGCGCCAAGGAATGTGGTCTTCACATCTACGTGGTGATGTTTGCCGAGCTCGCGGGCGACACGCAGGATTTTCAATTCAGTTTCAGTATCTAAACCATAACCCGATTTGATCTCAACCGTAGTCACCCCTTCTTTGGCGAGCGCGTTTAAGCGCTGGCGGCCGAGTTCAAATAATTCTGCTTCATCCGCTTCGCGGCAGGCTTTAACGGTTGAAATAATGCCGCCACCTGCACGAGCAATTTCTTCGTAACTCGCGCCCTGTAGGCGTAACTCAAATTCATTGGCGCGATTACCGGCAAAGATTAAGTGGGTGTGGGCGTCAATTAATCCTGGGGTGATCCAGCCGCCTTTGCCCCTGTAAACGGGAATTGACAACACATCGAAGGCGGGCAGTTCGCTGCGGGGGCCAAGCCAAGCAATTTTGCCATCTTTTACTGCGATGGCCGCGTTGGTGATCGCACCATAAGGTGCTGATACGGAAGGGTCCATTGTGGCTAAGTTAACGTCTATCCAAACCTGATCCCAAGACATGTATTCCCCTCGCTGTGCTGGCAGATGTTAACCAAGTGATTAACGGTTTATTAAATTTATGTGAGCTGGCTTGTATTTGCTTGTATATACAAGCTAGGATTGTAGCCGCAATTTTGAACGTTTGAAAGAGTGAATAGCATCTAGATTCTAGCGCTTTATATTGAGGAAATGTTTTGGCTACACCTAAGTTTGCAGAAATTAAGCAATACATTATCTCCTCTATCGAGTCGGGTGAGTGGGAAGAGCATGCTCGCGTGCCTTCTGAGAATCAGCTTGCCGATTTGTTTACCTGCAGCCGAATGACGGCGCGACGTGCGCTAACCGAGCTGACAGATAGCGGTGTGCTTGAGCGTTCTCAAGGGCTAGGCACCTTCGTCGCAGGGTGTAAATCCCAGTCGTCTATGTTGGCGATCCGCAATATTGCCGATGAGATAAAAGACCGCGGCCACGGCTATAGCGTACAGCAATGGGCGTTAGAGCAAGTCGCGGCGAGTACGAGTATCGCAATTTCCCTTGGACTTGAGCACGGTGCGACAGTATTCCATTCGATCTTAGTGCATTGCGAGCAGGGCTTACCGTTGCAAGTCGAAGAGCGTTATGTGAATCCCGAGTTGGTGCCCGATTATTTATTGCAGGATTTTACCCAGCAGACACCCCACGAATATTTGTCCCAAGTGGCACCGCTGACCGAGGCGCATCACACGATTGAAGCGATTATCGCCAGTGAAGAATTACAGCAAAGGCTCGAAATCCCCGCCACTGAGCCCTGTCTACAGATTTTACGCCGCACTTGGTCACGCCAAGGCGTCGTGAGTTTCGCAAAATTAGTTCATCCAGGTAGCCGCTTTAAACTCGGTGGCCACTTAACCTTTAGCAAGTAACGCCAGTGGCGTGATTAACAGATGTAAATCAGTAACTTTGATAGCTGTACCCTTATAAGTTAAAAGATAAAAACACAATAAAAACAATAGTGCTAACCCGTATTAGCGACTTAGCGAATACGAGTTAGCACCACAGGTTGAAAGAGGAAAATTCAATGGATAAGCGCCACGACCCAAGCCGCCGTATTATTGCACCGCATGGCACACAATTAAGCTGTAAGAGTTGGCTCACAGAAGCGCCAATGCGTATGTTAATGAACAACTTACATCCCGATGTCGCCGAGCGCCCTGAAGACTTAGTCGTCTATGGTGGTATTGGCCGCGCCGCCCGCGATTGGGACTGTTACGACAAAATCATCGAAGTCCTACAACGCCTCGAAGACGACGAAACCTTATTAGTGCAATCGGGCAAACCTGTGGGCGTATTTCGCACCCATGCGGATGCACCGCGCGTGCTGATTGCTAACTCAAACCTAGTGCCACATTGGGCGAACTGGGAACATTTCAACGAGTTAGATAAGCTAGGTTTGGCCATGTACGGCCAAATGACGGCCGGTTCGTGGATTTACATAGGCACTCAAGGTATCGTCCAAGGTACTTACGAGACCTTTGTGTCGGTCGCAAAACAGCACTTTGAGGGCATCTCTAAAGGCAAATGGATCCTCACTGGCGGGTTAGGCGGCATGGGCGGCGCACAAACGCTGGCAGGCACTATGGCTGGCTTCTCAGTGTTAGCCTGTGAAGTCGACGAAACCCGCATCGATTTCCGTCTGCGCACTCGCTATGTTGACAAAAAAGCTACTTCGCTCGATGAAGCATTAGCCATGATTGAAGAAGCGAACCAAGCTGGCAAGCCAGTATCCGTTGGCTTACTGGCGAACGCCGCCGATGTGTTTGCTGAATTAGTTAAACGCGGCGTTACCCCAGATGTCGTGACCGACCAAACCTCTGCCCATGATCCATTAAACGGTTATCTGCCGCAGGGGTGGACTATGGCTGAGGCTGCGGCCATGCGTAAAACCGACGAAGCGGGCGTAGTGAAAGCGGCGAAAGCTTCGATGGCGGTGCAAGTACAAGCCATGCTCGACCTGCAAACCGCGGGTGCAGCCACGCTCGATTACGGTAACAACATTCGCCAAATGGCGTTTGAAATGGGCGTTGAAAATGCCTTTGATTTCCCAGGTTTTGTACCTGCTTATATTCGCCCACTGTTCTGTGAAGGCATAGGTCCGTTCCGCTGGGTGGCGTTATCTGGCGATCCCGAAGATATCTACAAAACCGACGCTAAAGTCAAAGAACTGATCCCAGATAATCCACACCTGCACAATTGGTTAGACATGGCGCGCGAGCGTATCGCCTTCCAAGGTCTGCCAGCGCGTATTTGCTGGGTTGGCTTAAAAGATCGCGCTCGCTTGGCGTTAGCTTTCAACGAAATGGTCAAAAGCGGCGAGTTGTCGGCGCCCGTGGTAATTGGCCGTGATCACTTAGATTCTGGCTCCGTGGCTAGCCCTAACCGCGAAACCGAATCTATGCTGGACGGCTCAGATGCAGTATCCGATTGGCCATTACTGAACGCACTACTTAACACCGCTAGCGGTGCAACTTGGGTATCTTTGCACCACGGCGGCGGCGTCGGCATGGGCTTTAGCCAACATTCGGGTGTGGTGATTGTGTGTGACGGCACCGATGCGGCGGCAAAACGGGTTGGCCGCGTGTTGTGGAACGACCCCGCGACAGGCGTGATGCGCCATGCCGATGCGGGCTACGAGATTGCGAAAAACTGTGCCAAGGAGCAGGGCCTCGATTTACCTATGCAAGACTAGCCGATGCTAACGACTCAATAACAATAATAACTAAAAGCTTGGAGCTAAAAATATGAAATCTGTGAATCACTTAGTGTTAACGCCGGGCAGCTTGAGCCTAGCGCAATTGCGCGAAATCAGCCGTCATAAGTTGACACTGGAACTCGCACCTGAGGCCATTACTGATATCAACACCAGTGCGCAAATCGTGCAAAAAGTGTTGGATGAAGGCCGTACCGTTTATGGCATCAACACGGGCTTTGGCTTGTTGGCCAATACCAAGATAGCGCCCGAAGATCTGCAATTGCTGCAACGTTCTATCGTGTTGTCACATGCCGCTGGCACGGGGCAATACATGCAAGATGCCACAGTGCGCTTGATGATGGTGTTAAAAATCAACTCGTTAAGCCGTGGTTTTTCAGGCATTCGTTTAGAAGTGATTAACTTCTTAATCAGCTTAGTGAACGCCGAAGTGTATCCCTGCGTGCCAGAAAAAGGCTCTGTTGGCGCCTCGGGTGACTTAGCGCCACTGGCGCACATGTGTTTGCCTATGCTGGGCGAAGGCGAAATGAGCTATCGAGGCGAGTTAATTTCTGCCGCTGAAGGCTTAGAAATCGCGGGTCTCAAGCCAATCGATTTAGCGGCGAAAGAAGGGCTAGCCCTGCTTAACGGCACACAAGCCTCGACTGCGCTGGCACTGGAAGGGTTGTTCCATGCCGAAGACTTGTTCGCAGCAAGTTCAGTGATCGGTGCCATGAGCGTCGAAGCCGCTATGGGCAGCCGTAGCCCGTTTGATCCTCGCATCCATGCGGCGCGTGGTCAGAAAGGTCAAATCGATTCGGCCATGGTCTTCCGTCATCTACTGGGTGAAGAGTCTGAGATAAGCTTAAGTCATGCTAACTGTGAAAAGGTGCAAGATCCTTACTCACTGCGCTGTCAGCCACAGGTGCTGGGTGCTTGCTTGACCCAAATTCGTCACGCGGCTGATGTGTTAGGCACAGAGGCCAATGGCGTAACCGATAATCCACTGGTGTTCCAAGACACGGGCGATATCATTTCGGGTGGTAACTTCCACGCCGAACCCGTGGCTATGGCGGCGGATAATCTGGCGATTGCAATTGCTGAACTGGGCTCCATTGCCGAGCGTCGTATCGCGCTATTGATCGATTCTAGCCTGTCGAAACTGCCCCCTTTCCTTGTGAAAAACGGCGGGGTGAATTCGGGCTTTATGATCGCCCAAGTGACGGCGGCGGCATTGGCGTCTGAGAACAAAACCTACGCTCATCCGGCATCAGTTGACAGCTTGCCAACATCGGCAAACCAAGAAGACCATGTTTCTATGGCGACCTTTGCGGCCCGCCGCTTGCGCGATATGAGCGAAAATACCCGTGGTGTACTGGCAATTGAATTGTTAGCGGCGGCGCAGGGTTTAGATTTCCGCGCGCCTTTAGCCCCAAGTGCTGCAGTGGCTAAGGCTAAAGCCGAATTACGTGAAGTTGTCGCTTATTACGATAAAGACAGATACTTTGCGCCAGATATCGAAGCCGCGACAGATTTGTTGTATACAGCGAGCTTTAACACTTATCTGCCAGCAGGAACGCTAGCCAGCTTTTAGGCGTTTGTTTTAGTTTAATCGCTGAACAGGTGTTTACTCCGCGGGAATAGGCTGCACTGAGGCGCTTTTGTTATCGCGCCCAGATTTTGCGCCTCAATGCGCTAAAAATAAGCGTTAAAAGGCAAAATTTAAGGTGCAGGCAGATTGCTTGTGCCTTTTTATTTGTTTTTTTCCTGCTTTTCCTCGATCTTTGTCTTTGCCATTTTGGTGTGTTTAACACCGCAGACTCTGCACTTTTTGCCCTAATCTTTACATTGTCAGTTTTTGTGGCTGTCTATCCCTCTAGAAACCGTTACCTTTGTGTTTTTATCCGCCATCATTATGCATATTTGAATGCATATAATCATTTTTAATAACCATAACTCTATGATGTGGGACAATATGGGGCTGTCATGTTGGACAAATTGTCTTTTGCGGTTTATTGGTTTTTAATTCCTTTTTTGTGCTTTTATCATTGATAAATGGTCTTTGATGCTTTTTTTGTTAATGTTTTTGGAGTTAAGTTCTGTGGTTGTTTATTTGAGATCTTGATCTCATGTCATTATTTGTTATCTATTTCTTCTTTGTGGATAATCTTAAATTAAGTGTGGTCTTTAGTAGGACTCACTCAATCGGTTGCCATTTTTACCACAGCAACCACTAGACTCATAACGACAAGAGTGTGAGAGGACGCAATGAACAGACGCCAGTTTTTTAGACTGTGTGCTGCCGGAGCTGCCACCTCAGCAATTTCAGCGTTGGGATTGATGTCCGAAAAGGCCTATGCGGCCGTTCGAGAATTCAAACTCATTAGCGCGAAAGAAACCCGCAATAACTGCTGCTATTGCTCAGTGGGTTGCGGATTGCTGATGTACAGCAAAGGAAGTAACGGCAAAAACGCCGAACAAAGTATTTTCCATATCGAAGGGGATGCAGACCATCCAGTCAACCGCGGGGCCTTGTGTCCTAAGGGTGCTGGTCTAGTGGATTATGTGAACAGCCCTAATCGTCTTAAATATCCTGAGTACCGTGCGCCAGGCAGTAATGAATGGACTCGTATCAGCTGGACTGAAGCTTACCAACGCATCGCCCGTCTGATGAAGAATGACCGTGATGCTAACTTGATTGAAAAGAATTCTGCTGGGATGACGGTTAACCGTTGGCTTAGCACTGGGATGATGACCTCGTCGGCGATGCCGAATGAAGGCGGCTATATCACCCAGAAATTTGCACGGGCACTGGGCCTAGTTGCAATCGATACTATTGCGCGTAACTGACACTCTCCAACGGTAGCAAGTCTTGCTCCGACATTTGGACGTGGTGCCATGACCAACCACTGGATCGATATTAAAAACTCTAATTTGATCATTATTATGGGCGGTAATGCTGCAGAGGCTCACCCTGTCGGATTCGGCTGGGTTACAGAAGCTATGCAACATAACAACGCTAAACTTCTGGTGGTCGATCCTCGCTTCACCCGTAGCGCCGCTGTGGCCGATTACTATGCGCCGATTCGCTCGGGCACAGATATCGCCTTCCTGCTTGGGGTGATCCGCTATCTTATTGAAACTAAACAAGTGAACTACGACTATGTGAAGGCTTATACCAATGCCAGTTACATAGTGCGCGAAGACTTCTCTTTTAGTGAAGGTCTGTTCAGTGGTTTCGATGAAGAAACAGATAGCTACAATAAAGAGTCTTGGTATTACGAGTTAGACGAACAGGGTTACGCGAAAATCGATCCTAGCTTCGAACATCCACGCTGTGTGTGGAACTTAATGAAGCAACATGTAGAACGCTATGACTTTGAAACAGTAAGCAATATTACCGGTACGCCGATTGCGGACTATGAGATCGTTTGCCAACAAATTGGTAGTACTCATACCCACGATAGAGCTGCGACCTTTATGTATGCCTTAGGTTGGACTCATCACAGTAAAGGGGCGCAGAACATTCGCTCTATGGCCATGGTGCAGTTGCTGCTGGGTAACATTGGGGTGTTGGGCGGTGGTGTTAACGCTCTGCGTGGACACTCGAACGTGCAAGGCGCGACCGATATGGGTTTATTGTGTCAAAGCTTGCCCGGTTACCTCAAGTTACCGAACGAAAAAGACATTAATCTTAAAACCTATCTCCACAACTATACCCCTGTCGCTCTGCGTCCGGGTCAAACCAACTATTGGCAAAATTACCCTAAATTCTTTGTTTCACAAATGAAGAGCTTTTGGGGCGATAACGCCACGGTTGAAAATGACTTTGGTTATGACTGGTTGCCGAAATGGGACAAGCAGTACGACTTTACTAAACACTTAGATATGGCTTTCCACGGCGAAGTGAATGGCTACATTATCCAAGGTGTTAACGCCATTAACTCTATGCCAAACCGTAATAAGGTACTCAAAGCCTTGAGTAATCTTAAATACATGGTGGTGTTAGATGCCTTGGCAACGGAAACCGCAACCTTCTGGCAAAATGCCGATGGCTTCAATGAAGTCAATCCCGCTGAAATCATGACGGAAGTGTTCCGTTTACCTACGACATGTTTTGCCGAGGAAGAAGGTTCCATCGTCAACTCTGGCCGTTGGATGCAGTGGCATTGGAAGGGGGCTAACCCGCCGGGTGAGGCCAAGCCAGATGCTGAGATTCTCTCTGGCGTCTTAATGGCAATGCGTGAACTGTACAAACAAGAGGGCGGTAAGCTGCCTGAGCCAGTGCACGCGATGAGCTGGAATTACCACAATCCTCACTCACCGCACGCTGAAGAAATCGCTCGCGAGCTTAACGGTAAGGATCTCGTGACTCAACGTCAGCTCAGTAGTTTTGCTGAACTGAAAGCTGATGGTAGTACCGCCAGCGCCTGTTGGATTTATGCGGGTTCTTGGACCGAAGAAGGCAACTTGATGGCTCGCCGCGACAACCATGATCCTTCCGGTAAAGGTGTTACTCCGGGTTGGGCATTTGCTTGGCCAGCAAACCGTCGTGTGCTGTATAACCGTGCTTCTTGCGATATCAACGGCAAACCTTGGGATCCAAAACGCACTATCGTCGAGTGGGTTGACGGTAAGTGGCACGGTATCGATGTGGGCGACTTCAATATGAAGTTAACACCACAGGAATCCGCTGGCCCCTTCATCATGCAACCCGAAGGTGTGGGTCGTTTCTTCGCCCTTAAATTATTGGCCGAAGGTCCGTTCCCTGAGCACTACGAGCCGATGGAGTCGCCTATTGGGTTGAACCCGTTACACAAGGTCACCAGTAACCCTGCGGTACGTATGTTACCGGGTGTGAAGGAAACCCTAGGTTCCCATAAGGACTTCCCTTATGTGGCAACTACTTACTGTGTAACTGAACACTTTAACTTCTGGTCTACGCATGCTCGTTTAGCTGCGATTTCTATGCCTGAAACCTTCGTCGAAATCGATGAAATGTTAGCGGCAGAAAAAGGTATCGCCAATGGGGATTGGGTCACTGTCAGCTCTAAACGCGGCAGCATTGAAACCAAAGCCTTAGTGACTAAACGGCTACAGCCGTTAAAGGTAAATGGCCAGTTAGTCCATACCGTCGGGTTACCCCGTCACGGCAGCCATAATGCACTCACTCGTAAGAGTTACTCCTGTAACGTACTCACCACGGAAGTGGGGGATGCAAATACACAGGTGCCTGAGTTCAAAGCATTTTTGGTTAACATCACTAAAGCGGAGGGGATCTGATTATGGCATCACAAGACATTATCCGCCGCTCCGGTACTTCAGCGGTGACGCCTGCGGCAAAGGGGCGTAATTCGTCAGAAAAGGTCGCTAAGCTGTTCGACGCCACTAAGTGTAATGGCTGTAAAGCCTGCCAAGTGGCGTGTTCTGAGTGGAATGATTTACGGGAAGAGGTGGGCACCTTCCAAGGCAGTTACCAAAACCCTATGTCGCTATCGGGCCAATGTTGGACCCTGATGGAGTTCCATGAGGTGATGGAAAGCAACAAGCTGCGTTGGCAATTTACCCACTCGGCCTGTATGCACTGTGCTGACCCTGCCTGCTTAACGGCCTGTTCGACCTCTGGCGCGATTATCCAGCACGCCAATGGTGTGGTGGACTTCGATTCGGACAAATGTATCGGCTGCGGTTATTGCGCCAGTGCTTGTCCTTTCGATGTGCCCAAAATCGATCCTAAGGATAACAAGGCCTACAAGTGCACTATGTGCTCTGACCGTTTGGCTGTGGGATTGGAACCTTCCTGCGTTAAGTCCTGTACCACAGGGGCGCTGCGTTTTGGCACCCGTGAGGACATGTTGTTCTACTCGCAAAAACGGGTCGAAGAACTGAAGGAAAAGGGCTTTGCTAAGGCAGGACTTTATAACCCTGAGGGTGTAGGTGGCACGGGTATGATGATGATATTGCACGATATCGAGCAGCCCGAAAGCTACAACATGCCCGATAACCCGCAGATCCCACTGTCACTTACTCTGTGGCAGGACTGGGTCAAACCTTTAGGCACTATGGGCATTCTTGCCACTGCCGCCGTCGCTTGTCTGCATAAGATCACCGTCGGTCGCAACATAGTCGAAGAAGACCAACCGGGTTATCAACCGCCAGAGGAAGAGGCTAAGCAGGAAGAGGGGGCCGACAAATGAGCAAGCATGATAAGCAAGAAATGATAGTGCGTCACAAGCTGTTCGATCGCATCTGTCATTGGTTCATTGTGGCGGTTGGCCTAGTGACATTTCTCACTGGCTTTTCCTTCTTCTATCCGTCGTTTCAATGGCTGGGGGCGATAGCGGGCACCCCGCAATTGGCGAAGTTTATTCATCCCATTGCGGGCTTGATGATGTGCTTACCTTTGATGTTGATGTTGGTGCGTTACTACAAACACAACAAATGGGAAAAGCACGACCTCGCTTGGATGCTCGCCATTAAGGATGTGATGTTCGAGAACGAGGAGAAAATCCCGCCTATCGGCCATTACAACCCTGGGCAAAAGGTATTGTTTCGCGCCTTCGTGCTGACATCTATCACTTTAACGGTGACGGGAATCATCATGTGGCAGCCTTACTTTGCGCCCTATTTCTCCGCCACTGTGGTGGGTTGGGCCATTCTGTTGCACGCCATTTGTGCGCTCATCATGTTGATTTTTGTGATGGTGCATTTCTGGATGGCGACATGGGTGGAAGGGTCGGTTACGGGTATGCTTTACGGCAAAGTCTCTAAGGCTTGGTGCCGCAAACATCACCCTGTGATGTTGGATGAACATTCGGACGTGGAGAAACATTAATGAGTCATACAGCCGAGATACCTCTGGCCCAAGGCAGCGAATCGCCGCTGGAACTTAAACCGTTAAAAGCGGCAGATCCCCAAGCTGTGTATCACAGAAGGGCGCAGCGTTTGCTGTCATTGGCCAAGGACTCGCCGCTGGCTGACTACTTTGAGCTATGTCGCCGTTTGGTCTCTATACAGGCCAGGTTAGCGCAGGAGGCTGACTTCGGTAAGCTTCTCGCTTGGGGGAAAGATGAGGCGACTCCGCTTTCCCTGTTGGGCTCAGAGGCAGATAGCTATTGGCAAGGACTGCTACAGCAACTGTTAAGTGATTTGTTGCCGCAGGTGGATGAATCCATTGCTCGGGTAGTGCGTTTGCTGATGCAGCAATCGCCCGAGCAACTGAGTTTGTGGGGGCGTTCACTACGCCAAGGGCATGTCAGTGAAGTGCCTGCCCGTTTTAGCTTATTCATCTGGGCAGCGATGGGCGTTTATTGGTCGCATTGGGCACCTATGGTCATCAAGCGGATGGATCAGCGCAAGGTGGCGCAGCAAAGTATGTGTCCCGTGTGTGGATGTCATCCGGTGGCGAGTGTGATTGTCGATCAGCCTCGAGCTGGTTTGCGCTACTTGCATTGCAGTCTGTGCGAGAGCGAATGGCATTACATTCGCGCCCATTGCACCAGTTGCGGTCAGGACAAAGAGATGACGATTTGGTCGCTAGATGATGCCAAGGCTCAAGTGCGGATCGAAAGCTGCGATGAATGTCATGGCTATACCAAGATGATGTTCGTCGAGAAGTCACCTTCTATGGATGTGGCGGCAGACGATCTCGCGACCTTGATGTTAGACAGTGAGCTAAATGCTAAGGGCTTCGGGGCAACAACACTGAACCCACTGCTACTGGCCCACGAAACCACGTAAGCCACATAGCTTAAACAAATGCGGGAGGGAGTCGGGTTGCTGATGCCTTCCTGCTTTTTATAAACCAATGGCAATAATATAAACAAAATGACACAGATGATGACCCAAGCACCTGAAACACTACAAGTTCTGTACCGAGCTTTGCCTTCAATGGATAGCCTACTTGCAGAGCCTAGTTTTGTGGTATTGCAGCAGTCCTACGGCAAAGCGGCAGTAAAGGCCGCACTGGATAACCAGTTAAAGGCGGCGCGCAGCTTAATTGGCCGTGAGCACCGTTTGCCGACATGGTGTGGCGAGCTTGCGCAATTGCACAGATATTTGGTTGATCAACTGTCTAACGATTACAGCCACAGCTTAAAACCCGTGTGGAATCTCACTGGCACCATATTGCATACCAACCTTGGCCGAGCGCAGCAGTCAGAAGCGGCAATTCGAGCTGTCACTTCTGTTATGCGCTACCCCACACCGCTGGAGTTTGAGCTTGCGGCAGGTGAACGTGGTCACAGGGATAATGCGATCAGTGCTTTAATCCAGCGCTTAACGGGTGCCGAGGCTTGTTGTGTCGTGAATAACAATGCCGCAGCTGTGTTGTTGATGCTGTCAGCGGTGGCTGCGGGGAAAGAAGTCATAGTATCCCGTGGTGAGTTGGTGGAAATTGGCGGCGCGTTTCGCATCCCTGACATTATGCGCCAAGCGGGCTGCACCTTAGTCGAGGTCGGCAGCACCAATCGGACTCACCTTAAGGATTATGAGCAGGCCATTACTGAAAATACCGCTGCGATAATGAAGGTCCACACCAGTAATTATCATATCAGTGGTTTTACTGCCGTAGTGGAGGAGGCAAGGCTGGGTCAGTTATGCCGTGAGCGTGGTATATCACTCATTTCGGATCTTGGTAGTGGATCACTGACGGATCTGCGCCGCTTTGGCCTAAAACAAGAACCTACGCCCCAAGCCATGCTAGCCGATGGAGTCGATCTAGTGAGTTTTTCCGGCGACAAACTATTGGGTGGCCCTCAGTCTGGTTTGATCGTTGGCAAACAGTCGCTGATTAAGAAGTTACAGAGTCATCCACTAAAGCGCGCCCTGCGTTGCGATAAGCTGATTTTGGCGGCGTTAGAAGCGACATTGATCCACTATCTTCACCCTGAAACCTTAGACATTGAGCTGCCCATTATGGCGAAATTTGCCCGTAGCCAAGAGGTGTTATGGCAGATTGGTCGTCGCTTACAGCAAGCTTTGGTTCCACACTTTGAACCTTGTTATCGCATTGAGTTAGTCGAGTGCCAAACACAGGTCGGCAGTGGCTCACAGCCCGATACTTTTTTACCCTCAGTGGCGCTGTGTTTTACCGCACTCAATGGCGGTAGTTTAAGTTTGTTAGAACAACAATTTAAGCAGGCGGCACGGCCTATCATAGGTCGCATGAGTCAGGACCAACTCAGATTAGATCTGCGCGGTCTTGATAGTGAAGCCGAACTCCTCGCCGAGTTGAGCACTTTAGGTGTGCAGTTGTGATCATTGTTACTGCGGGTCATGTCGATCATGGCAAGAGTACGCTTATTCGCGCTTTGACGGGGATGAATACCGATCGTCTGCCGGAGGAAAAACGCCGTGGTATGACGATCGATCTTGGCTATGCGTTTATGCCACTTCGAGATGGTTCGCGGCTTGCTTTTATTGATGTGCCCGGCCACGAAAAATTTATCAACAACATGCTGGTGGGCGTGAGTCATGCTCGACACGCCCTGTTGGTGATGGCCTGTGACGATGGCGTAATGCCGCAAACCCGTGAGCATCTGCAAATTCTTGCGCTCTTACCTTTGCACAGTTTGACCTTAGTGCTAACTAAGCGGGATTTAGTTGATAGTGACAAGGCGGCACAGCTTGTCGCCGATGGACTCACTTTGCTGGCCGAGTATGGCATTGAGGCCAGTGGTGTTTTTGAAGTGTCGGCGAATGGCACCGCCGACTTAGCATCTCATGGCGTGGCGGCGCTGAAGGCGCATATTCTTGATTTAGGCGAGCAAGAGTCAAAGCGGGCGGAGGATGCCAGCAGCTTTAGGATGACGCTCGATCGCGCTTTTAGTGTGAAAGGTGCGGGTTGTGTCGTGACTGGCACAGTGATCAGCGGCAGCGTATGCGTGGGGGATAGTCTTTTTAGCTCAGGGCAAAAGGCCAAACTCAGAGTGCGAGGCATACATTGTCAGGGACAAGAAGCCCAAAGGGCTGTCACGGGTACACGCGTAGCACTCAATTTAACGGGTGTCGATAACCATAGGGAGCCAGAGCGTGGCGATTGGCTGAGCAGTTTGCCTCAAGCGGAGCTCTGTAGCCGCCCCGTTGTGCACATTCGAGCCTTCGATTTTTTAGGCTGTGAGCCATTAGTGCATTGGCAAAATGTCCACTGTCACCATGGCGCCGATCATACTTTAGGTCGAGTTTCCCTGTTAAATGAAGCTGATGAAGAAGGCTTCTGTCTGGCGGAGTTAGTACTCGAAAAGCCACTACTCCTATGTCAGGACGATCGAATTGTCCTGCGACACATTGGGGGTAAACAGACTTTAGGTGCGGGGCGAGTGTTGGCGTTGAAAGTCCCTAATCGTAAGAAACGTACGCCTGAACGAGTCGCGAGATTACTGCAATTAGCACGCTTGGATAATCCTGCCCATGTGGTGGCTTTACTCGGCCAAACTCAGGCGCTAGAGCTTGATGAAATCGCGTGGCGTTGGCAATTAACTGACGAAGGGCTGGCTATGCTGTTAGCCCAAGCGGGTTTAGTCCGTTTTGGGGCATTTGCTATAGCGACAAGTTTACTTAAGCAAGAAAAACAACAGTTTATTACTTTACTTCACGAGTTCCATCAACAGCATCCCGACCAACTTGGGCTGGGACGTAATCGCCTGCAACGCATGAGCCATAGCGCTTTGCCGCCCGAATTAGCCAATAAAGTGCTCGATACGCTTTGCCAAGAAGGTCGCATGGTGCTGCGTGGTGCCTTGTTGCAGCTCGCTGAACACAAAATAGTGCTAGATGCTGAGGCTCAGCATTGTTGGCAGGCGCTTGCGCCTTGGCTGGCACAGCAAACTGCCCCCGTGTGGGTCACCGAAATGGGCGAATACCTTGCGCTAGAACCTGCCAAGTTAAGGTTGTTGTGTTTCCAGCTGGTGCAGCAGGGGTTTATTACTGCTGTGGTGAAGGACAGATATTTGCTCAGCGAGCAAATCTGTTACTACGCCAGCTTAGTGCGTACTCATATTGCAGAACACGGCAAGCTCGAAACGGCAGAATTTAAAGACATGGTTGGGCTTGGGCGTAAGGTGAGTATTCAACTGCTTGAGTTCTTTGACAGAAGTGGTTTTACCCGTAGGAAGTATCGCAGTAATAGCCGAGAAGTTCGGGATGCAGAGTTGTTTTTTTCCCATGAGAATTGGCGGAAGAACATAGGAGTCGAACCTACCCAGGACTGCTGGCAGCCCTACCCGGATTTGAAATCCGGACGCCTCACCGGAGACGACGTTCTTCCAATAGAAGACTTAGGGATAGTAGAAAATGCGTAAGGATGATTCAAGGCGATTCTTATTTAGTTTATGGGTTTGTGATACAAGTCTTAAATTGTTATCAAACTAATTGTTTTTATTTGGTTTTATAGTTTTAAAGGGGCGCTATGGAATATCATTCACATGAAGTGGTTACCGAAAGAAACGTAGTCTTGTTAGAACATGGGCACGCATCTGAGCTGACTGACTACTTAGCTAATGAAGTGCGGGTCGCACTGGTCTATAACGGCATAGCGCATACCGTGATGTTGGCGAGCCCTCAAGATTTAGAAGCCTTCGCTATTGGTTTTACGTTATCTGAACGTATCGTTTCCCATATCAATGATATCAAAGGGGTGGAGCTCGAGTTCACCAGTGAAGGCGTGTTGATCCAAGTGGAAATCAACCAACGATGCTTTATGGAACTCAAGCAGCAAAGGCGCAATATGGCAGGACGCACAGGTTGTGGATTGTGCGGTGTTGCCCAGCTCGAAGAGGCCGTCAAGCCTGTGATGCGGGTGGACTCAGATGCCAGATTCGATATCGAACACTTACAGGTTGCACTTGGGCAAATTCAAGATAATCAACAACATTTTAAGCTGACGGGCGCCACTCATGCGGCCATGGGGCTTAACCATCAAGGACAGATCATCGCCGCCTATGAGGATATAGGCAGGCATATCGCACTAGACAAGCTAATTGGCGCCTTTTCCGCTCACAATGTGGAACGTCCAGTGGCCGTATTGCTCACCAGTCGCGCGAGTTTTGAGATGGTGCAAAAGGCCGCTAGTGCCAATATCCAAATTCTGTTTGCTATGTCCGCCGTGACTTCACTGGCGTTGGAATTAGCAGAGAAAAGCAATATCACGCTTATCGGTTTTTGCCGTAATGGCAGGGCAACGCTTTACACCCACGGTTATCGCCTGTTGGGGCAGCAGTGTGTCAGCTTAGCTAAAGCCATTTAAGCGTGAGGCCACTTGTGATTGAAGTTGTCGAACGACTTAAATCACTCTGGCACACAGGTTATAAGCGCATTGCGCTTATTTTTTATAGTCTCGTTCATTAGGGTAATGACATGACATGGCAACAATTTAAACAAGAATATTTAGTCCGTTTTTGGGCGCCTATGCCAGCGGTTATCGCTGCAGGTATCCTTTCTACTTACTATTTTGGTTTGACCGGAACCTTCTGGGCCGTTACTGGGGAATTCACTCGTTGGGGTGGTCATTTACTGCAGTTTTTAGGTGCAGAACCAGAAACTTGGGGTTATTTCAAAGTGATAGGTCTGCAGGGCTCTCCTCTAGATCGTATCGACGGCATGATGATTATCGGTATGTTTGGCGGTTGTATTGCTGCTGCGCTTTGGGCCAATAACGTCAAACTGCGTATGCCACAGAGCCGTATCCGTATTGCTCAGGCACTGATCGGCGGCATTATTGCTGGCTTTGGTGCCCGTTTAGCTATGGGTTGTAACCTTGCCGCCTTCTTCACGGGTATTCCGCAGTTCTCTTTACATGCTTGGTTCTTTGCTTTGGCGACCGCAGCAGGCTCTTACTTTGGTGCAAGATTTACCTTACTACCGATGTTCCGTATTCCGATAAAACTGAAAAAAGTCGATAAAGCGACTTCAATCAAGCAGGACGAAAACCAAGCTAGACGTCGTTTCCGTATCGGTATGCTGGTGTTTGTTGGCATCGTCGGTTGGGGGTTGTTGACTATGTTCAATGCGCCAAAACTCGGCATTGCTATGCTCTGTGGTGTTGGTTTTGGTTTATTAATCGAACGGGCCCAAATCTGCTTTACCTCAGCGTTCCGCGATATGTGGATCACTGGTCGTACTCACATGGCGAAGGCGATTATCTTAGGCATGGCGGTCAGTGCGATAGGCATTTACAGCTATGTGCAACTGGGTGTGCCACCTAAGATCATGTGGGCTGGCCCTAATGCGGTGATCGGCGGCTTACTGTTTGGTTTTGGTATTGTACTGGCTGGTGGTTGTGAAACGGGTTGGATGTATCGTGCAGTCGAAGGCCAAGTACATTTCTGGTGGGTGGGCTTAGGTAACGTGTTGGGTTCAACCTTACTGGCGTATTACTGGGATGATATCGCTCAGCCATTAGCAACGAACTGGGACAAAGTGAATTTACTGACCAGCTTTGGCGATAAAGGCGGATTATTGCTGACCTATGTGCTGCTGGGGCTCTCTTTTGGCGCTATGTTGCTGTGGGAAAAACGTTTCTTTGCTCGTAAGGCGAAGCGTGATGAACAATTGCTAGCGGAGGCGGCGTAATGGCTCAATATATTCCAGATTATCAACTCGATATGGTGGGTGAACCTTGCCCTTATCCCGCAGTGGCTACCCTTGAGGCTATGCCAAAGTTAAAGCCCGGTGAAATTCTCGAGGTGATTAGTGACTGCCCGCAGTCTATTAACAACATTCCCCTCGATGCTAAAAATCATGGTTATAAAGTGCTGGAAATTGAGCAGAATGGTCCGACTATTCGTTATCTGATCCAGCGTTGAGGATAGGACTATGTTGACTATTCTCAGTGGCTTAGGTATTGGCTTAGCCATGGGATTTGTGATGCAAAGGGGTAGATTTTGTATGGCGGGCGGGATCCGCGATACCTATCTGCAACGAGACTTTACCATGGTGATCGCTATTTTGATTGCCATCAGCATCCAAAGTCTAGGGCTGTTCCTGTTTTACGAATGGGGTTGGGTTAAATTGCCAGAAGGACATTTCCCTTGGTTGGCAACCTTAGTCGGTGGTGTATTGTTTGGTGTGGGTATGGCTGCAGCGGGAAGCTGCTCCACTGGTGCCTATTACCGCGCTGCCGAAGGGTTGGCTGCCAGTGTGATGGCCGTTCTCGGTTTTATTGCTGCCAGTAAATTAGTGCGCCTCGATGAGGTGAAAGGTCTACTTAAACCTTTTAAACAGCATCAACTTGAGGACCAAACGCTCTATCAAACTCTGGGCGTTTCCCCTTGGGTGATCGTGCTTGTCCTCGTATTACTCACATTGTGGTTGGCATTGGGTTATCTCAAACGCCGCAAACGTCCAGTTGCACTGATGGCACCCCGTAAAACGGGTTTAGCTCATTGGTTGTTTGAAGCGCGCTGGCATCCCTTTGTAAGTGCTTTGCTGATTGGTTTACTGGCGCTACTTGCATGGCCTGCAAGTCTTGAAAGTGGTCGTGTAGGCAGTGTTGGGATCAGTGGCCCGAGTGCGCAGTTATGGGATCTTGTCACCACAGGTAACACTAAGTTCTTTAGTTGGCCTGGATATTTTCTCTTGGGATTATTTGTAGGCGCCTTTATCGCTGCTCGGGGCAGTGCTGAGCAGCGCTGGCGCTACCCAGGTCATAAAGTGGTGTTATTTGGGTTTATTGGTGGCCTGTTGATGGGTGTGGGGAGCGGGCTTGCCGGAGGTTGCATGCTTGGTAATGCGCTCGTTGGCACGGCTTATTTGTCGTGGCAAGGCTGGCTATTTATCCCTGCTATTTTATTTGGCAGTTGGTGCTTTAACTATTTTGCGCTACTGAGGCCAATGCGTCTTGCGCAGATTTAACGTTTATAAAGGAGCTGTATATGGAACAGTATCTCGACACAACGGGTAAGCTATGCCCTTTTCCTTTAATTGAGTTACAACGCTTAATTGCGAGTCTTGAGACTGGCGATAAAGTGGTACTGGATTACGATTGTGGCCAAGCAACTGAGAATATTCCCCGCTGGGCGGCTGAAGCTGGGCATGAGGTGACCCACTTTGCCCAGAAGGGCGATGCTGCTTGGACTATGACGATTCAAAAAGGCTAACTCGTCCTCAACTAAAAAGCGCTGCATTTGCAGCGCTTTTTGATCTTAGCCTTGGCAATCTACTGGCAGATATTCATCCGGAATACCGTTGCTGCTGCAAACCCAAGTGATATTATTTTGCTCATCAACTTGAGGCGATAGATAGACTTCATAGCCTTGATAATCCCCGAGTGCTTCGCTTCCTATAAAACCGACTATGCCATCTGTGTACAGATTAAATGTCGCAATCTGCTCGTCCGTGAGTCCAAGCACATCCAATTCGGTTGGCCAAGCTTTGTTGGTTTGATAGTAACCGACTAAGATGTCAGTGATCGGTGCCAGTGCTTGATGTTGCTGGTCGATACTGGCAATGGCCAGTGCCGCATCGGGTACATTCAATGCTGCTGGTGTGGCTTCGGTCGTGGTTGGCGCCTCATAACTCGTGGCGGCACCCATCTTCTCTTGATAGTCCTTATACGCTGGCAACGCAACTGCTGCAGCAATACCAATAATCGCAGCGAAGATTATCAATCCACCGCCCGCTGTGCCTAAACGTGGCATAAAGAAGCTGAGTACATATGCCCATGCACTGCGTGATGGCGGTGCATATTCCACTCCTTGTGCTTTGGCTTGGACTCTCGCCATGCGCTTGGTCAACCAAGGATAGCTGCCATTAAGCTCGTGCAGCGACATCCAAAAACCACTCGACTCATTGGCTTGGCGGATATATTGATCCACATTCATACGTTTCCATTGCTCGACACCAGCGGCTAACACAGCAACGGCATTTGTGGCTGAACGTAAGCTGTTGCAGCAACGTAATCCGTGGAGATCGCAGGTATATTCACAGGCGCGAGAATAAGCCGCACCCACTAAAGGTAACCAAGTGGCGAAGACTAAGAAGGGCGCTTTACCTATATGATTGCGGCGAATATGGCCTAACTCGTGGCCGATATAGAAGTTGAGCGCATCTTTATCTGACTCAAGCGCATCCACAATCGATGAAAATAGCACTATATAGTTGCGACCGAGGAAGCGTGTCGCCAGTGCGTTTAACATGCCATCAGCGGCCAATAAGTAAGCGCGTGGTGGCTCGCGCATTTCTAAACGTTCGCAACACGCTAAATATTGTTTATGTAATTCAGGAAATTGCTCTGCATTGATTTCGACAGCCGTGCCTTTTAAGTAGCTGATAAAGGCGGAGTGGCTAAAGAGATAAATAATGAAAAACATCAACACATAGAGCAGCGCCATGCCAAAAGTGCCTATGATCAATGCCGCCCAGACGATCCCAGAAATAATAGCTAACAGAGTGAACAGCGATTTTTCCTTCGAATAGACAATATCTGTCATTTGAATGGGATTCTCGTTCCCTGCGGTAATAACTTGTTCCATGTTGATCCTTTTCCTTGTGAAGAGACAAACGGCGTGAAAGTAGTCAATTTTACTCGAAAATTCAACCACTATCGCGTGCAAAGCAAAAAATTAACCGTTTTGTCATTAGTTTCATCAGCTATGCGCAAATTGGAGTAGGTCTATTTCATCAGAACTTTGTGGTTTCTTAGCGCTAGAGAATCCGATTATGCAGGCGGACACAGATTGGTAAGTGGCTCTTAGTCTCTGGGCATTTTCCTCGCAGCGCACTAGAATTAGGTGTTTTCGCAGCATATCGGCTGAGGGTTAAGTCTTAAGTTAGAACCGAGATAAAAGTAAATCACATCACTATGAGTGCACTTTAAGGCATGGTTCTTCAAGGCAGAGTGCTTTGAGTCAGGCTCGGTTAAGCCTATATAGGGTTAGCTATGGCAAGCGTTGAAACAAACCACAGAAATACAAAGGAATTGAGATGGCTAAGTTAACAAATAAGATGATAAGTAATCGATTGGGTTTCAAATGGTACTGTGCCGCAGGCGTGATGGTTAGCGCGTTAAGTGCGGGAGTAATGGCGGCTAATGCACCTTCTTTTGACTGCACGAAAGTGAATGCTGGCAGTATTGAAGACATGGTCTGTAAGGATGCGGGGCTGAACCAACTTGATAATCAGTTAGCTAAGGTTTATAGCCAAGCGCTTGAAAAAGCGAAGAATGAACAACCTCCTACTTTAAAGGCGATGCAACGTGGTTGGGTGAAAGGCCGTAATGAATGCTGGAAGAGCGACGATAAGCACGCGTGTATTGAATCTAGCTATCAAACCCGCATTGCCGAACTGCAGGCACAATATCGTTTAGTCGAAATGACGGGGCCTGTGTTTTATGCCTGTGACGGCAATCCTGCTAACGAAGTAGTGGTGACTTATTTTAAAACCGAACCTGCCACCCTGATTGCTGAACATGGTGATAGTACTTCATTAATGTTTGTGCAACCCAGCGGCAGCGGCGCTAAGTATCAAGGCCGCAATGAAAGCCTATGGGAACATCAAGGCGAAGCTAAAGTGGTTTGGGGCTACGAAGCACCAGAAATGACCTGTAAACTGGTGACTAAATAGGATTGATTTAAGGTCGCCATGAAACAAGCTCTCGTGCATATCGCCTTAGTCGTAAGAGATTACGACGAGGCGATTGATTTTTATGTGAATAAATTAAAATTCGAATTAGTCGAAGACACTTATCAAGCTGAGCAAGATAAGCGCTGGGTCGTTGTTGCCCCACCGGGTTCTAAGGGCGCTTCTATCTTGTTAGCGCGTGCGTCTAAGCCTGAGCAGTTCGATTTTATCGGTAATCAGGCGGGTGGGCGGGTGTTTTTATTCTTGAATACCGATGACTTTTGGCGTGATTATCGCCGTATGGTCGCCGATGGCGTGGAGTTTGCGCGCGAGCCGCAAGAACAAGACTATGGCACAGTCGCTGTGTTTAAAGATCTCTACGGTAACTTATGGGATTTACTGCAATTGAACCCGAATCATGTCATGGCTAAGCGAATGAGTTAAGATTCAGTATTTCGTATGAATTACCGCGCAAGCTATTTAATGGGGTCAAACACTGGGAATACTCTTTGTGTTTGACCTCTGTTAAGTTCGTCGAAAATTCTCAGTTATTGATCATTTTTATTGGGCATTCACTGTAAATTTCAATCTATTCTTATGGAACGGATAGATTTTATAATGGATTGGTCAATGCCATTATGTTTTTATTCAAAATTAAATATCTATCGAATAAATTATTCTTTGGTTTTTATAATTAACTATTCACTTTTTTCGTACTTTAGTATTTAACTCACATTTAAATTAATGAGCGTCAGCTTTTGTTGACAGTTTTATTCGTCACTTATTTGCATAGGCGATTATTGTCACTTAGCTTCTTTAATGTTCTCTAGCTATAAAAATTTAGTCGTGAATATCATTACGTCTAAAGCAAGCTGGCGTTTAAAAATAATATTTAATCTGAGTAACTTACTAAAGGAATTTGATAAGTATGAATATTTTTAAAATACGTAGTGCGGCATTATGGATAGGCCGCGCGTTAAGTGTCTCTGCGATAATAGCGTTACCATCGATGGCATCTGACATGCCAAATAGTCAGTATCATATTGATTCAGATGAAATAAAAATGGTAGATATGCCTAGTGTGTTACTGCCATTTAATAATCTGATGTTTTTATATGGCGTAGATGCATCGCAGTTTGATTTAGCTGAATTTATTTACGTTAATGCCCCTGACTTAATTGATAAAGAAGAGGCGATTACGCATTGGGCTGGATATTATAGTATTAACCCCAAAGTCATACTGACTTTGATGGAAATGCAATCTCAGTTAATTTCGTCTCCGACAGAGGAAGCGCTTAACCGACCTTTGGGAGCCTTATCGGATAAGCAGGGCTTCGAGGAACAACTTCAAGATGTATTGGCTCAGCTATCACAACGTTTTTATGCCTATGAAGAGTCTCAATTAAAGGGCCTATACCCGCCAAGTACCGACGCAGTTAATGCATCGAGTTTCGCATTATTGGCTTTGTTAAACGGTCGTAGGATAGAGCAGCATGCCGTTATGTCGGGTGAGCACGCTTTGGGATTGGACCCATTTATTGAGCAGTTTAGATTATTATTTGGCAATACTGACCGTGAGTTGTTAATGAGTTCCGTTGCTCAAAATCCGCCAGTAGCTGATTCGACTCAGTCGATGCAACAAGTCGTCCCATTGGCGAATATCACCGCGAGCAGTCTGCCACCCAGTAACATGCTGCAAATGCCTTGGCGACAGGGCTATTCATGGCAATCCAATGGTGCCCATTCGCATACTGGGTCTGGCTATCCGCTATCATCAATCGATGTCTCCTACGATTGGCCGCAATGGGGCAGTCCGACGTATTCGGTTGCTTCCGCACATGGCGGGACTGTCAATGTGTTGTCTCGCTGCCAAGTACGGGTGACAAATGCTAACGGTTGGGCGACTAACTATTATCATATGGATCAAATTACAGTGCGTAATGGTCAATATGTAAACCAGAATACCGTGATGGGCATTTATGCAAATAATAAAAATGCAGCCTTGTGTGAAGGTGGGAGTTCAACTGGGCCACATTTGCATTTTTCTTTATTAAAGGATGGCCGCCATGTGTCGTTGCAAGATGTACATTTGGGACAATATAGAATCAACATTGGTAGTTATAACTATGACAATAACTGTAGTCGTTTCAATCTGTTTGATGTAAGTAACAATCGAACAATATGCGCTTGGGCGCCGCTGTATAATGCTGGAAGTCTCTAATCAATGATAGAAAGCCCCTCAATCGAGGGGCTGATATAATGCGAGGAAAACCGTTGCTCGCTAAGCTAGCTGAACCCTCAAATTGTTTGGATATCCCCCTGTTTAAATTCTTGAATACCGGTGGTTTTTGGCGGGATTGTCAACGTATGGTCGCCGATGGAGTGGAGTTTGCGCGCGAGCCGCAAGAACAAGACTATGGCATAGTCGCTGAGTTTAAAGATCTCTACGGTAACTTATGGGATTTACTGCAATTGAATGATGAACATCCTATGGCTCACAGGTTAGCGTATCGGGAGTGAGGATTAGAAGTTAACCCCTAATCCTAAGGTGTAGCTGGTATCTCTCGTATTGCCTATCACTGTTTTAGTGTCATTGAAGTCATATTTAAATGACAAATAAATCCGCTGAGTTAGCAGATATTTAAGTCCTACTGTCGAGTTTGAGATGTAATCAATCGAAGGCATATCTGGGAAGGCAATTTGCAGATCGGCATAGGACTCTAAAATGCCACCAAACCAATATTGTTTATAGTTAAGTGAGGCCGCCCAAGCATTTAGTTCTAGTTTAAAGGACTGTTGTTCAAGCCAAAAATGGTTGTAGGTTACGACGAAGTCTAATTTATCGCGCCCAGCACCCCAAAAGCGATAACCAGGACCTAGCCCCGCATAATAACTATGGCTATCGATGCCGAGTTTATCTTCTTCATAAAAATCTTCCTGACGTAACAGCCAATGCTCATTGAGCAGATAGTCTAATGAATAATGTCCTTCGAGGGTGTTGCGCTTAGTCACGTCATCTTCGGTTTCGTAGCGCACTTCGGTCTTGAGATTATGTCGCCATTGCAAGGTTTCCGCTGTGATATCGCCTTTGATATGTAGCTTCTGACTATTTTTCTTGTTTTTGGTGACATCGAGTGTGGTTTCTACACTACCGTTAAAATTCCAATCTGAGTTTGCATAGTGCTGCGAAAATCTCAACTCACTCACGGGAGTGTGTTGGTTATTAATTAATACCATGCCATGTTCATTAGAGGCTTGAATACTTATGTCCTGTATGGAACGACTGACACTCCAAGGTCTAGGATCTGTGACTTCGAGGCTGAGAATGGCACTGCGTTGAATGGTAATTTTAGGGGTATAACTGGTGTTGATGATGAGATTTTGATCGTTAAACTCTTTAATTTCACCGCTAATTTTATCGCCATTGAGCAAAAAAACTGTGTCGGCATAACACAAGGGGCTGACACTACAGAGCGTAGCAACAAGGTACAATGCTGGATTGGATATCAGATTATGCATCTTGCTCGTGGGCTCAAAATAAAGGGAGAGTAAGTGTTGTCATTCTACTCGAACACAGGCTCTACAAAGCAATAACATTTGATAAAAGTGTTGATAAGGGATTGAAAACGGGTTCGCAATCCCTTACTTCTTTGCCAGTTAGCGTGAGTTAATTTCGGTTATTTTGAGGTTAATGAGCTGCTTCTGCCATTGGGCTTTATCTATGCCTTCGACCCAAATGACGCTGCTTTTACGCTGTTCGCCTTTGCGTAGATAGGTCTCAGGCATGCGGAAAATGGCTTCCCACACTTCGAGTTTTTCGGTTTTGAGCAAAGTACCATTATCGGCGAAGAAGCTAGCTTCAACTTCAACTAAGGTAACGTGTTCATTGCTGGTGCTGGCGAGATCGAAGCTGAGTCCAAGTTTATCGCCTTTCCATTGACCTTCAGCAAAGCTGACTTTGATCCCATCTTTTGCCGTTGAGCCTAATAGCTCAGGTTGAGTAATCGCAGTGGCGGTCAATGTGGTGACTGGCGCAGCCACAGTTTGAGTGGTAACTGCGGCACTTGGGACACTGGCAACATTGCTCGATGCACTTGCTACGGCTGCAGCGGCTAGGGCATTGGGCGCGGCTTTGGTTTCAGTGATCACGTATTCCCAGGTAAAGTCGTCTTTGAGTCTGACTTGGGCGCCATTTTCTAGGGTGATATTGGCTACGTCGGCCGCCATAACCGATGATGTTAGCAATAACAATGAGCTAAGTGCGCTAAGGCGTAATGAAGTGTGCATTAATTTTCTGGCTCCGATATCCGTCTGAGTCAATATTCTGCCCTAACATAAACAATTTGCCGCATGTTAGTCACTGTCTAAGTCGTGTTTTGATGAATAAAGTGGATTAAAGGCGAGATTTTAACGCTAGTACAGATTGAGCTAGCTGACTGTGGCACTATTAGATAGGTGTACATGAGCGGTATGCTCAATGAATAAAGTAACAGGAGATTAAGATGCAGATGAAACATGGAATTTATGGCTTAGTGATTGGATTGGCATTTAGCACTGTCACTTTGGCTGCTGAAGCACCGAAAGTGGGTTGCGCGGCGAAATTAGATGCCATTAGTGCCGAACTTGCCCAAGCAAAAGCGGCAGGTAATAAGCATAAAGTCGCGGGACTTGAAAAGGCCTATGACGAAGTTTCAACCCATTGCGACGATGATAGCTTATACGCTGAGCGAGTCGCTAAAGTTGAGGCCTTAGAGGAAAAACTCACTGAGCGCCAAAACGAATTGGCCAAAGCCATAGAAGAAGGTCGTTCTATGGATAAAATCAACAAGAAACGCAATAAAGTCGCCGAAGTCGAGGCTGATCTTGCTAAGGCGCGAGCCGAGCTAACGCAATAAATAGCTCAAGCCCAATCGCTAGGAGCTTAGCCCGCGTAACCTATGCTTAAAATAGTGGATTCTGTGCTGGAGTTATAACCGGCACTCAGTATGAAGTGCTCAGTGATTCGATATCTTAGCCCAGCTTCTGCGCCCCAACGGGTTGTTTTATCTTCTTCCCATGTGGGTTTGCCATCGACAATTTTGGGTGAAATGTTATTCGTGTAAGACACAGTGCTGATATAGCCACTGCCGCCGGCATAAAAGCTTAAATCTGCCGTTAAGCTGTAGCTTAAGCCTAAGCGGAAGAGGCTTTCTTGGCGATAGGATTCCGCGGGTTCTGGCACGATAATATCGGTTTCACGACTGCGGGCATAGCCTAGGTAATAACCCCATTGTTGGTAATTATTATCGAAATGATAGGGGGCGATTGTAATGCCATAGAGATTATCTGTGGCGGGAATATAATCGAGCATGAGAGCGATATAAGGTGCATTGGCAGTTTCGTCTGATTTATCTGGCCTAACTAATTGCTTAGAAGTGCTATATTCGGCCGCTTGAAGCGGTTGGCATAGGCTCAGGAGTCCAATGCTAAGACAGGCTAGCGTATATGAATGACGACACATGGGATGGTTTCCTTAGGGATAGGGGAAATATTGTTCATTTTCCTGTGTGCTGGGTCAATTCAAAATGCTAAAATCTCTTTTAAAATAAGTGTTTGTAAATATTTTGTGTTTTGATTTGAGTGTTTTCTAGGGTGACATTTAACCGAGGTCAACTCGGCAGTTACCTTTGTATGGGTTTGTTGCGCTAGCGCCTACGTTGGAGTGAAATTGTGGATCAGGAAATAAGGCTCGAAATTTCGGCATGGTTAGCGGGCTTTGGGATTGATAGCCAACCCTCTGATGGAATATCGACCACAGTTATGGTCATTGCTTGCTTACTTTTAGCGAGCATCGCTTATTTTATTGTCCGACGTGTGGTGATTCGTGCGGTGAATATGGTGATCCTGCGCTCTAAGGCGACGTGGGACGATGTATTCATGCGTTATAAGGTGCTTGAAAAGCTGGCCATGCTTGTGCCCGCTATCGTACTTAATCTATTGGTGCCAATCGCGCTGACTGAGCATCCACTGCTAAGCGGGCTAGTCGACCGATTACTGAGTATTTGGTTAGTGGTGCTGATTATCCGCGCTATGTATGCAGGTATGGATGCGGTTGATGAAATTTCAGATGTGAATCTGGTGAGTCGGCGCTTGCCTGTTAAGAGTTTCGTACAGTTAACTAAGCTATTTTTATTCTTTGTTGGGATTATCGTTTCTATCTCAATCTTGGCCGATCAATCACCTGTGTACTTCCTCAGCGGCTTAGGTGTGGCAACGGGTTTTGTGATGTTAGTGTTCCGCGACACTATCTTAGGTTTTGTGGCGGGCATTCAGTTAGCGGCTAACCGTATGGTGAGTAAAGGCGACTGGATCCAGATGGACAAATACGGCGCTGACGGTGCGGTAGAAGAAGTCTCGCTGACCACAGTGAAAGTGCGTAACTGGGACAAAACCATCACTATGATCCCTGCTTATGCCTTAGTGTCGGATGCGTTTCGCAACTGGCGGGGTATGTCTGAGTCGGGTGGTCGCAGGATCAAACGCGCGATCAATATCGATATCAACAGCATAAAGTTTTTGACCGAGGAAGAGCGCGAACGTCTCAGTAAGATCAATTGCTTAAAGGAATATTTCCCCGCAAAAATAAATGAAATTCGTGAGGCGAATGCCAGAGTCTCTGACCTTGATATGAAAGTGAATGGTCGCCATTTGACTAACGTTGGCACCTTCCGCGCTTACCTGCAGGAATACCTACAGCGTCACGATAAGGTGCACAAGGACATGACCCTAATGGTGCGGCAGCTCGCGCCAACCACAGAGGGTCTACCGATCGAGATTTATATCTTCACTAACGACACTCGCTGGGCATTTTATGAAGCGATACAAGCGGATATCTTCGACCATGTTTTTGCAATATTGCCTGAGTTTGGTCTGCAGGCGTTCCAAGCGCCCACCGGCAATGATATTCGCAGTTTAAAGTCGGTTAAGGTCGACTAGTTTGATGACTGTCGATGATTATCGATTTAGTTTCGAGAGACAAGAATCGCGGCTAAGGTGATAAATACACCGCCGCTGGTTCTGTCAAACCAATGCAGCTTGTTGCTCGCCTTTAGGCTGGGTGCAAGTACATTGGCCATGCAGGCATAAATCATCACAAAGCTAAAATCCACCACGGCCCAAGTGACGGCAAGAATGGCCAGTTGCGGTAATTGCGGTGCGGCAAGATTGATAAATTGCGGAAACAACGCGGCAAAAAACAGTAAATCCTTCGGATTACTGATCCCCACTAGAAACGCCTGTTTATAAAGCTGCCAAGGCGTACCTTTGCCCTCTGACGGGCTAACTTCAAGGGTTTGAGCTTGGTTTTTCGTCAATAACAGCTTAATACCTAAAAATACTAAATAGGCTGCGCCGCACCATTTGAGCAGGGTAAAACCGTATTCTGAGGCGCTAATAATCGCCCCCAATCCTGCCGCTGACGCCATCATTAAGATTAAAGCGGCGCTAACACTGCCAAGACCAGTCGCTATGCTGCGCATCTTGCCGAAGTGGATCCCATGGGACATAGACAACATAGCGATAGGGCCGGGTGAAATCCCAATCAATACAATGGCAAATAAATAGAGTAACCAAGTTTCGGGTTGCATGTTTGCTGCTCTAAATGGAATAAATGTTAATGTTTAGCACTCGCTATAAAATCAGGGATCACCTTGGGATGACGGCCTTTAATGGTGCGATAGAAGCTCAAAATCTCTTGCATGTCGGTCACGATATCGTCACTGGGTTGCAGTGGTGTGCGGATAACGACAGTGCGGCGGCTAAAGTCTAAGCCAACGGGAGTGATGGGTACTTGGGCCTTGCTGGCGATATGATAAAAGCCGCACTTCCAACGCGTCACTGGGCCGCGGGTGCCTTCTGGCGCTAGCGCTAACTTGTAATCGGATTTTGACTCAAACAGCTGCACGGCGGCATCGACTAAGTTGTTGTTCTTGCGCCGATCCACCGGACTGCCGCCAATGGCGCGGAAAAACCAGCCCCAAGGCGGGATAAAGAGTTGGTGTTTGCCGAGAAAGTGAATGCGGATACCTAGGGCGCCACGGGCTAAAATGCCGACAATGAAATCCCAGTTACTAGTGTGCGGCGCAACTATGATGATGTATTTAGCACAGTCGGGCAGTTGGCCTTCTATCTGCCAGCCTGAAGTTTTAAGTAGCCAACGGCAAAGTGGTGTAAACATAGTTCGGTGCCCAGAGTCGAAAAATTAATAATATCATCAGCTTTTTTAGATTTTAAACTGGCTTAAACAAGATAGTCTGTACTGAATTCGGTATAGTACAGTTTAACCTGATTGATTGTGGGGGAACGATACTATGTTGAAAAATGGACTATTAAACAAGGTTATCTGGCAGCGTGTTTTTGCGGCACTGTTACTCTTGCTGACTTGTCATGTTAATGCGGTGCCGACGGATGAAATTACGCAGATGCTCAAAGGCCAAGAAGACGCCTGGAATCGCGGTGATCTCGATGCTTATATGCAAGGCTATTGGAAGAGTGATCAACTGCGTTTTGTCTCTAATGGTAAGTTTCGTTTTGGCTGGGAAGAAACTCTCGCTGCCTATAAGAAAAATTATCCAAATAAAGAAGCGCTTGGTGAACTGAAGTTCACTATCAAAGAAATAAAAATGCTCAGTAATTACGCCGCTATGGTTGTTGGGCGCTGGGATTTACGGCGGATAAAAGATGCCCCAACGGGCGCGTTTACTCTGTTGATTGAAAAAATCGACGATCGTTGGGTGATCACTATGGACCACAGTTCAGACTAAACCGTGTCCTTTACACTCAGTGCTACACTGCAGTTCAAATTATATTTGCGATAATAAACAGTCTGGTTTGGCTGGCGGCTCGGCGGGCAGGGTTAAATGGAAATCCTGCTGTCCAAGCTGTCTACCTTTGCCATCGTATCTCACTTCGGTGAAATGCATACCGCCCTCAGCATCTTCAAGCAGAATGCTGGTGGAGCGGGTGCCATAGTCGGGGTGACGAATATAAATCGCAGCTAAACGCCGTTCCCACTCGATCCCTACTCCCGTATTAGGCAGCTCATTATCTTGCGGCTGGGAATCGTCTTTCATTAGTTGTAACAGTACTTGCACTTCTATACTGCTGGACTGGCTGATTGCCGCTTCTAACGCCTGCTGTCCCTTCGCCATTTTCGGCCAAATATCATCGAGTGCACCATTGCTAATGGCATGAAATCCATCGGCAAGTTTTACTGTGTCTTTATTGATACTGTTAAAACAATATAAGTCAGTACCTTGGCCGAAGATGAGATTGAACGGCTGATAATTGTCGCTATGTTCAACAAGCCAATTAGGGCACACGAGCGACCCTGAGTTGAGCGTCATAGTAATTAGCTCGCCACGACTACGCATGGCTTCAGGGTTCTTTTGCGGAACGCGCAGATTGGTTACGCCAGCGATTTGTCCTTGTTTATTGATGCCAAACCAAGTGCCACCGGCCTGCAGATCTTTACCCGCGAGTATGTTTTCTTCCGGCGGCCAAAAATGCGCTGGCGCAGTTGGTCTATGATGAAACTCATCGCGGTTGGCACAGATGATTAAGGGATACTTAGGATGGGCATTAATGGCGACAAAGAGTATGCACATAGCAGGCTAAATTAATCCAAAGGTAGATTAACTTAGCCTGTCTGCTCACAAATGAACAGCGTTAGTGGTGCGAGTGCTTATCTGTTTTTGCGTGTTCATGTGCATGTTTATCGGCACTAGGTGTCACAACAGGTTTCTGCTCGTCTGTGTGCGAAGCGCTAGATTCGTGAGTATGTGTATTCTCGTGGGAATGGCTATGGGCGTGACTATGCGCATGTGCTACCGGTTTGCTAAGCATTAAGCGGCGTAAAAATTTACGTGGACCTAAGCGCAGTAAGCTGGCTGCAAACAACGCTGAGAGGATCAGTAGAGCAATTAAGTTCACGACTTCAGGCAAGGTAAATAAGGAAAACCATAGTGGCAAGCGTAAGGCTGCGGCTAAACTCAGCGCAATAATACTCAGTAATATCGCCCTTTGCGTCCATGTCATTAACTTAAGCTGAGCTATGTTGAGCACAGGTGCTGCAATCAGCGGCATCATAATCGCAATAGGACTCCAGCCACTATAAGCCAGTGCAAGAGCGAGTACGGCAGCGCCTAAGTTGCAGAAACGCATAGGTAAAAATACAAGCAATAGCACAACAACCTGTAGCAATGGATTGCTTAAGGGCATTGAAGGGTGGCCAATTAAATTCACTAATACTAGGCTGAGTAAAATCCAAGGTGCGCTGCGATCGACTAAATGAGCAAAGCCGAAACGCAGTGAATTGCTGGGTAATTTAGTGTGTGGATCGGTAATGGTGACGTTAGCATGGCTTAAATATGCACTCAGAATAAACACTACAAGCAATTGGAATAACGCTAACCAAGGACCAAGAAGTAGAGCTGTGATCACTAAGGCTTCAGGCCCTGCTAAGCGTTGGAACCAGCGACGGGCTAAACTGCCATCCTGCGGCGTCAAACCTAATTTAAAGCGCAGCGCAGCCGCACCATAGCTTAGCAGCAACACAGGTGCGAGCTTTAATAGCCAAGTCATTAATTGCTCTGTGCTGTGATCATGGTGGGCATGTTCGTGGCCGCCTGAATCCATTAATAGCAATATCACGAGTAAACCGATGCCGAGCAAACTACCTATACCAGCTTGGTATTCATATTTGCCTTGCGTATCACTTTCATGCTGACCATGGGGTTGATGTAGTACCACATGCAGAATTGTGCCAGTAATAAAGGCTTGTAAGTAGACAGTGTCATCGATATTTAAATAAGGAAGTAGTTGCTCACCGGCGAAATAGCCTATGCCTGTAAATAGCATCTGGGCTGCAAAGATCATGAGTGTCCAACGTGTTCCGAGATGGGGTTTTAGTATCCACCATACTGCAAAACCGACGGGTAATTGGTGGAGTATGACACCAAGAGCTAGCAGAATGGAGTTATCGTCTTGCTGCGCCAAAACCATAGCGGTGCCATCGGTGATGGTATGCAGTAATAAGCCACCAATACCCAAGAAAAGCGTAAAATTATGGGTGACTTCTGAATAACGGTGAAATAGGCGTTCGCTGGCGGTAGGCCCCCAGATGCCGAGGAGTACAAAGACGATCGCAAGCATGCCACCATGCTCGAGTAATTCTGGCAAGATGTGGATCAGCACTAATCCGCCTAATGAGACGAATATAAAACCATCGAGCCCCTTTTGTAAGCCACTACTCGATGAGAAGTAGCGATAAAACAGAGGGCCAATTAAGAGTGCGATACAGCTAGCAAGAAGATAGAGCATGGATTCCACGGAAAATTTGCTGAAAAAACGCCATAGTATACCAGCTGTAAAGCAAAGTGAGCAGTGACTTGCAGGCAATTTACTCAACTGACATTTTATACTGTGTTTTGAAGGGGAGAATTTTATTCACTTTGGCCATTCTGCGGAGAAATTTTCGGATCTAACTCGAGAAAAGGTATATACCCAAGCTACCTGAAGATACGAGTTTCAGAGCGCCTAGGGTGCTTCAATTCAAGGCGCATCAATGACAGAATGTCGGCCACCTTTTGAATTGTTGCAACACGGAAGTGGAGCTCCCTCGGCGCTCCGTTCCGGCGGGTTGTAACGTACTTTATGCCGTGTTGGTTATTTTTAACTTAGCCCACTAGGTCCGCAAATAACCGCAATCGCCATGGATGGCGTGAATGCCATTTATGCAGGAGCAATAAAGGGCCTTGCCTAAAGTGCGTTACATTCCCGCTGAATCCTGCATCTTCAGGTTGTTTGGGTATATAATATGGGCTTATTTGGCTTGGGTGTTGATACGTTAAATGGATATATTTTCTGCTGCGGTAATGTTGTTTCTGATCATGGACCCTTTGGGTAATTTGCCGATTTTCGCATCGATTCTGCGACATATCGATCCCAAGAAACGTCGTAAGGTACTGATCCGAGAGTTACTTTTCGCCTTAGTGATCATGCTGTCTTTTCTTTATGCGGGTGAAGCCATTTTAAGTTTCTTAAATCTTCGTTCCGAATCTGTGAGTATTGCAGGCGGTATTATTCTGTTTTTGATCGCGATTAAGATGATCTTCCCCCAACCCGGTGGTGTCGTTGGATTAGCCGCGGGAGAAGAGCCTTTTATCGTGCCTATGGCTATTCCCTTGATGGCTGGCCCATCGATTCTTGCAGCCTTGATTTTACTGGCGCATACCGATAGCTCACGTATGGGCGATTGGACCATAGCGTTAGTGTCAGCTTGGGGGGCGAGTGCGGTGATCTTAATGTTTTATAAACTTTTCACCCGTGTGCTGGGGGAAAAGGGGCTCACAGCAGTCGAGCGTTTGATGGGTATGGTGCTGGTCATGATCTCAGTGCAAATGTTCCTCGACGGCATTTCAAACTATCTGAAAACCGCTGGCTAACTTTATCTAGTTTGATCAAAACGAAACCGTATTAACGTTGTTAATGCGGTTTTTTTATGGCTGAGATTTGGCTTGGAATTGAGTCAGCACAGAGGTTTGCTGAATATTTGCTGACAAAAGTGCAAATCTTACCTGCGAACAGGTGTATCAAGTTGTTACTGAGGTGCAGTGCTGCTAATGTCGAAAAATCTGTCTCTATCACTTGAAGACGGATAAACCCTGAGTAGGTTACTAATTAAAGGTAATTTGTCTTAATGCAAAGAGACACTAGTCTTAATAAATAGAATGGCGTTGGCTGTTACAGAAGGATGTTAAAAATGCGAAGTACAAAAGGCGTGACAGCGTTTGGACTGATGTTGGCATTGATTAGCGGCGCGAGTATTGCAGCTCCGAATCATACGCCTGCAGATGCGGGTGTGATTAATAAAGATCGAATTTTATATTGGTTGATTAAGCGTGGCGAAGTGGCCGCCGATGCCAGTGATAGCGTAAAGCAGGAGGCGATAGAAGCTTATATTCATCGCGCCACTTTGGCACAACCTAAAGCGCCGCGCATCGAAGTTGAAGCTGAACATGCGCGTCTACAAAGAGCTAAATCATCGCAAATGATGCGCTCATCCGCACAGCGTTTACAGGTCGATGCGGATGTAAAGAAAACCGTAAAAGTGCTCACAGTATTAGTGGATTTTGCTGATCTAAAACATGATAACAATGGCTTAAAAGCGGGGGATACAGACATGTATTACCCGAGTTATCCTGCGTCCCACTACAAGGAATTACTCTTTTCGCCTACGGGCTTCAAAGGTCCACAGGGGCAGACGTTAGATTCGGGGTATCAATATTATCAAGCGGTTTCTGGGCAAACCTTCTCCTTTACTGGGGATGTGAAGGGCTGGTATACCGCCTCGCAAAATGCCGAATACTATGGTGTTAATGATCCAGATACCCGTAGTGATTCACAGGTCGAACAATTGGTAAAAGAAGCCGTATCGCAAGCGGTTGCAAATATGTCTGAAGCTGAGTTGGCGAGTTATGATGTTGAAGACCAAAATGATTTGAACAATAACGGTAATTATGATGAGCCCGATGGCATTATTGACCATGTGATGATTTTCCACTCTAGCGTAGGCGAAGAGGTCGGCGGCGGAAAACTAGGATCGAGTGCGATATGGTCGCATCGATATTATGTCGACCAAGCAACCAATGGTTATGCGCTTCCTGGTACGAACAAAAAAGTATTCGGTTATACAATCCAGCCTATCGATGCGGCAACGGGCGTGTGTACCCACGAGTTTGGCCATGATCTAGGTCTGCCTGATGAGTACGATACCTCTAAAAATGATAAGAAAGACGGCTCGCCTGTGGGGCTATGGTCTTTAATGTCTGGTGGTAGTTGGGCTGGTGCTATTCCTGGTGCTCAGCCGAGTGGTTTTAGTCCTTATGCTCGATCTTATCTACAGAAAAGATACAAAGGTAAGTGGTTAAATGAACGTGAAATTTCCTTAGATAGCATTCCCAAATCAGGCATGGAAGTGACGTTGAATGAGGCGGTTAATCATCAGGCGGTTAATCAGATCTCTATTCCGCTCCCTCTTGTGTTAATTCCTTTTAAAACACCTTATCAGGGTAGTTATCAGTACTATTCTGGCCAAGGAAATATGCTGAATAACAGCATGAATTTTAATGTTAATTTATCTGCCGTAACCACAGATAAACTGATTCTGAGTATGAAGGCCAGTTGGAGTATTGAGCCTGACTTTGATTACATGCAGGTGAAAGTGGATGGCGTGGCCATTGCGGGTAATTACACTAAGTCGAACAATGCAATGAATAGTGCTCGTCATATCATTACTGGTGAATCGTCTGCGCTTGCTCAGGCGGAAGGTCGCGATGCTTGGGTAACATTAGAGTATGATTTATCAGCATATTCTGGAAAATCTGTTGCTGTCGAAATCAACTATGTCACCGATGATTTAACCTCTAAGTCAGGGATCACTATCGATAACATCAGCGTTAAACAAAATACCACTGAGTTATATAGTGATAACGCTGAAGTTGCAGATAAAATGACGTTTTACGGCTATAGCCGGATTAAGGATTCTCGTCCGGATCCCAAATCTCAGTCTCGTTATATTATCCAGCTGCGTAGCCATAATGGTGTCGATGCGGGTTTGAAAGCAAAAAGCTTTGATCCCGGAGTTTTACTCTGGTTAGAAAATTTTAGCTACAGTGACAATAACGTTTCAGACCACGCTGGCCATGGCTTGATTGGCGTGATTGATGCTGACCAGAATATGATTGGCACTCGCTCTACCGACGTACAAATTCGTGATGCGGCCTTTAGTACAGTAAATCAAACTTTCTATTTGGAGGACAATCATCGCGATGCTGTCAGTCTGTTCGATGACAGCTTAGATTACAGCGCGCCACTACAGCCACAGTCAGGTATGGTGTTGCAGCAGCTAGGGTTGACAATGCAGGTACTATCTCAAGCCAGCAATAATGGTACTGCGGTTATTCGTCTTGCGAATGCGAACTCTGATGCTATAGCGCCGTTAACTGTCAGTTTTACTAATACTGTCAACCAATTAGCAGTAAACTTCACCAGTAATATTGATGGCGGTATGGGAGTATTAACCTACGCTTGGGATTTTGGTGATGGCACGACAAGCACTGTCACGGCGCCAACCCATACCTATGCGAAGGCGGGCACTTATACTGTGAAGCTTACAGTGACAGATGCGCAAAATACTAAGGCGATTAGCAGTTCGACGGTAACGGTTGTTGCACCTGTTACGCCTCCAGTAACTCCGCCGGCCAGTGAGAGTTCAGGTGGCAGCTTAGGTTGGTTAAGCCTTGCCTTCCTTAGCTTATTGACTTGGCGCCGCCAGTTAAATGTGCACTAAGTTAAATGTCCACTAAGTTGATTGTTTGAAACCCGAACAAAAATGCCTCTGTTCTAGAGGCATTTTTTATCTGTCTTGAGGCTAAATTCTGACTAAGCTTTGGATGAAGTCTAAAGTTTACAACTGACGGATAGCTTGCTCGGCCGCTGGCAGAAAGATTTCGCTGACGATCATTTCATGCTCACCGTGATGGAAATAGCGGCGGCGTCCCCAGAGTGCATGTTCGACACTTTGATCTAAACTTTCAGCTAAGTGGGCAAGGCGACTACAGGTTTCGAAACTGGCAACTTCGATTCTACCGGGGATGAAGTTATCTTGGCTAAACAGTAATTCACCTAAGGGGCGAGTACCCAAACTAAGGAAATCCATTTTGCGCTCGGCCATTAATTTTTCAGGGATCAAGGTTCTGGCAAATACCCAAGGTATCGAGTCGAGGCAAAGCAAGACTTCACGGATCCATACAGCACCTTGCTGGGGATATTCGCCCTCTAAGGGAGCATGCAGTCCTTCGCCTAGTATCTTTACTTCAAATTGAGCACAGCAAGTTTTGAGTTTTTGCGTTAGGCTGCCAGTGGCAAGTAACCATTCTTTCAAGGGCGATTTGGGGAGTTTGTCGGCTAGATCGGCTGAAAACCACTGAATAGATTCACCATAGGGAAAGCTTAAGCTAGTCACATTCATTAAATACTCGTTACAATATAAACAAACGTCGGCAGTCTAGCATGTCGCGACGCGAGCATATATACCCAAGCTACTTCCAGATACGGATACTGCATCTTCAGGTTGTTTGGCTATATAGATTGGGAAGTTTCTTCCATTACCATTATTGTTTTAGGGAGCCGTAAGTCGCTATGAAAAAATTACTCTCAGTCTGTCTTATCCTGTTTACAAGTGTTTTCAGTGTTTTCAGTGTTTATGCGGCCGATGAAAAAGAAGCTGCACCTGCAGCAGCAACCCCACCTACGGGTGAGTATGCCTACTATGGTTTCGAACCCGAAATTGTCACTAACTACATTTCTAATCGCAAGAAATTGGGTTTTGTGAAGATTAGCGTTGAGTTAATGGTAAAGAGTCCAGATGATCTAGTGACAATTGAGCTCCATAATCCATTATTACGAGCCGCAATTGTTGAAGTGTTAGGCAATCAATCGGAAGAGAAGATTAAGTCACTCACGGGTCGTGAAGAGATTCGTCGTGAGTGCTTTGAAATGGTTAACAATTTGATCACCAAAGAAGCTGGTAAACCCTTGATCGTAAACTTATTGTTTACCTCTTATCTGTACGATTAATTTACTGCCTCACTCTATGGGCTGACTTAGGTCGGCCCACTGCGTTACAAGAGCTATTATGTCAAAACCTGCCGTGAAACCCGTCCAATTAGTGACTGCGAAACGCCTAACGAGTACAGCCAGCATTGGTCATGCAAAAACTAAAGCACCAAAGCAGGCTAGAACTGAGGTGAAAGGCAAAGTGAAGTCGGTCAAAAACAGGCCCAGTGCTGAGATTAAAAAAGCTTTGCATCCTCGAAATGTACACTTGAACGGCTATGATTTTCCGGCGCTGATGAGTTCATTCCCTAAGCTAAAAGCCTTTGTTCGACCCACGCCTTATGGGGCTTTATCGGTCGATTTTGCCGATCCGTTAGCAGTTAAAATCCTTAATGCGGCGCTACTGAAACACCATTATGGGATTGAATCTTGGAATATTCCTGATGGAGCGTTATGTCCTCCTATTCCCGGTCGAGTCGATTATTTGCATTATTTAGCAGACCTTCTAGCCGAAGGCGATGATGTATTTGCCTTGGATAAGGCTAGGATATTAGATATCGGTACTGGCGCGAACGGTATTTATCCCATATTGGGTTGCCAAGTATACGGTTGGCAATTTGTCGCCTCGGATATTAATGCCGGTTCACTCAGTAATGTGCAGAGTATTATTGAGCAAAACCCAGTGCTGCAAGGGCAGATAAGTTTACGATTCCAGCCAAATGATAAGGCGGTCTTCAAGGGAATCATTCAAGCCGGAGAACGTTTTGCGTTAACCCTGTGCAATCCGCCATTTCATGCCTCTATGGCTGAGGCGAGCGAAGGTACAAAGCGTAAGGTGAATAATCTGCAGCTCAATCGAGGTGGCTTGGTCAAGTCTTCCCCTAAGCTGAATTTCGGCGGTCAAGCGGCTGAACTTTGGTGCCAAGGTGGTGAACGACAGTTTTTAGCGACTATGATCCGTGAGAGCCAAATGTTTGCAGATCAATGCTTATGGTTTACCAGTCTAGTGTCGAAGAAGGAAAACCTGAAACCTTGTTATCAAGCCTTAGCGCAGTTGAAAGTCGATACTGTGAAAACGATTGAGATGCAGCAGGGTAATAAAATTACGCGGGTTTTAGCGTGGAGCTTCCAGTCAGCAGCTAAGCGCAAAATCTGGCGCGGTGAACACTTAGCCCGTTAAGGCTTTTTGGGTATGACCCAATTAAGTACTATTAACAAAACAGGCGCTAATGGCGCCTGTTTTTATTAAAGGTAAAAATAGCCACTGTTACTGCGGCTTTTCTTCCTTATGATCGCGACGGAATAACGCCCACTCTTCAATGGCTTCACCGCTGGGTAAGGTGCAGATCCCATGTTCACCTTCGGCTGTTTTCTCAATTGTTAATTTGCCACCAATGGAGACACAATACTCAGAGGCGGGATTGGCTATTTTTGCTTGTTCAGTATCACTGCATCCGACTAATACCACACTCGCCAGAAGTGGAGCAGTAACAAGTAGGAATTTGATTTTCATAGACACTCCTTGGTGAGTTATTTTCGCCCTAAAATCCGCAGGATCCGTAGGAACAAGTTGATGATATCCATATACAAAGCGGCGGCGCTATCGATGGCATTATCTATGGTTTTAGGAATTTGATTCGCCCGTCCCCAGTCATAACCAATATAACCGCAGAAAATCAGCACGACTATCCAATCTAAAATGCCGTGGTGAGTATTAAAGATAAACACTTCAATCAGTTCGACGACGATAACGAGCAATAAAGCAATCGTGAGTGCACCGGAAATTTTTTGGAAAAAGGCGGGGAAGAGTGTGCCTAAACACATCATAGCTATGGTCACTAGCCCTGTGATACGAATGGCCTCAGTCACCAATTCGGGATCGTATTGACTGACCACCATATTGATTATTAAGCCGAAGGGCACGACCACAAAGTTGTAGCCAATAAAACTGACAACGGGATTAGTCGATTTTTGGAATAGATAAATCCCAAAGAAACAGGAGGCGAAATAGCCGATAAAGAAAATCCAAGGATTAACACTGGCAATAGCCTCTGGGTCGATATTGGTGACCATCCAATAGTTAACTGCAAAACCCCAAATCAGCGTGAGGCCGATAACGAGGTTGTAAATACCTGCGCCAACTATGGGGTCGTCTGTGGTCATGCGGTCAAATACACTGTTTTCCGAATCCATATGTTTTCCTTGTGATTTCCTTATTTTAACGGGCCATTAAGCGTCATCAGTGTTGAGCTATATGACGGCAAATTAAGCGGTGGCAATTAAGCTAGTGTAAATAAAGCTGTTTTTCAAGCGAGAACAACCTAAGCCTCTTCAGTGCCACAAACACTGCAGTGGGCTTGTTTCGGTAACTTCATCTCGCGAAACTCCATCGTCATCGCATCTATCATCAAAATGCGTCCTGCTAAGGTTTTACCCATGCCAGTAATCACTTTGATGGCTTCAACCGCCTGCAAACAACCTATCATGCCGACGACAGGGGCTAGGATACCCGATTCAACGCAGCTCAGTTGTTGCTCGCCAAATAGGGCGCTAAAGCAATGATAACAAGGCGTTTCGCTGTGATAATCGAACACAGTGACCATGCCTTCCATCCGAATTGCCGCGGCAGATACTAAGGGCACTTTATGCTTAAAACAGCTGAGATTAAGTTGCTCGCGCACACTGACATTATCGGTGCAGTCGAGCACTAGATTGTGATCGGCGACAAGGGCGTCAATCTCATGATCATCTAATACAGCATTGATAATATTGATCTTAATAAAGGGATTGAGCTGGCTGAGGCTCTGTTTAGCCGATTCGACTTTAGGCTGGCCGACATTGGCATCTTGATGCAGCACTTGGCGCTGCAAGTTGGATAATTCAACTGTATCAAAATCGACCAGTGTCAGTTCACCAATACCCGCAACCGTGAGGTACTGGCTGGCGGCACAGCCCAAACCGCCAGCGCCTATCATGAGCACTTTGGCTTGTTTTAAGCGTTCTTGACCGTCGATATCCATAGCCTTGATGGATATTTGGCGGCTGTATCTTAAGAGTTCGCTGTCGCTGAGAATATCTTTTGGCACATTCATTGGGATTTTCCTAGCAAAGCACGCTGTTAAATGGCTCGACAGTCACTTGGGTGCCAGCGGGAGTATCACCTTGGAATTGCTCCAATAAAACGAAACAGTTTGCTAAGCTCATCGAAGTCAACATGCCAGAACCTTGGCTACCAGTAATGGCAACTTCAAGTTTACCTTGTGCATTACGGCTTAAAACGCCCCGTTGATATTCGACGCGGCCCGGTTGTTTACGTACAGGCGTGGTGAGCGTAGCGTCTAACATCAAAGGTGCAACTGGGGTTAAGCCCTGCATCTTGTTCAGTATTGGCCAAACGAGTTTGTAAAACGTCACCATAGAAGACACGGGATTCCCCGGTAAACCACAGAATATCGCTTTGCCGATACGGCCCATGGCGAAGGGCTTACCTGGTTTGATAGCGAGTTTCCAGAAGGTAATTTTGCCTTCCTCATCAAGAATTTGTTTAGTGAAATCCGCTTCACCGACCGACACGCCACCCGAGGTTAATACCATGTCGGCTTGGTTGGCCGCATGGCGAAATGCCTGACGTATGGCTTCAGGATCATCGGCTATTACGCCTAAATCGAGCCATTCCACATTAGCGCGGCTGAGTAAGCCTTGGATCGAGTAACGGTTTGAATCGTAAATTTGTCCTAGGGCTAATTCGCTGCCAACGGGACGCAGTTCATCGCCAGTGGAGAAAAAGGCCACTTTAAGCTGACGATAAACTCGCACTTGGCTAACGCCAATCGTGGCCAACACCCCGAGTTCGGCGGCACCAATTTGAATGCCAGCACTGAGCACTTTAGTGCCTTGGGTGAGTTCTTCACCGCGGCAACGCACATTGGCGCCTTGCGCCCTAGGGTGGCGGATATGAATAATCTCACCTTCAACCTCGGCTTCTTCCTGCATTTGCACTGTGTCATAACCTGTAGGCACAGGCGCGCCCGTCATGATCCGCACGCAGGTATTAGGTTTGGCTTCACCTTTAAAACCATGGCCAGCGAAGGAACTGCCAATAAGGCGCAATGCGGTCTGATTGGTTTGCGTATTTAAGTCGACAAAACGGAAGGCGTAGCCGTCCATAGAGGAGTTGTTAAAGGGCGGCAGGTCGATGCAGGAAGCTAAATCTTCTGCTAGGACGCGGCCAAGGGCATGGGGAAGCAATACGACTTCGGTGTCTGACACTGGGCTAACTTGCTCGAGCAAAAGGGGAATAGCTTGATCTGGATGCATTAAGCTAGGTTGCGAACAAGGATCGGCTGTTACGGACATTAGGGTCTGCCTTATATGCAATGGGTCGTAATGACGCTGAATGAATTTCCACCTGATTATGACTGGCTATTATGCCACGGTGATCTGGGATGGCTATGATTTGCATGTGAGTTTCTGTGATAGGCCAGTCAGTTTTTTCTGCCACTTTGGGCGATAACCTCGCTAGACGTCACACAATTTACTGCGCTAATTCGAGGGTTGAACGCGAGTCGATGAACAAATGAAAATCATTTTTATCAATGAATCATTAACTTAGCAAGAAATCCAAAGGTAAATTTTGTTGCTTTTGTCGACCCCCTTGATGACAATGTCCCCCATGATTCAGTTCGAATGCAAAAGAGGATTTACTATGCTGTCTGCAACTATGATCGAAAAGTTGAATGAACAAATTAATATGGAGTTCTTCTCCTCAAATTTATACCTGCAAATGAGTGCGTGGTGTGAAGATCAGGGATTTGAAGGCGCAGCTAAGTTTATGCGTGAGCACGCGGATGAAGAAATGGGCCATATGCGCCGTCTGTTCACGTATGTGAGTGAAACCGGTGGCTTACCTTTGTTAGGTGCGATTGCGGCGCCGCAGTCACAGTTTGATTCTTTACTGACATTGTTTGAATTAACCTATGAGCATGAGCAACTGATTACCCGTCAGATCAATGCCTTGGCCCATGCCGCATTTTCGAATCAAGATTACTCAACCTTTAACTTCTTACAATGGTATGTCGCTGAGCAGCACGAAGAAGAAAAGCTGTTTAAGTCGATTGTCGATAAGATACGTTTAGTGGGCGAAGATGGTAAGGCTCTGTTCTTTATAGATAAAGATTTAGCTAAGCTAGCCTCTAAGGGTGGCGAAAGCATAATGAACGGTCAAGGCCAACCACAGGCTTAAACCCGTTTTATTTGCCACAAAAAAGCAGCCTAGGCTGCTTTTTTGCTCTTTATCGTTTTATTTTTTATAAGCTTAGATATTCACGCATTTATCTTGATAGCCATCATTCAACAGTGCTGTGTGCTTGATGCGTAGCAAGGGAGTGATCTCGTTAAAGGGGAGCGGTTTGGAGATCAAATACCCTTGAGCGAAGTGACAACCTAAATCTCGTAGGAAGTGCCACTGTGCTTCGGTTTCTATGCCTTCAGCAACTAACTCCATTTCTAGGCTTTGCCCCATCATGACAATCGCTTTGACTAAGTTGGCGTTCGAGTTATTTTCGAGGGCATTTTCCACAAAGCTGCGGTCGATTTTAATCACTGAAATCGGGAATTTTTTCAGATAACTCAGGGAAGAATAACCCGTACCAAAGTCATCGATATAGATTTGCGAGCCTAAATGACGAATAGACTCGAGCGTGCTCAAGCAATGGCTGGCATCGCCCATCAGCATGCTTTCAGTGATCTCAATATGCACATTTCGTGGGTTGACGTGGTGGCGGTTGAAGCACTCCTGCAACACTTGGTCGAACCCCATGCCGCGTGTATTGATACATTGGCGGCTGGAAACATTAATCGCGACATTGATATTTAAGCCACTTTTCTGCCATTGCCTCAGATCATGCATGGCTTGGTTGAGCACCCATTCGCCCATAGGCTCTATCAGCCCGGTTTCTTCGGCTAATGGGATAAATTGATCCGGCGGGATCAACCCAAGCTCGGGATCTTGCCAGCGGATAAGGGCTTCGACGCTGCAGACACTTCCGGTTTGCATATCCACGATAGGTTGATAATGCAGGGCAAATTCATTTTGTGCCACGGCACGGCGTAGACGTTGTTCTAACTCCATCCGGGCGAACATGGCTTGATTCATACCCGCGGTGAAGTATTTAAAATTGTTCCGTCCCGCATCTTTGGCTTGATACATGGCGGTTTCGGTATTGCGGGTGAGTGAGCCGGTATCTAACCCATCTTCGGGATAGACGCCAATACCAAAGCTGGCCGAAATCTGGATCTCGCGGTCATTTAAGTTAAATGGCATACCTAAGGTTTCAATGATTCGGGTTGCCATGTGTTCGATGGCGAGTTCGTTAGTCAGTCGTGGCAAGATAAGCACAAACTCGTCGCCACCGATACGTGCGATAAAATCGGTTTTCCCCGCAATGCCTTCTAAGCGCTTTGCGACATCTTTAAGTAATAAGTCGCCAGTGGCATGGCCTTGTACATCATTGATATATTTGAATTGATCCAAATCAATCAGCAAGATAGCCAGCTTGCGAGAGTCATGCTGCGCCACATGGATTTCGTGCTGCAGTCGTTCATTGAACAGCTTACGATTAGGCAGCCCAGTTAATCCATCGAAGTTGGCCTGATACCAAAGATCCTGCTCATATTGCTTACGCTTACTGATATCCATAAATAAACCAATATGTTGGATTATTTTACCTTGTTCATTTCGCACCACAGTAATCGCTAGATACTCGGGATACACTTGGCCATCTTTGCGTTTATTCCAAACTTCACCCTCCCATTTCCCTTCTTTTTGTAGTGACTCCCACATGGCGGTATAAAAGTGTTTAGGATGACGGCTAGAGCTGAGTAGGGAGGGACTGCGGCCTTTTACTTCTTCCAATGAATAGCCCGTAATGTGGCAAAACGCGGGGTTGACCAGTTCAATATGGTTGTCGGCATCTGTCACCACTATGCCTTCGGCAGAATAGTCAAACACAGCTGCGGCACGGCTTAGGGCATGGTTCGCTTTTTGCCGTTCGCTAATCATACGGTTCATGGCACGGGCCATGCGGGCGAGTTCATCTGTGCCTGAGACTTGGATATTAATATTGAGCTGTGGATCTGCTGCCATTTGCTGCATGTCATTGGCAATCTTAGTGATCTTATCCATAAAATTGCGGATGATCTTTTGTCCAAGCCAAAGTGTGATGGTCGCGGTGAACAAAGCCGAGAACAAGTATAAGCCGAGTAAGATTAAGGTGTGGTTTTGTTGATATTCGCTCTGCTGCGCCATGTTCTTGGTGATATTTTGCGCCAGCAAATGTAGTTGATTGATACGCTGAGTGGTGAGATCCCACCACTCCTGGCTATCAATTGGATGTGGCGGCATTAATAGTTGGCTCATCGCTTGGCTTAATTTGTCCTCGCTGGCAGGGACTTGCGCGATGGCTTTGATCTCCGTCATCGGCAAACCTTGCTGCTGCAGTTGCTGCAATTTGACCATGCTGAATTGGTATTGATTTATGCTGTCTTCAATGGTTTTCAGCGCCGCCTTAAATTCGGGTAGAGAACGAGTCTCGTGACTGAGTTCATCCAAATTAAGCTGAATCGTCGCAAGTGCTGCATTAAATTTTTGCAGTGAAATCTCACCGCCCTTAAGCAAATAGTCCTGAAAACTGCCCATTAAGCCACCGTAACCTAAGTAGGCATTAATATTTTGTGCCAGAGCGCTAATGCGAGTTTGTTGTTCAATTTGCTTGCTGATTTGCAGAATGCGTTGATTTTCTGGCGAATCTTGTAGGTTTTGCAGTAAGGACCTTCTATCGGAAATTGATGCATTACTCGCGTGCATCACGGCTCGCTCATATTCATACATGAAGGAGATTATGGTGCGGTAATCATTAATATTGAGTGACTTGCTGAGCAGTAATTGATTGATGGCACTTCGTTCTTTTACGGCCAACTCCTGCACCATAAGTAGGTTCAATAGATCGGTATAGGCACGGGACTGACTGATTTCGTTGGTTTGTAACTGTAATAACTGAATGAGCTGCAAAAGCTGAGTGTGGAATTGATTATAGAGTTCCGTAAACTGACTCAGTGTTTCGTCTGTGTGGTTTTGGTGAACGTTAGCGAGTTTGTTGCCTGTGAGTTTGAGCGCATCCAACAATGCGTTCATTTTGTTTGCTTCAATACTTTTAGGGTCGAGCGCCTCCATAAGATGCTCTAAAGGCTCACTGTTTAGTAATGCATCGAGTGCTTTTGATCTAGTCGCTTGTTGCTGTAATAGCACTTCATCGGTTGGTCGCTGATTTGTACTTAGACCATATTCGTTTTGCAACTGATAGAGTAGCTCAGTGATTTGTACCGTCGTTTGTACCGCAAGATGGTTGTGCTTGGCCGAGTGTGATTCCTTTATCAAGTCATGCATGCGCGTCAGAATGAAAAAGCTCATCATTAATAATGGGACTAACGAAAACAGAATGAGCTTTTGCTTCAAACTGAGATGGTGTAGCGCTGACGGCATTAAAGATCACTCCACTCGTTCGCCTAGGCAGAAAAAGAAAATTCAACGTAATAACGTTGAATCCGAGTTACAAATAGGACTAGGCACAGGGTGAGGATATTTAACATAGGCGGCCAGCCACCGCGACCTTTAGTTTATGGATATCTAATCTAGGTCACGAAATTAAGCAAATTGTTATATATCATGCTAAGAGACTATTTTTATTAACCTATTTTGCACCTATCAAACAAGCATTTGCCTTGTCTGTGATGTGAAGCAGTATTTCATCATTCGAAAGAATGACTTGTTTAACTTTACCTTTTATCGTTTTTTAGTGCATTAGGTGGAACGCGATTGTTAACGGTAAATCTACTTAAATAAAAAGGACGTTTGCCGCAGCGAAACGTCCTTCTATTTAAATCAATGCCCTAGATTCAGGCGATTGGCGCGTTATCTAGCCGACATTGGCCAGCAATGATTTGCGATAAACGACAATATCTTCAATCGTTAACACGGGTATATTGTGCTGAGTTCCGAAGGCAATAATTTCGGGCAAACGCGCCATAGTGCCATCGGTGTTAGTGACTTCACACAATACGCCAGCGGCTTTTAAACCCGCGAGTTGCATTAAATCGATAGTGCCTTCAGTGTGACCACGGCGGGTCAACACCCCACCCGGTTGGGCGCGAAGTGGATACACATGGCCAGGACGAGCGAGATCGCTTGGCTTAGCGTTATCGGCAATCGCCGCTTTAATGGTGGTCACGCGGTCAGCGGCAGAAACGCCAGTCGTCACACCGACTTTAGCTTCAATACTCACAGTAAACGCCGTGCCGTATTGGCTCGAGTTGTTTTCCACCATAGGGGGCAATTCGAGGGCTTTGACTTTTGCATCGGGTAAACACAGGCAAACAATACCGCTACATTCACGGATGAGCATGGCCATTTGAGCGTTAGTCAGCGTCTCGGCAGCGAAAATTAAATCGCCTTCGTTTTCTCTATCTTCGTCATCGACAACTAACACACCTTGGCCTTGACGCAGGGCATTAAGACCCGCTTCAACGCGTTCGATAGCAGTACCAAAAGGAGCAAGTAAAGACTGATTCATGGTTAATATCCTTTAATAAACGACATTGGAATATCCAGAATCAGGGCGTGCAGAAATACAACGTAATCAAACCCAATGGCTCGATTTTGCTGTAGCAATATCACTTCACTTGGGGTGAAGTTATTGCAAAACATGAGGCTAACACTGAGATACATCAGCGCGTTGCACTGAGATAACACAATGTTGTCTTACATTCTCTTCCATCCGGACTCAGCACTGTCGCCATTAAAGCAAACAGTCCATTACCGTCGGCTCTGGAATAGTCAGTTTTGCACTAGGCAAAATCTAAGGCACCAGATCTGCTGACCCCGAAAGTGATTTCGGGCGCTCGCGGGCTTTGGGTGTCGCTCAGCAAAATAATCACTTAGTCGTTACCCATTTACCGCCGGTGGGGAGTTTCACCCCGCCCTGAGAATTTGCTTTTGAGCCATTTGCGCTCAAAAACGCGGTTATGTTGCTCTTATTTACCGCGAATGGCAACTTCTCGCGTTCAATGTTTGCGCTAGTGCACACCTGACCACTATCATACTGAACACATAAGCTAATTGACTTGCCGTCGCATTCTTCGACGGTCGTTATGGACGTCACAAGGACGTATAAATGCGCTCTCTGCTACTCACTTTAGGTATTGTTATGCTGTTATCCGCTTGTTCGACCTCCAAAGGGCAAGTACCTGCCCCGGTTGCTGAAAAAATTCCCCATGTGATGACTTTACATGGCGTAACGCGTACCGATGATTACTATTGGCTGCGTGATGATGAGCGCAAAGATCCTAAAGTGTTGGCCTATCTCAACGCTGAGAATCGTTATACCGCTGCTTATTTCAAACCATTAAAGCCGCTGCAAGATGGTCTTTATAAAGAGTTAACAGAGCGTTTAGTCGCCGATGAGTCGAGTGTGCCGTACCAATGGCATCAGCACAGCTACTATCACAGATACCAAGAGGGCAGCGAATATCCGCTGATCAGCCGTAAGGGCGCCGATGGTGTTGAGCAAGTGATGCTCGATGTTAACGAGCGAGCTAAGGGCCATGAGTTTTATGGTTTAGGCGGCGCCAGTGTCAGCCCAGATGAAACCATGTTGGCCTTTGGTGAAGACGTCCTCAGCCGCCGTGTATATCACATCTATTTTAAAGACTTGGCTTCGGGCGACATGATCACCGATGTACTTGAAAATACCGAAGGTCGCGTAGTGTGGGCGAACGACAACAAGCATGTGTTCTATATCGCCAAAGATCTAAAAACCTTGCTGGGCTATCAAGTGTATCGCCACGAGCTGGGCACTAAGCAATCGAGCGATGTCTTAGTGTATGAAGAACAAGACGATTCATTTTATATCTCGCTCGGCAAAACCTTAGATGAGTCGCAAATTGTGTTGTTCCAAGAAAGCACCACGACGAGTGAAGTGTCTATTCTCGATGCCAGCGAGCCTTTAGGTTTATTCAAGCCAGTATTAGCGCGGGAAGAAGGCCACGAATACAGTGTGTCTAAGCTGGGTGATACTTATTACATTCTCACCAACTGGCAGGCGACTAACTTCCGTTTGATGAAAGTTGCCATCAAAGATGCGGCGGATAAATCGAAGTGGCAAGAAGTGGTTGCGCATAATCCCAATGCCCGTATCGAAGATGAGTTAGTGCTCAAGGATTATCTGATTATTCAGACCCGTGAAAACGGCCTGACGCGGATTAAAGTGATGCCGCTCAATGGTCAAAAGCCCTTCGAGTTGAGCTTTGATGAGCCTGCTTATGTGATGGGTTTAGAGATTAATTCCCAGCAAGACAGCAATAAGTTACGCATTTTCTACTCTAGCCTAACGACGCCAGAAGCCGTATACGAATATTCGCTGGTGAATCCCGATAGACGGGATTTATTAAAACAAGATCAAGTCTTAGGCGGCTTCGATGCCAGCCAGTATCGTGCCGAACGGATATTTGTGACGGCCCGCGACGGTGCAAAAGTGCCTGTCTCTTTGGTATATCGCAAAGATAAATTCAAGAAAGATGGCACTAACCCTCTGTATCAATACGGTTATGGATCTTACGGTTACACAGTAGAACCCGATTTTTCTTCATCCGTTATCAGTTTGCTTGACCGCGGTTTTGTGTATGCCATTGCCCATGTGCGCGGCTCAGAAATGCTCGGTCGCCCTTGGTATGACAATGGTAAGTTGTTGAATAAGAAGAATACCTTCAATGATTTTATTGACGTAACAACGGCATTAACGGCGCAAGGTTATGGCGACAAAAACAAGGTAGTTGCCTCAGGCGGCAGCGCGGGTGGTTTGCTAATGGGCGCGATTGCTAACCAAGCGCCGGACAAGTATTTCGCCCTTGCAGCCCATGTACCTTTTGTTGATGTGGTGACGACTATGCTGGACGAGTCGATTCCGTTGACGACCAATGAGTACGACGAGTGGGGCAATCCGAACGAGAAAACCTATTTCGATTACATGCTGAGTTACTCGCCCTACGACAATGTCACCGAGCAAGAATACCCACATATGTTAGTGACAACAGGTTTGCATGATTCCCAAGTGCAGTATTTTGAACCCGCCAAGTGGGTCGCTAAACTGCGCGATGTACAGAATAAGTGGTACAAGATGGATGATAAGGTGTTGTTATTCAATGTGGATATGGAAGCTGGCCACGGCGGTAAGAGTGGCCGTTATCGCCAATACCAAGACACAGCCCAAGAATATGCCTTCTTCTTGAGTCTATTAGGTATGGCGAAGTAGGTCATTCGCAAGTGACCGAATCAGCCGTCAACCTAGGTAATACTGACAGAGGCGCTTTACAGCAACATGAGTCACTGGTGGCAGACACACTTGCCCCAGTGACTAGTGCTGTCGCTACCAAAGATGCAGTGACAGAAGCTTCGCTGAATCCCGTACCATTAAATCCTGCACCACAGAAGCCTACACCCATAAAGTCATCATCCCTCTGGTATTTGTATCTAGTCCGCTGCGCCAACGGGCATTTATACACAGGTGTCACCACAGATGTCACACGACGCTTTAGCGAGCATCAATCGGGTGGTATCAAATCCGCTAAGTATTTGCGCGGTAAAGGTCCGTTAACCTTGATGTATCAAGAACAAGTCGGCACCCGCAGCGATGCCCTAAAGCGTGAAATCGCGGTTAAAAAACTGAGTCGTGCTCAGAAATTGGCGTTGATCGAATCTGTACTCAGATAACACTGAACTCTGACATCATTCAGATCTTATTGTGTTCAGGCAAAAGCTAAATCAACGTCGTGGGGCTTCACCCCACACCCGACCAAGGAGGACTACTCGTCCTATCCTCCTTGGATTCTCCAAGACGCCCCTGACGGAGTTGAAGCCCCTTGTGCTCATTGCCAAATTTGCTATCGCTTCCGAAGGATGCGTCCCTGCACCTGCGAAAGCTAGCTCGGCATCCATGCCGAGACTCACGCAATTTGTCTATTCACCCTGCGGCAACTCCGAGGGTATGGTGCATTCTGATACTTCGGCGTTGGCTGTTAATCCTAAGAGAGATGTGTCTGTACCCTCAGTTTTGGAACATGTTCCTATATCTTTTGTGTCGTCGCAAAATTTAACTATGGATGTTTCGATAAACCCGTTTTAATTTAGCAAGATTTATTTGAGGAACCATAATGAGACTAGGTCTTAAAATTTCGTCTTGGGCGGCAGCAATTGTTGTGATGCTGCCGCTGATAAGTTTTGCAATTTATGATCTTTTTTACTTTCAGCATCACCGTGTAGAAATTACTCGACTCATCCAAGTTGCTACACCAGAAGAATCTGAGCCTCCACCCTTGATCGTGCAGCTCGTTCGTATATCCACTGGCGAGAATGTTGATTGGCTTGTTACAAGGTTAATTATTGATAATTTAAATATCTGTAATAAGCCCAAATCAATGATTGGTAGGCATATAGAGTCATTTCTATGGCTGCAGTTGGTAAGGATTCACCTTACGAAGCATGAGCAATTAACTCTTTATTTGGCTCAAGTGCATACTGGCAAAGATTCAAAAGGTTTTTCCTACGCATCCCATGCACTTTTCAATAAGCCTTTATCGGGATTAAATGTTGAAGAGGCGGCCACAATAGCAGCTCTTCCTAATGCCCCAAGTACCTTTGCAAAGCGCCCAGATCTTCTTACAAAACGCCGTGAATATTTGCTTTCTAAGTTGGATACAAGCTTCTAGCCTGCTGTGCCACTTATGTGTGTCGATGAAATGATTCAGCACTGTCATTCCAGTGACACGCTGCCCTTTCATTTAACAAGAACGGCCCCGATTCTGTTGTTTCGTTGCAACATTTAACAGTGGGCGTCTCGATAAACTCGCGACTAAGTGACTTTCCGTTGCTTGAAGCCAAACCCAGAGTGCATTATGTTGTTTTAACTTGGGTGGCCGGATTCATTTTTGAGGGCTCCTTTTTTGTTATTGGCTTATCTAACTTAGTTATTCGAGTATTGTTATGGAAAGCAATTATTTAGTAATGGCCCTAAAGCATTATGCTAGTAGCATTGAGCATCTTAATTCAGGGGATGATTTCAGACTTCGCTATGCTGCTCTTGATATGAGGCTTACCATTGAAGCCACGATTTACAAAAAGTATGAGTTGCTGGGGGTATTTAGAGACGAGATCTCAAAAAGCATATAATTATTAAATGGGACACCCACTCTTAATGGCGCGGCAGTTAACATCCGACTATGCTTGGGTTTCTTCTGCTGAGCGATAAGTTTGTCTGCTATTGGTATTCTGAACTCCATTTAATAGGTTAAGAATGCCACTTACACAGATCTTTTCACGCTCTCGAACTACATGTCCGGTCTTTTTCTATGCTTAATTTACAATCCCTGGTAGGGCTTCTCTTAAAAGTTCCAACTCCTTTTTGTTTGCTTTAATCCAAAGTTTTTTCAAGTTTGGTATCGAAGCCAAGATTTCTACTGTCTCTTTAGTCTTGATTACATTTGTTTCAACAAGATATAACGCAAAAATATTTTTATTTCCACGCAACTCGTCAATACTGGACAACTGTGGGTTTCCACTGAGGTCTAAAATTTTTACGCTGTCAAGCGTTGAAATGATAGAACTAAAATCTAACTTTTGACATTTATTTAAAGATAAGTAGCTTAAATTCTGGGTGTTTCCGGTAATTTCAGAGAGTTTGCTTGCATGGGACACACTTAATGATTCAACTGAGTCTGAGCATAAATTAATTGACTCTAATGAGCGAACAATGGAGCAGTTTAATGAAATTGCGACATCAACTTTTAGATTAATAACTTTGGAGTTGAATATATTTACATGCTTAATCCCGTCAACCAATTCAGATGATTCATTTTGCTCAACATAACCTTTCCGAATGAATGCCATTATGGCTTTCCAATCATCTCGCTGCCACTCAGCGTTATATACATAATCCAATATTGGTAATATAGAATCGAAGGTAGGTAATGAATTTTCCCACCTCTGCCATTCTGAAACATTTTCTGGTGCTAACTTTATATATTTCTTAAAAGATGAAATGTCCATATTATCACTTAATTAAAATTGGGTTGTCGAATTCAGAACGTTGATCTCTTCCGATATATTTTTGCATTTCTTTTGAGAAACGGCTCTAAATTCTGATGATTTATTCTGTCACGCTATCCCTTTACTCACTCTTATTTGAGCTGACTAAAGCTTTAAAGCGAAGGTCACTCTTGCTCAGAGGGGTAAGTGCCTCGGCTTTAGTGAGATATTGCATAGTGATGTGGATAGCGTCTTGATGGTGACTAAATTCCCTAAAAATACGTTTTGCAATCAGCAGATTTAATTGATGTGCGGCTAATGAGGCATGCTCATGCTTTATCTGTAAAATAACCTCTTCTAGGGAGATAGGTTGAATTTCTCCCAAGGATATAAGAAAGGCTTTTGCGACAGTTCTGGCGTGTGAGAAATAGTCTGAGTGCGCATCTAAGGCGTAAATATGCTTGAAAATGTGTTTGGCTAGGGCTTTATTGCCGTTGCGGTAAAAAGATTCGCCATCAAAACAAATATCCCCTAGTCCTTCCATTATCTGTCTAGGGTTATCTGATAGAGAAAGCGCTTCAATTTCTTTTTGGTATTCCGAAAACTGATCCATATTCTCGACCTTACTGGCAATACAGTGTGACTTTTCGACTATTGAAGTGGGAAGGCTGACAATCTTAGCAAATCCACAAGGTTAAAGCGTAACGGTCTGAATAAAATCAACGTCATTTCTGCAAACTCAAGCTTAATTTCGGTATAAAAAAATGCCACTACAAGGGGTTAGTGGCATAAATGCATAAGTCGGGCATACGCTTAAAAGGGTGGGTAGAAGACTGACATCTTGGCTGGGAACCGTTGCAACATCAGCCTCTACGCCGGGAAGTGGGTAAAGCCTTTGGGAGTAGAGGGGTAAAACGGCGCGTTATTGCATGCTCACTGGGCCGTCGATTTTGTTAAATGTCACATCGCCAGAACCTGCCGCAAGAATCGTTAATCCCTTAGTGTTAAAGACATTAATGTTGCCTGAGCCATCTGTGATGGTCACAGCACTTTGCACATTGGCAACCTCTATGTTGCCCGAGCCGTCATTAATTGCGATATTGCCGCGAATATCGGTCACCTTGATGGCACCAGAGCCATCTTCAATGGTTAGGCTGCCGTTGATTTGGCTGATTTCAATATCACCTGAGCCATCCTCTATGTTGATATTGTTACCACCGTTGATAGTGAGTTCACCCGAACCGTCTTTGACGTTCATGTCTGACGTCATCTTGCTGATCAAAATAGCCCCTGAACTGTCATCTATATCCAGTGTAAAGTTCGCAGGGACTTGCAGTTTTAGGTCTATATAGGGCGAGTTATTATTAGAATCTGCTTGCTCAAAGTTGGCCTTGAGCTTGGCTTTATTGGCTTTTTTCTCAAGGGTGAGAATGACTTTGCTGTCATCGTTGCCATCCTTATTGCTATAGATGTCGGCGACGAGTTTAATTTGGCTGAGGCCTTCGACACCGATAATTTCCAAGCTGCCTGCGCCTGTTTCTGCAATCAGGCCTTGTAAATCTTGGCTATCGAGTATGAGTTCGCGTTGTTGGTGGTCTAAGTCTGGCATGCCTGCTGCGTTCACATTAAGAATGCAGCCAGTGAGCGATACCCCAGCAGTAAAAAACACTATAAAAGCGAGGGTGAATATAAATGGGCGTAGTGACATGTTAGCTTCCTTGTTTATCTGGCACTCGATTTTTTGGGTGAGTGCTGAGTCGTCTTGCGATGAATAAGACATTGCACAGCCCATGCCAATTTTAAGTTTTATTTATAATCAATTAGTTAAGCTGAAAAGTGTCCGAGGTTCACTGTGCGGACATGTCCGCTACATGGGTGATTTACTCATAGATTAGTGAAATTGCTCATTTATTAAGTTAGTTTAAGCTCCGTAAGTCACGCGGAATCAAAAATACAAAAAAGACAAGAAGGGATGCTGATGGATTATTTAACAACAAACAAAACGGCTTGGGATGCGCGCACTCGGGTACATTTAACTTCTGATTTTTATGATGTGGCGGGCTTTCTTAGTGGTAAGACTTCGCTGCGGGAAATTGAGCTAGGTGAACTCGAGGTTGCAGGTAAAAGTTTGCTGCATCTGCAATGTCATTTCGGCTTAGACACCTTGTCGTGGGCGCGAATGGGATCTAGAGTCACTGGCGTCGATTTGTCAGAGGTCGCGATTGTTGAAGCGCAAAAGCTGGCAGAACGGACACAGTTGTCCGCTGAGTTTATCTGTAGCGATGTTTACAGTGTGGCGAGCAAGGTTGAGCCTCACGATATTGTGTTTACGTCCTATGGTGCCATTGTGTGGCTGCCGGATTTAACTCTGTGGGCGCAGACAGTGGCTGCCTGTTTAACACCCGGCGGACAGTTTTACATGGCCGAGTTTCATCCGGCGCAGCAGTTGTTCGATGGTTATAGCTATTTTAATCGGGGTGAGCCAGACATAGAGCTGGAAGGCACATATACCGAAAATACCGGTGATGATCAGCAAACCTTAATGTGCTGGTCGCACAGTTTATCTGAAGTGATCAATGCGTTATTGCAGGCGGGCTTAGTGTTGGAGTTCTTCCACGAGTTTGATTTCAGCCCCTATAACTGCTTTGAAGGGCTCGAAGCGCAAGCCGATGGTCGTTATGTGTTAACACACCAAGGGCAGAAGGTGCCCTTGGTGTATAGCATCAGTGCGCGTAAACCCGCTTAATCACAGCCTTTTGTAATCGCGATGATCAACGACTACGGTAAACCGGATACTTAAGGTATTGGTTATCGTAGTAAGGGCTACGTTCATAGAACCAGCGTAGGCGTGCCTCAGGATCGGCGGCAAACTCGGCATTGGTCAGTGCTTTGTCGAACTCCGCTTGTAGCTTAGGATCTTCCTTCAGCATCTTGGCCGCCAGTGGCTCTACCGCATAATCTTCAATGTATTCAGTACGAGTGAAGATAGGATTGAAGAAACCCCATTGCAGTAAAGAATCTGGTGATTGCGGCTCAAGCAGTAAAATCGCCAGATCGCCTAGCGGTTGATCTGTACTGATTTTAATGGTGCCAGCGGGCAGAGTGGTGCTGACTTTGGTTAACTCTGACTCGGCTTTGACCGTTTGGCGGCCCTCAAAATCCTTAGTGCTAAACACGGGATTGCTGAGGGTATATTGCTGCAATTTCAACTCGGTTGGCTTTTTGAGCGTGGTCATGCGAATGCCATGCACGTTAAGACGATCAATCACTTGAGTCCATTGCGCTGGAATATAGTAAGCACTCGGACGAGTGACCTTAATGTCGGGCACTGTTTCAGCCATCACAGGCAAGTTAGGGTAAAGTTTTGGTTCACCTGTCCAGCGCACAACTTCAGCGCCACTGATGGGGCTCTTTTCAAGTAGATAATCTATGCCTTTAAAATCCCAGCCTTTTTCTAATGGTGCTAATTTCCAAGTAAGGGTGATTAGCGGTGAGGCGCGGTATTTATCTTCTTGAATCGCACTCTTAAGTTTCGTCGCCTGTTCACCCACGGTTTTGAGGGTTTGCGCTAACATCACATAAGTGCCGAGCACCCTTTGTTTAAAGGGCTTTAGGCTATGGTTTTCAACCAGAATGGTGGGCAAATGGCGAGCATCGCCATAACCGTTAGAGAAGCGCGGGCTTGGATTCCACAGCGACATGCCTTTGTTAATATCGACGTTATCCACGGCAAAAATCAGTGCGCCGGGAATATGGCCTTGTTCCGTTAATGCGGCTTCAACCGCAGGTCTGTAGCTGTTTTCGAGCCAGCGGTAGCTCGCTGGGCTTAAGCCTTGGGCAAGGTTATAACCGAAGGTCACATCGTATTGATAGTCGATGCCGTCGGTAACATGGACATCGATATACAGATCCGGTTGCCATACGTTGATTGCGCGCAGCATGTGCTGCATTTCTAAGCTGTCGGCCTTAGCATAATCGCGGTTAAGGTTGAGATTATTAGCCGTGGTGCGCCAGCCCATATTCACAGGGCCACGTTGATTTACACGATTAAATTCGCCGCTGCGCTCATGGGCATCAACACTAAAAATAGGCACAAACAAGAGGTTAGCTTTATCGAGCAGGGCACTTTTATCGCCTTGGATAATGTCACGTAGCAGCATCATGCCGGCATCTTTACCGTCGATTTCTCCCGCATGAATTCCCGCCTGCACTAGCACTGTCGGCTTAGTGTTTTGTTTGAGGCGTGCCGATTCATTAATGCCTTCACTGCTGGCGATATACATCCAAATATCGCGCCCTTGTGGGCTCTTACCTAAGCTCACCTTTTGTAATTTATCTGTCTCGCCCGCGAGTTTGTCGAGCCAAGCGATAGTGGCATCGTAGCTTGGACTTTCAATACCGCCACTTTGCTCAAAGGGAGTCGCCCACTCGCTATCAACACTTAACATGAGCGATTCGCTGGCGCCATGCCAAGTGATGCTGGGCGGTAAAATCGCATCGTTGACAAAGGTGTTGGCTCGTTCAGGAATGGGCGCTGGTTGTGCTTCTGGCGCCGTAACTGTGGTATCGGCCAGTACATTAGTCGCAGTTTCAGTCGCTTGGCTATTCGCTGCTGGACTTGCATCCTGTGACGTTGTGATTACTGGGGAGCCAACTGCCAATGTTTCTGTGGTAGAAGCTTGCGCCATAGTGGCTGCCGGAGTTGTTTGGGCTGTGGTTTTCGCATCATTGGCAAAAGCATTCCCAGGGTACAGATTGCCCGTAGAGAGACAGGCAATGGCGATAACGGAGAAAGAAAACAAGCGCATGAAAAGAGTCCATCTATCGAATTTTTATTAGGACGGTATCTTTTCATTAAACGCCCCGTTAACGCAAGGGCGGCTAAGGGTTATCCGGCATTTCTGGCATGGATTTAAGCACTAAGCGGAATGGTAAAATCGACTAAGCCGTTTTGTTGGGCGTTATCTGAGAAGCTGGCCGCTTGTTATAGGCAATGTCGATAATGGCAATGTCTTTATAAAGTGCTTCGACGGCAATCGCGAGCTGATAAATCAGCCAGCTATAACCTGTGAGCGCAAATCCCTGCGGCACTTGGTCGTTTACGGCTGTCACTGGATCTGCGGTCGATGCTTGAGTGGCTGCGACTAGGGCAAGCTGGAGTCTGTGTTGCAATTCTTGATCTAAGCATTCTGGCAGTGTCGGCAATTGTTGAGCTTTACCCGCCACAAATTCTGCAAGTTGTTGCAAATAGAAGGCAAGCTCAGAGGCAACCGCATTAATCTGCAGATAGGCGTCTTTGTCTTCTTCCTGCCAGCGGGTTAAGGGTAAGAGTTCGAGTAAGGTGATTAAGCGCACTTGTTTATTGGCTAACTGCGACAGTAGCACTTTGTGTTTTTTGAGGGTTTGACTTTCCCATTCCAAGGAGAAAAACAGTTTCTTTTGAGTGAGTACGGCCTTCATCGCAGCCTCTAGTCTAGCGCGAAAATCGAGCTCATGATTGGCGGGTGCCTTAAGATGCTCGGCTAATACTTCGGCCATATTGTCGATGGCATGGGTGAGTTGGGAGCGCCAATCTTGTTTAGCTTTAATCGGAAAAATGAACAGTGAGACCAAAATAGCAATCACGCAGCCGGAGAGGATGTTGGCCGTGCGCCATAGTGCCTCAGAGGTGTCATGGTTGGCGTCGCCGACCACGATTATGATGGTAAATCCGGCCACTAAATAGGCATAGCTGTAACGTCCGGCCGAGATAAAACAAATCAAGCTAACGGCTAAGATAAGCAGGCTCATGATTAGCCAATAACTGTCCACAGTGGCAACTAACATCACCCCATAAGCTGAGCCTAAACAAGTGCCTATTGCCCTTTGTAGCGACTTTTCAATCGCGCCGCCTACCTGAGGTAAACTCATCATAATGATCACTATCGTGACCATGCTCCAAATAAAATGCGGTGGCGCCCAAATGGCATTAATAGTGACAGCAACGAGTAAGGCTAGCCCGAGCTTTAGGGCGTGAATTGAGCGAAAATGGCGATAGATAAAGTCGGCAAAGGGTGTGGCTGGGGCAAATACAGACATAGGGCAAAATTCCTTTGAGCTAACTTAGCGATGTTAATCTAGTGGCAGTATCGCAGAAAAACCGTGTCACTTGCGGCCATAGCGCCATAAAGAAATGTAAATTGCGAAATCTAGCAAATTGAGCTTAGTGGATGGCGCGGGAGAGATCACATTAACACTCAGATTAAATAGGCTTAACTTATGCGTGTAGAGGCAGGCCATTATACCGTGCTGCAGATATAAAAAAGGCTTGAATAAGCGTTGCCTATTCAAGCCTATATTCAAAGTGTTTGAGTTAGCTTAAGCTGCGCTCACTATCCGCTTTAACGTCAACTTCTGTGTATTTATCCATGATCAAGGCACAAGCCGCATCGCCAGTGATATTAAGTGCGGTGCGGATCATGTCAAAAACCCTGTCTAATGCAAACAGCAAAGGTAAACCATCGATAGGAATTCCCGCAGCTAACAGCACTGCCACTACTAAGAAGGATGGGCCCGGCACACCTGCTTGACCAATTGCACCTAAGGTTGAGGTGAAAATGATGGCCGCATAGGCTGTCATCGACAGATCAACGTTATACATTTGGGCGAAGAACATGGCTACTAAACCATAATAAATCGCGTTGCCGCTCATATTTATGGTGGCGCCTAACGGCAGTACAAAAGCCGTGGTTGCCTTAGAGACTTTAAGATCTTCCTCACAGGTTTCCATATTCACTGGCAGAGTCGCCATTGAAGAGGCGGTCGATAAGGCCATTACCTGCGGTTTCTTCATTGCCGAAATAAACTGGCGCGCCGACACTCTTGAGAAGAGTTGTACCACTAATGGGAAGAAGATAAAGCCGTAGATCAGAATCGCAGCCACAAACACGGCGAATAACTTAAACACGACTTCTAGTGCATCGAAACCGAAGGTGCCGACAGAATCGGCCATCAAACCAAATACACCGATAGGGGCAATGATCATCACGCAGTTGATCATCCACACAAAGGCATCGACGACTGTGTTGAGTGCGGCCAAAATAGGCTTAGCGCCATCGCCTTTAACTTTAGTCAGTGCGATGCCGAAGAAGATACTAAAGACTAAGATTTGTAATATGTTACCGCCGTTCAGCGACTCGAATACATTGGTTGGGATCATGCCGATAAAGGTATCCATTACCCCGGGTAATGCGCCATGTTCCTTGGTTACTTCCATCAAGTCTGTGCTGCTGTGGGCGGTAAAATCAACGCCTGCACCCGGTTGGAACAGACTACCGATCAAGAGTGCAAGCACAACGGCAAAGCCCGACGTGACAATAAAAAAGCCGAAAGTGCCAATGCCAATCTTACCCGCCGATGGGCTGTCACCTAAGCTCGCCGCGCCGCTGATGATAGAAACCAATACCAGTGGTATCACTAGCATTTTGATTAAATGGATGAAAATGGTTCCGAGTGGTGCAAACACACTTGCACTCTCGCCCATGATAAAACCCACCAGTGCGCCGATAATCATGGCAATAACCACTTGCACACCAATGTTACCTAATAAACTCTTGCTCTTCATTCTTGCGAAACTCCCCAGTTGCCGCAGCATTTTGTGTCATGCACAGACGATTTGAACCTAGACGACTCAAGCTTTAGTGATTAAGGCTTACTCTAGGCTAAAGGTTCACTCTATGTTAAAGGCAAATGCCCGACATTTTTGACCGAGTAAAGTACCACAATTGCATAGCAGGGGATTGTGAAACATCACCAACCTTGGTTTCAAAATAACCAAAGTCTAAATCACGTTAACGTTAAATGAGGAATGCTTAAATTTATGCGCTTAAAAATGAATAAAGCTTATTTAATTGTGGAATTTTAACTGCCGAATTGATGAATTGTGATTTTTACTTTGATGGGCGCAGATATCCTCTCGTATTCTTGGGGCGGCTTGAGTCGTTGGTCACCCATCTTTTACTTGTATGAATCATGAGAGTGGTTAATAGCTAAAAAACCTCCATGACCATTCAACTCTGTGACTCACTCAGTTTTCCCTATGACAACTCCATTTCGAGGACATTATGAACATCACCTCATTTTTTGGCCCGCCCGAATCGTTACAGTGTTGGATAAGAAAGTGCGTCGAACAACCTGGATTAAGTTATTGGCTGGTTTATCAAGATCTTGATGAAGGTGAATCCCTGCAACTGACCACTCCATTATTCCCGATAGTGAATGATATGAGAGACCTATCGGATGACGAAATCGATGTCTTTGAGGATAGCTTAGGCCGGAGTGACTATGGTTATCTGCTAAACATGGATCAAGTCGAGGATGTGATCGATAACCTCAAGCAGCAAAAAGCCCAGCCAAGTGAGCAGGAACTACTTGAAGCCATTATCTTTTACTATGAGAGAGATGCGTTTATAGATATTTAAGTGTTTATTTTTATTTTGTTGTTTCTATATAAAATAAAATTACGTGTTGTTAGCGGTAAATACCGACGGTTAACGTCGGCATTTGCGTTTAAGGTGAGGTAATAAGTTGTGCACCATTTAGTGGTTATTGAGGTATTGAGCGCCTGTTTATTATGAATTCAATTTCGCAAGCACTCTGAATACCTCTTGAACGCCCTAGGGTATTGCTGGGAAGGTGAATGAGCTGCCAATCCCTAGAGGCAAGCCTAAGGCCCAATATGCCAGTAAGAAACCGCTCCAAAGTAAAAGAAAACTGATTGAAAACGGTAACATCAGTGCCACTAAGGTGCCGATGCCTGATTCCTTAACGTATTTTTGGCAAAACACCACAATCAACGGAAAGTAAGGCATCAACGGGGTGATGATATTAGTGGATGAGTCGCCCACTCGGTAAGCGGCTTGAGTTAAATCCGGTGATACACCTAGTTCCATTAACATGGGCACCATAATGGCACCAATCAATGCCCATTTGGCTGAAGCGGAACCCACTAATAGATTGACGAACGCGGTGAGAAACACAATTCCCACCAAAGTCACGCCCATAGGAAGGGCTAATTCCTTTAACGCCAACGCGCCTTTAATGGCCATTAATGCGCCTAAATTAGATTGACCAAAGGCATAAATAAACTGGGCGCAGAAGAAGGCCATGACGATGTAATAACCCATGCCGCTCATGGATTTGCTCATGCCTTGAATAATGGCTCTGTGATTGTTTGCCGTGCCAGCGACGTAACCATAGACTATGCTGGGCACTAGGAAGAACACAAAAATAATCGCCACAATGGATCGCATTAAGGGGGCCGAGGCACTGGTTAGGGCGCCATCGGTACCACGCCAGGCAGAGTTGTCACCATAGGCGGTAAACACCAGCCCTAAAGCACATAACAACATGGCGGCCATGGCGAATTTGAGTCCGCGGCGCTCATGGGGTTGCAGTTCATCTAGGGTTGGGAGCGTGCTGGGATCGCCATTCACCGCAGTGTTTTTTAGGCGCGGCTCGATAACTTTATCCGTTAAGAACCAGCCAACTAAGATAATTAAAATGGCAGAAGCCGAAGTAAAAAAGATGTTATTCAGTGGGTTAATCGTTAATGTGGTAGCCGCGGGATCGGCTGATAATCTTGCCGCTGCCTGAGTTAAGCCCGCTAACATAGGATCAAGGCTGGATGGCACGCCAACGGTTGCAGAAAAACCGCCGGATACGCCAGCGAAAGCGGCGGCAATACCGGCTAAGGGATGGCGACCAGCGGCATAAAAGATCACCGCGCCGAGCGGGATAACGAGTACATAACCCGCATCTACCGCGACATGGCTTAGAATACCCACGGCTATCAATACCGGAGTGAGTAACATTTTGGGAGTGACAGATAAAATGGAGCGCAGCCCTGCATTAATAAAGCCAGTATGTTCAGCAACGCCTAGACCCAACATAGCAACCAGCACGACACCGAGCGGCGGGAAAGTCACAAAGGTCGTGACCATCGTCGAGGTAAACGCGGTCAGTGCACCGCCTTCGAGCATATTAACGACTTGAATCGGGTTACCAGTACGAGGGTCGATTTCATCAAAACTGACACCCGATAATCCCCAAGAGATCAGCCAGACTAAGCCCAGAAACATCGCAAATAATACCGCCGGATCAGGCAGTTTATTGCCGACGACTTCGACGCCATTGAGAAATCGCTGGAATCCAGTGACAGGTTTATGATTTTCCATTTGGGTGCCGCTTCCTAAAAATGATGATTGTTATCGGCGATTATAAAAACGCAGCATTAATTTAAGCTTGGTTTAACTAATCGATAAGAAATAAAACACATAAAAATCTATCGTAGTGGCTTTAGTGTGGGTGGATTTAATCATCACTAAATCAATTTAGCCGCAAATAAAAAGCGCGGGTTCATGACTGAACCCGCGCTTTTTATAGAACGATATTTTTGACTCAATAATCGTACCGAACAGAGCCGCTACGCGCTTATGCCTTTGGGCCAGCGTTACGGATAGCGTCTGACACTTGATACTTAGCGAAGTTTTTAGTGAAAGCTTCTGCTAGCTTCTGGGCGTATTCGGCATATAGCGCTTTGTCGCCCCAAGTGTTGATTGGGTTGAGTAAATTGCTGTCTACGCCTGTGACTGCCACAGGAACGGCGAGGTTCAAGGTGTCTAAGTGGACGGTTTCAACATCTTTCAATTCACCGCTGACAATCGCATCGACGATGGCGCGGGTGGTTGGGATGTCAAAACGTTTACCTACACCGTGTGGACCGCCAGTCCAGCCTGTGTTGACTAAGTACACTTGGCTGCCGAAGGACTCAATGCGCTTCATCAACAGTTCTGCGTACACGCCAGCAGGGCGTGGGAAGAAAGGTGCGCCGAAGCACGTTGAGAAGGTGGATTGAATCGCCGAGGTTGAGCCGATTTCAGTCGAACCTACTTTGGCGGTATAGCCAGACAAGAAGTGGTATGCCGCTTGTTCTTTGGTCAGGATAGAAACCGGTGGTAATACGCCAGATACATCGCAGGTTAAGAATACAACCGCATGTGGCTCGGCGCCGCAGTTGTCTTCTTTACGTTGGGCGATGTGCTCCAGCGGATAGGCTGCGCGAGTATTTTCCGTTAGGCTACTGTCTTTGTAGTTAGGTACGCGGTGTTCGTCCATAACGACGTTTTCAAGCACAGTGCCGAAACGAATCGCATCCCAAATCACGGGCTCATTCTTTTGGCTTAAGTCGATACATTTGGCGTAGCAACCGCCTTCGATGTTGAATACGCCGCCGGGTGCCCAGCCGTGTTCATCGTCACCGATCAGGAAGCGTTTTGGATCGGCAGAAAGTGTGGTTTTACCTGTGCCAGATAAACCGAAAAACAGCGTAGTGTCGCCATCTTTACCTACGTTGGCCGAACAGTGCATTGGGAGCACGCCTTGGGCTGGCAGTAGGAAGTTCTGCACTGAGAACATAGACTTTTTCATTTCGCCAGCGTATTTCAGGCCAGCGAGCAGCACTTTACGCTCGGCGAAGTTTAAAATTACGGTCGCATCTGAGTTAGTGCCATCACGTTCTGGTACGCAAACAAAGTCAGGGGCATTGATGATCTGCCACACTGGTTTGTCTTTACGATTAAATTCTTCAGGAATGATAAATAGATTGCGGGCGAACAGTTGGTGCCAAGCGTATTGTGTAGTAACACGTACTGGTTGGTAATGTTCAGTATCGGCACCGACTTCGAGATCAGATACAAACAGTTCTTTATCGGCTAGGTAAGCTTCAACCCGTGCCCATAAACCTTCAAAAGCACCTGGATCGAAAGCTTGATTGACTGGGCCCCATTCGATATCAGCTTCTGAACTGGGTTCTCTTACAATGAAACGATCGCCAGGTGAGCGACCGCTGCGAGCGCCTGTTTTAGCAACTAATGCGCCATTGGCTGTCAATTCACCTTCGCCGCGTAGCAGGGCAAATTCGACAAGTTGTGCTGTTGAGGGGTTAAAGTGAACGCGGTTTAATCCATCCGCCATAGTAAGGTCTCCATTTGATTTGTAAGGTTATTTTAATATCGATCGTCTGCCGATTTAATTTTATTTATCGCCTGAGTCGTGCTAGGTGACAAAGTGAGGGCGATTGTAGCCTAAGCCGAGTGCAATGTGTGAGGGGATTATAGGTATGAATAAAAAATGGGCGCCAAATAGGGCGCCCATTTTTTAGCGGGAGTCGTTTTACTGCTGGGTTGTTGATGTTTGACCGTTAGCAAATAAGGTTGCTACGTCTATGGCATCAAAGGTGTATTTAGCGTGGCAATATTCGCAACCCATTTCTATCTTGCCATCTTCGGCGAGTATGGCTTCGATTTCTGCTTGATCTAAGGTTTTGATCGCGCCGGCACTGCGTTCATGGGAACAAGTGCATTTAAAGCTCACATCGATAGGATCAAATAAGCGTACTTCTTCCTGATGATAGAGGCGATGTAACACGCTTTCTGCATCAAGAGTAAATAGCTCTTCGGCCTTGATGGTCGACGTCAGTTGGCTCAAGTGTTCGAAGTCGGCGTTGTGATCTTGCTGGCTTGGCAGAATTTGTAGGAACATGCCCGCCGCTTGTTTGCCGTCGGCAAATAACCAAATTCCCGTAGGTAACTGCTCAGATTGATTGAAGTATTCTTCAACACAGGCAGCAAGCGTTGGCTTGTCTAGTGCAACGACACCTTGGTAGCGTTCACCTTCCTCGGGTGTTAAGGTGATGACCATATAGCCTTGGCCGAAGAGTTCTGTGAGGCTCGCATCATCGGCGAGTTCAGCATTCCAGCGAGCCACACCGCGTAACTCTTGTAAATTGTTACCGTTGATCACCGCTAAAGATACAGGGCCGTTGCCTTGTAACTGTACGCTGATATCACCGCTAAATTTCAATGTAGCGGTTAATAGTGAGGTGGCTGCCATTAATTCACCCAGTAGCACTTGCAGTACGGCTGGGTATTCTTGGGCGCTGATCACTTGTTGATAGCTGTCTTGTAACTGCACCAGTTCACCGCGCACATCGGCATTATCGAACAAGTAGCGGTGTAAAGTATCTTGGTTCATCGTGTATCTCACTGTTAAAGGTCTTTAAAGCGCATGAGCTGGCGTCGTTGCTTTTTATCTGGTTTCTGATCGGGTATCGGGTTATTGAGCATGTGGAGGCGTCGTTGCTCAGCATTAATGGCCCGTTTAGCCAGACTTGTCGCGGTTTCTTCGTACAATTCTTGTGCAATCGCACCACTTTGGCGTAATTGCGATAATTTTTTTATGACGATCTCTTTATCGTCATATCCTTGGCGTATCTTAAGGACGGCGCCTATCTCGGCATTCCTACTAGATTTGGCACGCTGGCCGTTGTAATGTACTTTGCCGCCGTTAATCATTTCTTTGGCGATGGCACGGGTTTTATAAAAACGTGCAGCCCAAAGCCACTTATCGAGTCGAATGTCTGTTTTATCGCTTTGACCTTGAGTCATAGTGTCTCCAGCTAAAAGATCGATGAGTTCACATGCCGAGCAAGAAAATGCGTGAAGAGCATTTCTATTATGTTAAAGGGTGGCGTGCTTCACACCCTTTTATGGCGGGCAAAGTTAGCATAATTGGCCTATTTTCGCCAATTTGAATGCTGTTATGGGCTTGTTGCCAAATGCTGCCTAGGTTAGCATGAGACGGTAATCGCCTAATTATTATAATCAGAACAGAGACCTGTATCGAGGGTCCACATAAAATATGGATTTATTAGATAAAGTTATCGCAAAAGCCATTGGCATGCCCCATAAGCCCTTAAGCCGGATAGTCTTCTGGTTGGGTTTTATTGTGATCATGTTGTTAGCCGCGCAAATTACATGGAAATTAGTGCCTACTAGCTCATCACCCAGTGCTTGGTCGCCAACGCCCGTTAACCTGACGGGTAAAGGTGCTGGGCAGGTTGATCTTGCGGGTTTACAGCAGCTTGGTCTCTTTGGTAAGGCAGATGCTAAATCTGAAAAGCCAAAAACTGAGGTTGTTGAGACTGTGACCGACGCGCCTAAGACCACGCTCTCTATTCAGCTCACTGGCGTTGTTGCATCGACAGCGGATCAGAAAGGCTTAGCGATCATTGAGTCAAACGGCAGCCAAGAGACCTACAGCTTAGGCGATAAAATTAAGGGCACTTCGGCATCACTGAAAGAAGTCTATGCCGACCGTATTATCATCACTAACGCTGGCCGTTACGAGACATTAATGCTCGATGGCTTAGTTTATACTAGCCAAAGCCCAGCTAATCAGCAGTTACAACAAGCTAAGACTAATAAGACTGGCTCGGCAGTGAGCCGTGTCGATCAACGTAAAAATGCCGAAATCTCCCAAGAACTCGCCGAATCCCGCACCGAATTGTTAGCCGACCCCAGTAAGATCACCGATTATATTGCCATTTCACCTGTCAGACAGGGTGACGCTGTGGCGGGATATCGCTTGAATCCAGGGAAAGACGCCAATTTGTTTAAGCAGGCGGGTTTTAAAGCTAACGATTTAGCCAAATCGATTAATGGATACGACTTGACCGTAATGAGTCAAGCGTTAGAAATGATGAGCCAATTACCCGAGTTAACCGAAGTTTCTATTATGGTTGAGCGGGAAGGACAATTGGTTGAAATCATGTTTAGTTTGCCGCAATAACACGCGTTAGAGGAAAGAAAAAGAATGAATAACAAAAGGATTCGACGCAAGCTGATTGCTGGGGTTGTTGCGGGTGCAGCCATGTTCTCCTCCCAATTCGCTTGGTCTGAACAGTATGCGGCCAACTTTAAAGGCACGGATATTCAAGAATTTATCAATATCGTTGGTAAAAACCTGAATAAGACCATCATAGTTGACCCGACAATTCGCGGCAAAATCAACGTTCGCAGTTATGATCTGCTTAACGACGATCAGTATTACCAGTTTTTCCTCAACGTCTTACAAGTTTACGGTTATGCCATTGTTGAGATGGAAAATAACGTTATTAAAGTCATTAAAGACAAAGATGCCAAAACCGCTGCAATTCGAGTCGCTAACGATAACGACCCCGGCCTTGGTGATGAAATGGTGACGCGTATCGTGGCCTTGTATAACACTGAGGCCAAGCAATTAGCGCCGTTATTACGTCAACTTAATGATAATGCGGGTGGCGGCAACGTAGTGAACTACGACCCCTCCAATGTCTTGATGTTGTCTGGCCGTGCTGCGGTAGTGAACAAGTTAGTCGAAATTATCCGTCGAGTGGATAAGCAAGGCGATACCTCGGTGCAAGTGGTGCCGTTAGAATTTGCTTCTGCGGGTGAAATGGTGCGAATTATCGATACACTTTATCGTGCTACCGCTAACCAATCCCAATTGCCAGGCCAAGCGCCAAAAGTGGTTGCTGACGAACGTATCAATGCCGTGGTCGTGAGCGGTGATGAGAAGAGCCGCCAACGTGTGGTCGAGCTTATCCATCGTCTCGATGCCGAACAAGCCAGCACAGGTAACACAAAAGTCCGTTATCTACGTTATGCCAAAGCAGAAGATTTAGTTGAAGTGCTGACCGGTTTTGCCCAAAAGTTGGAAGGCGAGAAAGATCCGAGCGCTCAGGCTGCAGGTGGTGGTAAACGCCGTAATGAAATCAATATCATGGCACATACTGAAACCAACGCCTTAGTGATCAGTGCTGAACCCGATCAGATGCGCACTATCGAGAGCGTGATTAACCAACTCGACATCCGCCGTGCTCAAGTGTTAGTTGAAGCGATTATCGTGGAAGTGGCTGAGGGCGATAACGTTGGCTTCGGGGTGCAATGGGCGGCTAAAGCGGGCGGCGGCACTCAGTTTAATAACTTAGGCCCAACCATAGGTGAGATTGGCGCGGGTGTATGGCAGGCACAAGGGGAAAAAGGCTCATCAATCACAACGCTTGACCCTGAAGGAAAGCCCGTAGTGACCACCAACCCAGATAAGCGCGGAGATGTAACGCTACTCGCCCAAGCCTTAGGCAAAGTGAACGGTATGGCTTGGGGCGTGGCCATGGGCGACTTTGGTGCCTTAATTCAAGCAGTGTCGAGTGACACTAACTCAAACGTACTGGCAACGCCTTCTATTACCACCTTAGATAACCAAGAAGCCTCGTTTATTGTGGGTGACGAAGTGCCTATTCTGACAGGTTCTACCGCCAGCTCGAGCAACAGCAACCCATTCCAAACCGTTGAGCGTAAAGAGGTTGGGGTTAAACTGAAAGTGGTGCCACAGATCAACGAAGGCAGCTCAGTTAAGCTGACGATTGAACAGGAAGTTTCTGGGGTTAACGGTAATACAGGCGTGGATATTTCCTTCGCGACTCGTCGCTTAACCACTACCGTTATGGCGGATTCTGGTCAAATTGTGGTACTCGGTGGTTTGATCAACGAAGAAGTACAAGAAAGTATACAAAAAGTACCGTTCTTGGGTGATATCCCTATTCTAGGACATTTGTTTAAATCTTCTTCGAGCAAAAAAACGAAGAAAAACCTCATGATCTTCATCAAGCCAACAATCATACGTGATGGCATCACGATGGAAGGGATTGCTGGACGTAAATATAATTATTTCAGAGCATTACAGCTTGAACAGCAAGAGCGTGGCGTTAACTTAATGCCTGATACTAAAGTGCCTGTACTAGATGAATGGAATCAGTCTGAGTATTTACCACCTGAAGTTAACGAGATTTTAGAGCGTTATAAAGAAGGTAAAGGCTTAGATACTCAGATGCGTAAAACGGATCCAACGCTCAAAACGCTCGATGAAAACAAAAACAAAGATAAAACCAATGAGTGAAATTCAACTATCCCAAGTCGATGACCTCAGCCAAGTCTCTAATGAGCTAGGCCTTGAAGCTGAAGGTGATGAGGTATTTCGTTCGAGCAGTAAAGAGCGTTTACCTTTTGCCTTCGCACACCGCCACGATGTGGTGCTCGCGCTGGGTGAAACGGGCGAGTTAAGCTTGTTCTATACGAGTAAAACACCCTTAACGGCTATGCTCGAAGCGCGGCGTTATTCGGGTGTTGATTTGCCTTTGGTTAAGCTCGAAGTGGCGAAGTTTGAGGCCAAACTCACTCAAGCGTATCAGGCGAACTCGTCTGAAGCACAGCAGTTGATGGAAGACATAGGCAACGAGATGGATTTATTCACCCTTGCCGAAGAGCTACCGCAGACCGAAGACTTGCTCGAAGGTGATGATGATGCGCCTATCATTAAATTGATTAATGCCTTGTTATCTGAAGCGATTAAAGAAGAAGCGTCGGATATCCATATCGAAACCTACGAGAAACAGCTTGTGGTGCGTTTCCGTATCGATGGTGTGCTCAAAGAGGTCCTCAAGCCAAACCGTAAACTGTCGTCGCTGTTAGTGTCGCGGATTAAGGTTATGGCTCGCCTCGATATCGCCGAAAAACGTGTGCCACAGGATGGCCGTATTTCGCTGCGAATCGCAGGTCGTGCGGTAGATGTGCGGGTATCGACCATGCCATCGAGCCACGGTGAACGTGTTGTACTGCGTCTGCTGGATAAAAATACTGGCAACCTCGATTTAGAACAATTGGGGATGACAGACAGTATTCGCGTTAAGTTTGAAGATCTTATTCGTCGTCCTCACGGGATCATTTTGGTGACTGGCCCTACGGGCTCGGGTAAAAGTACCACTTTGTATGCGGGTCTGACGGAGATCAACTCCAAAGACACCAACATACTCACAGTAGAAGACCCTATCGAATACGAGTTAGACGGTATTGGTCAGACCCAAGTAAACACTAAGGCCGACATGACCTTCGCCCGTGGTCTGCGCGCTATTTTGCGTCAAGATCCCGATGTGGTGATGATAGGTGAGATCCGTGACCTCGAAACCGCACAAATTGCGGTGCAAGCGTCACTCACTGGCCACATGGTGATTTCAACCCTACATACCAACACAGCCTCTGGCGCGATTACACGTTTGCAAGACATGGGCGTAGAGCCTTTCCTCGTGTCTTCAAGTTTACTCGGTGTGTTGGCTCAACGTTTGATCCGAACCCTTTGTCCTAAATGTAAAATCGAGCATGTGCCCGATGCGCGTGAGCGTGAGTTGCTGGGCATCGCCGCCGATGACGACAGACGTATTTTCCGTGCCAATGGCTGTAAATCCTGTGGTAACAATGGCTACCGTGGTCGAACCGGTATTCATGAGCTATTACTGGTTGACGATAATGTGCGTGAATTGATCCATGGCGGCCGCGGTGAGTTAGCCATCGAAAAGTATATTCGTCAGTTTGTACCGAGCATTCGTCACGATGGCATGAGCAAAGTGCTCGCGGGCATCACCACTCTCGAAGAAGTGCTACGTGTGACTCGCGAGGAGTAATTTATGCCAGCATTTGAATATAAGGCACTGGATGCCAAGGGAAAGCAGCTTAAGGGCGTGATTGAGGCGGATACCGCCAGACACGCCCGCAGCCAACTGCGCGATCAGCGCATGATGCCCTTGGAAATACTGCCTGTTACTGAAAAAGAAGCCAAAGCTAAGAGCAGCAGTTTTTCATTTTTCAAACGTGGTATTTCAGTTGCTGAATTAGCTTTGATCACCCGCCAAATTGCGACCTTAGTGGCCGCGGGTTTACCGATTGAAGAATCCCTTAAAGCCGTTGGTCAGCAGTGCGAGAAAGATCGTCTCGCGAGCATGATTATGGCGGTACGTTCTCGGGTGGTGGAAGGTTATAGTCTGGCCGATTCCTTGGCTGAATTTCCGCATATTTTCGATGATTTATACCGTGCCATGGTGGCCTCGGGTGAAAAATCCGGTCACTTAGAAGTGGTGCTTAATCGTCTGGCGGATTATACCGAGCGACGCCAACAGCTTAAATCTAAGCTGACCCAAGCCATGATTTATCCCGCGGTTTTGACCACAGTGGCGATAGGGGTGATTTCAATCCTGCTAGCTGCGGTTGTGCCTAAAGTGGTCGGACAGTTTGAGCACATGGGCGCTGAGCTTCCCGCCTCGACCCGATTTTTGATCTCGGCCTCTGACTTTGTTCAAAACTATGGTGTGTTTGTGGTTATCGCCTTAGTGCTGTTATTCGCACTCTTTCGCCGCATGTTAAAGTCACCTGCGTTTCGGATGAAGTACGATAATTTTTTATTGAGCATGCCGGTTGTTGGCCGCGTGAGTAAGGGATTAAATACGGCGCGTTTTGCGCGGACGTTAAGTATCTTATCCGCCAGTTCAGTGCCTTTGCTCGATGGTATGCGTATTGCGAGTGAAGTGTTGCAGAATATGCGAGTGCGCGCCGCAGTTGACGATGCGACCGCACGCGTGCGGGAAGGAACTAGCTTAGGTGCAGCGTTGACTAATACTAAGTTGTTTCCGGCTATGATGTTATACATGATTGCGTCGGGCGAGAAGAGTGGTCAACTTGAGCAGATGTTAGAGCGGGCCGCCGATAACCAAGACAGGGAATTCGAAGGTAACGTCAACATAGCATTGGGTGTATTCGAGCCTATGCTGGTGGTCAGTATGGCGTGTGTTGTGCTCTTTATCGTGATGGCAATTTTGCAGCCAATTTTAGCCTTGAATAACTTGATTAGCGGTTAATTTTTGAATTTATGGATTATGACCAAGTCGATTGGCATAGGATTTTTTTAGGAGAAGTAGTCGATGCAAATGAACAAGAAACATCAAGGTTTTACCTTACTCGAAGTGATGGTTGTTATCGTGATTTTAGGGATTTTAGCCTCTATGGTTGTGCCTAACTTGATGGGTAACAAAGACAAGGCTGACCAACAAAAAGCCGTGTCTGACATAGTTGCACTCGAAAATGCCTTAGATATGTATAAGTTAGATAACGGTGTTTATCCATCGACCGAACAAGGCTTAGAAGCATTAGTGCAAAAGCCTACGATTTCGCCTGAGCCACGTAACTACCGTGAAGATGGTTATGTAAAACGTTTGCCAGAAGATCCATGGCGCAATAACTACCTGTTGTTAAGCCCTGGCGAAAACGGCAAGTTAGATATTTTCAGTGCAGGCCCCGATGGTCAACCAGGTACCGAAGATGACATCGGTAACTGGAATTTACAGAATTTCCAATAAGATGCTAAAGCTGCGTCACGCTGGTTTCACCTTAATGGAGGTGATGCTAGTGATTTTGTTGATGGGGCTCACGGCTGCGGCTGTGACTATGTCTATCGGCAATTCTGGGCCGCAACAGGCCTTAGATAGAACGGCGCGGCAGTTTATTGCGGCCACTGAAATGGTGCTTGATGAAACTGTTTTAAGTGGCCAGTTTATTGGTATTGTGATTGAGAAAACCAGTTATCAGTTTGTTTTTTATAAAGAAGGTAAGTGGGAGCCTTTGGATAAAGACAGACTTTTATCTGAAAAGCAAATGGAGCCAGGGGTTGAACTGAACTTAGTGCTCGATGGTTTACCTTTGGTACAAGAGGATGAGAAAGACGATTCTTGGTTCGAAGAACCGCTGATTGAACCCTCTGCCGATGATAAGAAGAAACACCCTGAGCCACAGGTCATGCTATTCCCGAGCGGTGAAATGAGCGCTTTTGAGCTGACGTTTATCGCTAAAACTAACAAAGGCCAGCAGGCCGAAACGTTAGTGGTCGGTGATGCGCTGGGCAGATTAACCATAGGGCGCCCCGATGAAACGCGTTAAGGGCATGACCCTACTCGAAGTGATTGTTGCCCTTGCCGTATTTTCGATTGCGGCCGTGTCTATCACTAAAAGTTTGGGCGAGCAGATGGCAAACATGCCGATTCTGGAATCGCGCACTTTGGCACAGTGGGTGGCTGATAATCAGATGGTCGATGCCAGACTTGATCCACAGTTTCCTGAAATCGGTAAAAAAGAAGGTCAAGTTGAGCTCGCAGGAAAGGATTGGTATTGGCGTAAAGAAGTGGTGAAAACGACGGACGATAATTTTCGTATGATCCGCATAAATGTGAGTGAAGACGAACGCTATCAGCGTATTGCCGCACAAGTGAGCAGTTATGTCCTTAAAACTAACTAGTGCGCAGCGGGGATTCACCCTGCTGGAAATGCTGATCGCCATTGCGATTTTCGCCATGATAGGTTTGGCTTCTAATGCGGTACTCAGCACAGTGCTGACTAACGATGAAGTGACGCGCGCTTTTTCAACTCGGCTTAAAGCTCTACAGCAAGGTTTTGGTGCGATTGAGCGTGATCTCGCGCAAATGGTGGCGCGCACACCAAGATTACTCGAAGGTGGTCGAGGTTCGACCGTCTTCCAAACGGGCAATGATATCTTAGATTCGGAATCAGAAGCCTTAGTGTTTTACCGTTTAGGCTGGTTAAATCCCGACGGTTTATTACCGCGAGGCAGCTTACAGTCGGTGGCGTATGTGGTGCATGAAGGGCGGCTGGAACGTTGGTATTTTCCTTATCCTGAGCCTGAGTTTGGCGCCGAGCCGATTAAGACAGTGATTATCGACAAAGTGCTGTCGGTGGAATATTCCTTCTTCATGGAAGACAAGTGGGAGCGTAAAGTCGAGGCGACTAAGTTGCCTAAAGCGATCGCCATGGAGATTGAGATTGAAGGTTTAGGCAAGATCCAACGTAAGTTCTTGTTGCCGCTGGGTGCTGTTGCACCAGAAAAGTCTAAGGATGACGATAATAAAGACGAAAATCCTGACGATACGAACAAAGATAAAGACAAAGATGGTGATGGAGTCGATGATGGCTCGGGGAACGATCCAGGTGACGGTTCTGGTGATCCAGGTGATGGCGACCCTGAAGATGAGGGCCGCGAATGAGAACCAAATCTCGGTCTAAACAGCGCGGTGTCGCACTGATAGTTGTGCTCTTGATTGTGGCCATGGTGGTGATCATCGCGACAAATATCACTGGCCGTAATCAGTTATCCATGCGTCGAACGTTGAACTTGGCCCAGTACGATCAAGCCTATTGGTACGCGATTTCTGCCGAAGAACTGGCGAAGAAGATTTTAAAACAAGATTTAGACGACTCGGAAGGTCGAGTCCACAGGCAACAATATTGGGCCATGGCCGATGTTGTGTTTCCGGCTGAATACGGTGAAATTGCTGGCAAGATCACTGATATGCGCGCCTGTTTTAACTTAAATGCCTTGTCTGTGACTACGAAAGAGGTGGAAAACAGTCAACCTAAGCTGCCGCTGGCGGCGAAGCAATATAAGGCCTTGTTGGTGAGTTTAGGGATGGACGACTTTAGTGCGGACCGTCTGACCCAGACCTTAAAAGATTATATCGACGAAGACACCACTGCTAGCCCTTATGGTGCCGAAGATGCGGAATACGAAGCGCGAAATGTGCCTTACCGTGCGGCCAATACGCTGATGAATCATCGCAGTGAATTACGGGCAGTGATGGGATACACCCAAGATATCTATTTGAAACTCTTGCCCTATGTATGTGTGATCCCAGGCAATGACACGCAATTACTGAATGTGAATACCTTGGAAGTCGAGCAAGCGGCACTGTTAGCTGGCATGCTTGAAAATCAGATTTCGGTAGGCGAAGCAGAAAGTATCATCAACCAACGCCCCGGCGATGGCTTTGCCAAGATAGATGATTTTTATGAAAGCTCATCCATGGGATCGATCAAGTGGGAAGGTGCCATGAAGTCGAGCTTTGTCATCGATAGCCAATATTTTTTATTGGCCTCGGGGGCGAAGGTTGATAACGCCGTATTTAGAATGGAAAGTGTGCTCAAAAAGAGCGGCGGCAATAAAATGGAAGTGCTCACCCGTCAGTTTGGTGGACAAAAATAATGGCAGTGCTCACCCGTCAGGGTTTGATGTTGGTGGCCAAAAATAATGGAAGTGCTCACCCGTCAGGGTTTGATGTTGGTGGCCAAAAATAATGGCAGTGCTTACCCGGCAGGGTTTGATGTTGGTGGGCAAAAATAATGGCAGTGCTCACCCGTCAGGGTTTGATGTTGGTGGCCAAAAATAATGGAAGTGCTCACCCGGCAGAATCTGGTGGACAAAAATAATAGCAACGAGCTCAGTCACGCTTTCTTGACTGGGACTGGTGGAGAAAAACTGTGAGTGAACGGCTATTTATTCGCTTAGGCAGAACAGCAGAGCAAGCGTGCTCTTGGCTCGTTTGGTCGGAGCAAGAACAGGAAATTATCGCCTCTGGCGAGCTCGCCAATGCTCAAGGTTTGTCGACCTTAACTGAGCGTGCGGGCAATCGTCCCGTCGATGTGTTAGTGCCCGCCGCGGCAATGACGCTCACTAGTGTGCATTTGCCCGAAAAAGGTCAACGCCAAGCCTTGAAAGCCTTGCCTTTTATGCTCGAAGAAGCCTTAGCCGATGATGTCGATGCCATGCATTTTACTGTTGGTCCACGTGATGGTGATGCCTTAAGTGTGGTCGCAGTGGCCCATGAGCAAATGCAGACTTGGCTGAGTTGTTTGACTGAAGCGGGTTTAAAAGTGAAGCGTATTGTGCCTGATTGTTTAGCCTTGCCATTGCAAGAGTGCCAATGGGCGGCAATGAATTTTGGCAATGAGCTATTGCTGCGTACCGGATTAGCTTCAGGCCAGAGCTTACCTCTGCCTTGGTTGCCAATTGCGTTAGAACAACTTAAGCCTGCACAGGGCGAAGTCTCTGTCGCCAGTTATACCGAGATGCAACTCGAGGGTGTCGAGCTTAAGCCGCAGTCACTCGAGCTACCTATGTTAGTGTTAGCCCGCGGTATTTTGCATGCGCCAGTGAACTTACTGAGCGGCGTTTACACGCCGAAGCGTGAATACAGCAAACAGTTGATGATGTGGAAAAGTGCAGCCATCGTTATTGCCATCGCTTGTGTGCTGGCCTTAGTGAATAAAGGGCTGACTATACATCAAGTCAATGGTCAGGTTGCCGATCTTAAAGCCCAGAGTGAATCCATTTATCAGCAAGTGATCCCGGGAAATTCCCGCATTGTTAACCTACGTTCGCAGATGGAAAGTCAGTTACGTGCATTGCAGGGACAGGGTAGTGGTGCCGAGTTTTTTGCCATGCTCGATGGTTTACAGGATGCCTTTAAGCAAGTGCCTGAACTTAAACCTAATAGCTTAAGATTCGAAAGCGCGCGTAACGAGATCCGCATGCAAGTGAGTGCGAAAAATTACGCGCAGATCGAGAAGTTTAAAGAGATTGTCGGTCGTCGTTTTCAACTCGATGGCGGCACTATGAATAGCGGTGAAGAGCAAGTCACCAGTACCTTAACCTTGAGGAGCAAATAAGATGGATAATTTGCGGACTTGGTGGCAAGGGCTCGCATCGCGCGAGCAGCAATTAGTGGGCTTTTGCTCGGTATTCTTAGTTATAGGTATTTTTTATTGGGGTGTTTGGACGCCGATTGCCAATGCTGAAGCCGATGCATTACGTAACCTCAATGCACAGCAACAGACGTTGAACTATGTAAAACAAACGGCGAATAAAATTGCGAGTTTGAAGCAGAACGGTGCTAAGCCAACGACGTCGGGCAGTTTAAGCTCAGTGGTTAACCAAACTGCGGGCAATTATGGGTTAGTGATTACTCGCATGCAGCCCCAAGGCGATAAGATCCAAGTGTGGATGGACGATGTTCCTTTTGATGCCTTGTTAGGTTATTTGAGTGAGTTAGTACAGAAGAAAGGACTTTCACTCGAAAGTGTTGATTTGGCTGAGGCCGATGTACCTGGCTATGTCAAAGTGAGACGTATCCAATTAGCGCAATAAATTAAGGTGTAGCTGTGAGTTTGATAAAAAAAGTCATCATAGGCGTACTGATTTATTTAATATTTTTAGTCGTTCTATTCCCCGCTAAGATTGCGATAGCGTTAGCCCCATTGCCCGCGAATATCAGTGTTTCGGGTGTGAGTGGCAGTATTTGGTCTGGCAGCATAGAAACCTTAAGTATGCCGCAGCGCCAGGTAGAGCAAGTGCGTTGGGATCTGAGTCCTTGGGCGCTATTTTTAGGTAAAGTGAAAGTTGATTTTCAAGTGGGCAGCCGCGCAACACCTGTCAGTGCTAAGGGATTAATTTCTTGGTCTATGGGAGGCTTAAGTGCGCAGGGGCTACGTTTCGAAGCGCCGGATAGTTTTTTACTCGGCAATGCAAAACTGCCCTTTAGAACCGAAATTACCGGTGAAGTCAGTTTGTTGGTTGAGACGCTAGAGCAAGGTAAGCCTTGGTGTGAACAGTTGTCTGGTAAGCTGTTTTTGAATCAAACCAATGTTAAGAATCAGTTTGGTAACTATCCTCTAGGTAATATTGAACTCGGACTGAGTTGTGTCGAAGGCAAAGCGCAATTGGCCACAGATGAAACCAAGAACCAGCTTGGTATTGTTGGTACCTTACAGTTAGATGAAGGCAATATGGTGAAGGTTGAGGCTAAGATTAAAGAAACGGCAGAGCAACCGGAAGATATGCGTGAGTCGCTGAATATTTTAGGTAAGCGTGGTGCGGATGGTTATTTCCCTGTGGTATATCAGGGGCGGATCCCTGGGTTATAGCGCTGTTTTAGATGAGCACTTAAACTTAATGTGAGTGCTCAGATGTGAAGGCCGTAATGCGAGAGTTGCGATTAAATGTCCGATCATAAAACAATGCGATGAATAGAAACGAAGGCACCTTAGGTGCCTTTTTTATAGCCTTTTTATCGCGTTAGATCAGTCAGTAGTGAGTGATAGTCGGTAATCGCGGGGAAATCTTGAAAGACTTTGACTGGTTTTTTACTGTCTGGGTTAGCAATCCCCAATTGATGGCCCACGCCAGCAAGTTTAGCGGCTTTGAGTATGGCTTCGCTGTCGTCGATAAAGAGACAGCGACTTGGCTCAAGTTGAAACTTTTCAAACAAGGTGAGCCAGAATTGTGGGTGTTCCTTAGGGTAACCCGTCTCGTGGCTGGAGATCATGGCATCGAGCCCCGCGGCCAGCTCGGTATGTTCAAGCTTTAGGGCAAGACTCTTAGGATGCGCATTGGTCACTAGGATGCGTCGTTTACCTGCAGAGGCTAAGGCCGCTAAAAATGGCATGCTGTCTTGGCGCAGTTGAATACGATCCACTAAAGTGCGGTGCAAGCCCATAATGTCGAGCTGCAGTTGCTCCTGCCAATAATCGAGACAGTACCAATCGAGCGTGCCTACGACTTTCTCATAGGCGTTCACAACTAATTGCTGCGCTTCGTTGTGGCTCACACTTTGTTGTCGACTCAATTCCTGCGGTACTAAATTCAGCCAAAAATGATTGTCGAAGTGCAAATCCAATAGGGTGCCATCCATATCGAGCAGAACCGTATCGATAGTCTTCCAGTTAAACATGGGTATTTCCTATTTTTGCAAAACTGAATCACGCTTAGCATTGATTGTTGCACTGCGTAATACTCAGTGATGACGATGATTCGAGTCACTTGTATGCTTAAATCTTTGTGCTAGTCTTGGATGATTAATTATTTTTGGTCTGAAAATTAAGCGGTTGGATATGGATATCTGTTCTTTTGCCCTATTAGCTCAAGTTTCAAACTCCCTTAGTTTACAGCAAGAGTTGAATGCTTTACTGCAACAAGACTGGTTACCCCATGTAAATCAGCGTGATTATATGGGTGGTTGGGATGTTCTCGTCTTACGCTGTGCTGCAGAGTATCGCGGTGCTCATCCTATCTTGCAAGCCTTCTCAATTTCTACCGGTCAGCACTGGCAAGATTTGCCTCAACTCGAATCGAGCCCTGCGTTATGCCATTTTCTGCAATCCTTAGCCTGCCCAGTGAAATCCGTGCGTTTGATGCGCTTACATGCGGGGGCAGAAATCAAACCCCATAGAGATCAAGGACTCTGCCTAGAACAAGGCGAGGCAAGACTGCATTTGCCACTGCAAACGAATGAGCAACTCAACTTTTACGTGGACGATAAACGTGTACCCATGCAGGCCGGAGAGCTTTGGTATATCAATGCCAACCAAGTCCATTGGGTTGAAAATAAAGGGCAGGATGCGCGGATCAATTTAGTGATTGATTGCGAGGTCAATACTTGGTTAAGGGAGTTAATCGATGCTGCAAAGATCAGAGCTTGAATTAGGACATAGTTTGGATGTAGCTGTATTAACTCAGTTTGCTAATGCGCTACTGCTGTCAACTTCAGCGGGGGAGTCTAAACGGCTCATCGATCCCATGCTGAAGCAGTTATGCCAAATAGCGGCAGTGGAGTTACACCCCGAGTCTTTTTTGGATACTGAGGCGAGCCATACGCCTTTTGGTAAGGCGGTGTCACTCACTACCGCGGCGCAGTGTGCCGAAGATCCCGAGCGGGGCCGAGTCTTTATACAAGGGATTTATCAAGCAATACAAGATCGTCTAAAGGCTCATCCCGGGCATACTGTGAACATCTTATATGCGGGGACTGGACCTTTTGCTTGGTTATTATTACCTCTGCTGCCGTTATTTTCTGCGAGTCAAATTCAAGTGACCTTGCTCGACATTCATCAAGCCTCGTTAGATAAAGTCACTAAGCTTATTGAACACTTTGATTTAGCTGATCGTGTGGTGGAGAGTGTCTGTGCGGATGCCACGCTTTGGCAGCCAAATACAGTCGTAAAGTTTGATGTGATTCTTTCCGAAACCATGAAGCACTTGTTGCAACAGGAGCCGCAAGTGCAAATTTTTACCCATTTACAGGCGTATCTTGCAGATGATGGTGTGCTCATCCCGCAAAATATTGAGTTAGACGCTTGGCTTGAGTGTCGTACTGTGCAGGATTTTGTGGAGACGCATTATTTAGGGCCGTTATTCGCGCTCAACCTACAAACAGCACGCTTGCTTGCCAGTGGAGACCGCAGTTTCTTGGCTGGTACATTACTATTGCCCGATTTCAGCCCGAGTGCGGTAACGCTTAAGTTCACGACTTCCATTCAAGTTTATGGTAATTCCACGCTGAGCGAATACCAATCTCAACTCACGTTACCTCGATATCGACGTGAACATTGGCTTAAGCCGCTCTCATGCCTTGCTTTTCGATATGAGCAGGGTACTCATCCCGATTTTGTGTTTGATGTTATAGAGCAAAAACCAGTGCTGGTGTCGAGTGACGATCTGAGCTGCTTAGGCATTTATCATTTGCAGCGGCTTTGGCAAAAGATACAGCTACGCAAACGGGGAGTGCCATTCACTGAACTGGCTAATGAATGGCACTTAGATAAAACCTTGCTGGATCTTTGTGGAATAGGGCTAGAGCCGGGTCTAAGAGCTTTATATCAAAACGATCATCAGTCAGCTTTTGTTGCTTACATTCAGCAAATCGCCAAGCTGACAGCCGCGGATATTGCAGGGATTAATCAGCAATTAGGCGCTATTTCCCATGGATTAACGCCATCGGTCACTGTACCAGAAGTCGAAGACTTCAATTCAGCGGGGGTTGAAGACTCAAATCCAGCGGCAGTCCTCAGCGAGTCACAACTCAATTTTTGGCAAAGTGAAGGCTACTTAGTGATCCCGCAAGTACTCACGGCAGAGCAATCCGCCGCAACTCGAGATTTTATTTGGCAGCAGTTAGGAGCCAATGAACAAGATCCCACCACTTGGTATCAACCTCATGAGTTTATGCAGAAAATCATGCTGCAACTGTTTCGCCATCCGCAACTGGACGCGAATCGACAAGTCCCCAAAATCCGTCATGTGTTTGAACAATTGTGGCAGCGAACAGATTTAGTTATGACAACCGATAGAGTCAGCTTTAATCCACCTGAAACGCCAACTTGGCATTTTCCCGGTCCTGATATGCACTGGGATATGCCGCTACAGCTCCCCGTTAAGTTTGCGACGCAAGGGTTAATTTATTTAACCGACACTGGCGAGGAACAAGGCGCATTCTGTTGTGTCCCCGGATTTCATCTCAAGATAGAGGAGTGGCTTCTCGAACAGAACAAGTCTGATATTGAGCTTCAGCAACAGGATTGGCATCGCTGGCAAGTAAAACCTATAGCGGCTAAAGCGGGTGATTTAATCATTTGGCACCATGCCTTGCCCCACGGCGCCAGTCCTAATCGTGGGACGTTACCGCGTATGGTGCAATACATTAACTTTTACCCTATGGCTTCCTAATGGTTGATTTTAAAGAACAACAGCAACGCTATTGGTTGTTAGTTCATAATCCAGCCGCCCTGAGGGAGCTTGGCAAGGTTATGACTCTCACCAACTTTTGCCAATATTTGCGGCTTTTTTGGCACTTACCAGACTGTGGTGATGATACGTTACTGGCCATCTTGCATACTGGTAATCGACAAAGGATAGAGCCGGATTATTCACTCTTCTGCCAGTTTTGGGCGCCAGCAGACTATGACCCTAAACGCAGAGTATTAGAGTGGATGTCCGCCGCAGAAAAACCGATTCATCCTTTCTACTCGGAGCATATTTCTGCAGTGCGGGGTCAGTTATTGTCCGCTTTGATCAAACCCCAAACTGCTCTGTTACCAGCGCCAAATCTTTCTGGGCTAGTAGAACAAGTGCAGCCTGCCGGATTTATATTTCACCTCTCTCGCTGTGGATCTACCTTAGTGTCGCGCAGTTTTGCGGGGTTATCTAAATGCAGGGCGTTATCTGAATCGCCTTTGCTGACTCAAGTGCTATTGGATAGGAGCCTATCAGACACACAAAGACGTGCGGCTTTAATATTTTGCATTAATACCCAAGGTCAGTTGTTTCATCCTGAACAGCATTTGTTGATTAAATGGAATGCGTGGGATTTGCAGTTTTGGCCATTGATCCTATCACTTTATCCTCAAGTTCCCGTGTTATTGCTACTTAGGGACCCCGTCGAGATCTTAGCCTCACAGCAAAAGTCTGCTGGATATCATATGGTGCGACAACCGTCTCGACCTTTATTCCGTGAATTATCAGTACCAGAGGAGGGGGAGTCGATACTGGATTATCAATGTAAGGTATTGCGCTTGTTATTGGGTTATGGGTTAGAGATGAGTCAGCGTAACCAAGTGATGGTCGTGGATTATCAGGAGTTGTTACCCGCGATAGCGAATAAAATCGCAAACTGGTTTTCGTTGGCTCTCTCTAAGGAAGAGTGCAGCCAAGTCGAACAATGTCAGTTAATACACTCTAAAACAGCCACGCAACCCTTTATAGCTGATTCACCATCTAAGCAAAGTTTTTTTTCGGCTAAGCAAAAAGAACAGATCCACCGTTATTGCAACTGGTCTAATGTTCACCTTTTTGAAACTAAAAGTTAACATGCATCTTGTATTTTAGAGTAACGTAAACTAGCTTTAGCCAATGGTGTATCTTTAAAAAATATCAGGAAGTTAACGTTTTTATTCTAGGGATGGAAAATGCAACCATGTACTTCCAAGTCGTTAGCCTTTTTTATTCTGCGAACGCATTTCCCTGAGTCTCTCTTTAAACCTGTCATTCGATTTGTCGAGTTTTGCCCGTTAACCCCGAGATGCCACGACGAATTAAAGAACTATAAAGCGCTGTTAGAGTTACTTACTACAGGGAATGTATTTGATGGTAGAAGACATAGTATTACCTAAAGCCTATTCATTGCGTTATGCGTATAAAAATGACGATGCTTTTGTATTTTCACTATTTTGTTCTGCAAGGACGGAACTGTCTCTATTACCGCTTCCCCCACAGCAACGAGAGCTGTTAGTGCAACAACAATACCGCTTACAGCAAGCGAGTTACGCAGCCCAATACCCTCAAGCGGTGACTCTAATCATTGAATATCAATCAATTTCTATTGGCAAAATCATACTTAATCCCTCTGTTAACGGTGTCCATATCGTCGATTTTGTCATCGCACCGCAATTTCGTGGCTATGGTTATGGTTCAGTCATTTTGGACTCGGTAAAAGCCTATGCCCAAGCAAAAGAGGCGAGTGTGAGTCTGAGTGTTGATCGACAAAATATGCGTGCGAAACAGTTATATCTTCGCTTGGGTTTCTTACCTTTTGAAATATCACCTACCCAAGAGTGGCTATCGTGGCCATCACCATAGGTTCGGGGTAGAGGAAAGCTTGTGCAATCAACCTGATGACGTTTAGACAGGTTTACTTTTATTAAGGAGTCATGGATGTCTGATTTTTTTCTCGGAGAAATTAAGCTTCTCCCTTACAACTGGGCACCTAAGTATTGGACTTTGTGTGCTGGGCAATTATTGCCAATCAACACCAACCAAGCGCTTTTTTCACTCTTGGGTACGACCTACGGTGGCGACGGTATTAATAATTTTGCGTTGCCGGATTTACGTGGTCGCGTACCAGTTCACCCTAATGTTAGTGCAGGTTTGCCTCAGGGCAGTAAGGCGGGTGTTGAAAATGTAACCCTAGTACCTAACAACCTGCCAGTACACAATCACCTTGTGATGGCCAGTTCTACTGCCGGCGATACCACGTTGTTTGCAGGCAATAATATTGCCGCCGCCAAAAATGCAGCAGGTGAGGTCAATTTGTATGGGTCCGCTGCAAGTTTACAAGCGTTGGACCCTGCAACGGTATCCAGTACCGGCGGCAATCAAGCCCATGAAAATTGTCAGCCTTCACTGGTAATGAATTATTGCATTGCCACTCAAGGCATTTACCCTTCACGTAACTAGAGGAGAATCACTATGGATCCTTATATCGGTGATATCCGTCTTTTTGCGGGTAGTTTTGCACCTAGAGGTTGGATGTTGTGCGCTGGTCAGCTATTAAGTATTAGTGAGCAAAGCACTCTTTTCGCAATTATCGGAACCACTTATGGTGGTGATGGGGTAACAACATTTCAATTGCCGGATTTGCGCGGTCGCCTTCCGGTTGGGCAGGGTAATGGCCCTGGTCTGACTCCCCGTGTTATCGGTCAGCAGTTTGGTGTTGAATCCGTTACCTTATTAACGCCGCAAATACCTTCACACAGCCATAGTTTGTCGGCGAGCACAGCAAGTTCCTCCACATCACCCAGCCCTACGGGTAATGTCTTTGCTCATAGTAATACCGATAATATTTATGCTCCTTTGCCATCTAGCGGTGCCGATCCCCAAGTTATGAATGCACTCAGTGTGCAAGCCTCAGGGGGAACACAACCACACAATAACATCATGCCTACTACAGCGATAAATTACATCATATGTATTGAAGGCATTTTCCCATCGCGTAATTAAGGAGCGAAATTATGGATCCATTTATAGGTGAAATCCGTTTGTTGCCATTCAGCTTCGCTCCCCACAATTGGGCGCTGTGTAATGGCCAAATATTGTCAATCGCAAGTAATACCGCGTTGTTTTCAATTATCGGAATTACTTATGGTGGCAATGGTACAACCACGTTCCAATTGCCTAATTTGCAGGGGCAGACCGTAGTTGGTGTAGGTCAGGGCCCCGGGCTGAGAACCTGGGATTGGGGCGAACAGTTTGGTGAAAATGGGGTGACGCTGATCTCCACTGAAATGCCAGCACACAACCACACGCTGACCGGTTTGAATAATCAGGGGACTTTGCCTTCTCCGGCAGCGAATACCTATCTTGCGAAGGATGGACGTGGTGGTGGCATAGTCAACTATATGCAGGCAGCACCAGGTACATTAAATACCACTATGGCACCACAGACTTTAGGTCTAAATGGTGGTGGTCTACCCCATGAAAACCGTCAGCCATTTATCGCATTGAATTATTGTATTGCCCTTTATGGTGTATTTCCGGCACGCAATTAATTGATGAATGATCCCGGCATGTTTGTCGGGAAGTTTTTAATAAATATTTTTAATTAGTAAGTCACATTAATGCCAAACAAATTACATTTTATTTCAGGTTTACCGCGTGCTGGCTCGACGCTGCTCGCAGGTATACTTCGGCAAAATCCACGCTTTCATGCGGCTATCAGTAGCCCTGTAGCGGGGCTTGTGAATGGTGCCCTCGAACAAATGGGGGCAGGTAGTGAGTCCTATTCATTTTTCGATGAACATAAACGTAAGGTCATTTGTCGGGCATTAATTGATGCTTATTACCAAGATAAAAATCATCCGGTTATTTTCGACACCAACCGTCACTGGACTGCCCGTCTACATCAATTGGTAGAGTTGGTTGATGATTTTAAAGTGATTTGTTGTGTGCGCAATCCGGCTTGGATTATGGATAGTTTTGAAGTGATTTACCGTAAAAACCCATTTGATTACAGCCGTATGTTCAATGCGGCCTCGCGTCAGACGGTGTATAGCCGCTGCGAGTCATTAATCAATGCTGGTGGTGCGGTTGGAAGTGCATGGACCGCACTCAAGGAAGCCTATTACGGCGAGTTTTCTGATCGCTTGCTATTAGTGGATTATGATCTGCTTACCCAGCATCCGGTACGCACATTGGAATTAATCTATCGTTTTATTGGCGAACCGCAATTCGATCACGATTTTAATCATGTCGACTATGCTGAAAATGAGTTTGATCACAATCTTGGGGTCAAAGGTTTGCACAGTGTTAAACGGAAAGTGGAATACAAAAGTAGGCGCAGTATTTTACCGCCTGACTTATTTATGAAATATCAAGAGATGGATTTTTGGCAAGATCAAACCGGTACTGCCGCCAATATTATTGCGAGTAAAAAACCTGTAGCACCTAACGCAAAAAATGAAGGGAATCACTTATCATGAGACACGCACTACTTAGTGGGTTTTCCTCGCTGTTATTACCATTCGGACTCTATGGTGCTGGTGCAATTGCAGCGCCGAGTTATCAGCGATCCTATTTGAGTTCATCGATAAGTGCATCGACCGAGCTATTATGGCGTTCAGACACCTCTTTACCACAGGATCTAATTGATTTATCTGGCGATCAACTGGATATCCAGAGTGCACATCCGGTGCGTGAGCTGGTGATTGTTGATGGCGCAGTGGCTGAAGCTGATAAATCGGTATTGCGTCGCGCCCTTAAACCTAGTGTTCAATTGGTAGAGTTAGATTCTTCTATCGCTGGATTACCGCAATTAATTAATGTACTTGATGGTCACAAAAATCTCGCAGCTATTCATGTGGTTTCCCACGCACAAGCTGGTGTGATACTGCTAGGCAATTCACGTATTACCCCAGAGACAATCCAGCAAGAAGTGCAGGCATTTGCTGCGCTAAAAGGCGCGGTGCGTGAAGGTGGCGATTTATTATTTTATGGTTGTGATTTGGCCGCGAATGAAAGCGGTGAAGCGCTGCTGGATATCATTAGCAATAACACGGGTTTGGATGTTGCCGCCTCCAATAATTTAACCGGTAATGCCGAGTTGCAGGGCGACTGGGATTTAGAAGTTACCCGCGGAAATATTGAATCTACTTTGGTGTTTTCTGAAAAAGCATTAAGGGATTTTTCAGAGGTGTTAGCGCCAATTGTAAATGGCACTTATGGTTTTGTAGGTTGGAGTGGGCAGGCAACTGCACAGCTCAGCACAACTCATTTCAGATTAACCGCTAAGGGTGGTGATGGCGTCACTCAAAATCTAGCTAGTAGCATTGGCAATTTTGCTTACATGCATGGTGGTGAGACTAGCACTAACCATTATTTTTATTTGCGCGCAGATGGTACCAATACCACTGCATTTGAGTTAACGGGATTAACGGGAGGCGAGGCTGCTGATCCTGCCTATACAGCTCAATTTACTAATCTGCGTATTGTTGGTTACTTGCAGAATGGCGGAACTGTTACCTCCTCGACTGTTAACGGAAGCGGAGTTAAAGAGACCTTTACCTTTGCACCAGGACAATTGGCGTCTTTTTCGGGCGTTAAGCTAAAAGGCTTTAAATTGTTTTTTGATTGTGCCAGTGCTTGTAATTCTTCAACGGATGGCCCCGAGTTCTTTGAGTTTTATGGTTTCACCGTCGCGAATGCAATAGATACTCCTCCTGCCAACTCTGATGCCACCCTCATCGCAGCTGGTGGCGTTGTTGAGCCTATTGGTCTTGCCACCACTATTGATACGGTCGGTGAAGCTGTGGGTGTTTTTGATTTCACCATCACAGATGGCGGAACTTCAGACGGTCTTGCAACCACTGTTTCTCAAATTGTTGTCAGCGTGAGTGGCACCAGTACCGATGCCGAGCGCAGCAAAATTACCTGGCGCCTGAACGGGCCGGATGCCAGCAATATGAACGGTACTTACAACGCTGGTGCAGATACTATTACCTTCTCTGGCCTGGCTATGTCCGTTGCTGATGGGGGCAATGAAACTTACACGGTTAATGCCTACTACAACGACAATACGACGCTCACAGAAGATCGCACTATTATTTTGAGTGTGGATGGCGATACCAACCTCACGGTCGGTGGCAGCGGTACGCAAATGGAAAGCGGGCAGAGTGCTGTCACCAATGGCAGCGGCACAACCCTTGATGTGGTCGCTAGCCAGCTAGTCTTTACCACCCAGCCTGCGGGTTCTGTTTCCGGCGCGGCATTGACGACCCAACCTGTTATTGTGGCGCGTGATGCGTTCGGCAATACCGATGTGGACTTCGCCGAAACCCTTACCTTGACCGAGTCCAGTGCGGGCACCTTAACCAACGCTACTCAAGCGGCGACCGCGGGTGTGGCGACATTTAGCAACCTGACTTATACCGCCACCGCCGATCAGCAAGCATTCACTCTGACCGCGAATGATCAGGATGGCGTTGGTTCAAATTTGCCGACTGTTGATGGCAATTCTGTAACCTCAGATGTAGTAGCCACCCAATTGGTATTCGATACTCAACCTACACCTACTAGCGTCATTAGCGGTCAGAACACAGCTTTCTCTACTGTGCCAATCGTATCGGCACGCGATGCAAACAGCATTGTGGACACGGGTTATGCTACAGGTATTACCTTGGCGGAAGTTAACGGTGCGGGCAGCGCGACGATCACGGGGACGGGAGATACCGATGGTAATGGTGCCACAGTGTCTATCACTCCCAGCAGTGGCGTATCCACTTTTACCAGTATGCAAATTACCTACACCAATTCTGGCGCGGGTAGTGAAACTTTCAATTTGCGCGCATCTTCTGGTGGTTTAACCACGGCAGATAGCAGTCAATTAACGGCGTCAACCACACCGACAGTAACCGATGGCAATATCAGCATTTCAGGGGGGACAGGGTCTGGGGGAGCCTTCAAAATTGGCGATACCGTCACTGTGACTTGGAATAATACCGCTGGCGGCAATAATAATGCCGGAATCACAGGTGTGACTGTCGATTTCTCGCAATTTGGTGGTGGCGCCGCTGTGGCTGCGACGGATAGCAGCGGAACCTGGACGGCAACTTATACTCTCACTTCTGGTGCGATTGATGCCTCCAGTCGTAATGTCAGCGTGACCGCAACCAATGCCCAAGGGGACACTACTACTGCTGACACAACCAATGCCGTTGTCGATAACGTTGTGCCAGTTGTCACAGATAACCGTCTTAGCATCAGCGGTGCCACTGGTACCGGAGATGCCTATAAAATTGGCGATACAGTAACCGCCAGTTGGAATAATACTGCGGGTGGCGATAACAACACCGACACTATCAGCAGTGCTACTGTGGACTTTTCTGCATTTGGTGGCGGTGCTGCAGTGGCGGCGAGCAATAGTAGCAGTACTTGGACAGCAACCTATACTATTAGCTCAGGTGCTATTGATGCCACAAACCGTAATATCAGTCTTACTGCGATTGATAACGCGGGCAACACTACAACAACTGCAGACACCAGCAACGCGACCGTCGATAGTATTGCGCCATTGGTATCCGATGTGAATATCGGCATTTCCGGCGGCACTGGTACTGCGGGCGCTTATATCGCCGGCGATACAGTCACTGCTATCTGGAATAATACCGCAGGTGGTGATAACAACAGCGACATCATCATTAGTGCGACGGTTGACTTCAGCCAGTTTGGTGGTGGCGCCACTGTCGCGGCAACCAATAGCAGCGGTACTTGGACGGCGACTTATACCTTAGTTGTGGGTGCCATTAATGCCTCGAGTCGTAATGTGTCGGTCACGGCCACGGATAATGCGGGCAATAGCAAAACCCAGGCAGATAGCAGTAACGCCACAGTGGATAATGTGGTGCCAGCGGTAACGAGTGTTAGCGTTCCGGCCAATGCGACTTATATTTCCGGGCAATCCCTCGATTTTACCGTCAATACTAGCGAAGCTATTACTGTTGGTGGCACGCCGCGTATTGCATTGACGCTCGGTGCATCCACTGTGTATGCCAGTTATCTTTCAGGTACTGGCAGCAGCGCATTGACTTTCCGCTATACAGTGCAGAGTGGCGATCTCGATACCGATGGGATAGCGATCGCGGGATCGATAGAGGCCAATGGCGGCACCTTAAAAGAGAGTTCTGGTAATAGCTTGAGCTCAACCTTAAATGCAGTCGGTAGTACATCTTCCGTATTAGTGGATGCGATAGCGCCTACTGTGAGTAGCGTTGCTGTCCCAGCAAATGATACGTATGTGGTTGGAGAAACCTTGAGCTTTACGGTGAGCAGCACTGAAAATGTGACTGTTAATACGGGCGGTGGTACGCCGCGTATCGCCGTAACCATTGGCGGAACAACCCGTTATGCCACATATATCAGTGGTTCCGGAACCACAAATTTAGTCTTTAGTTATATAGTGCAGTCTGGTGATAACGATACCGATGGTATTGGCTTGGCATCTAGCGTTGATGCCAACGGGGGAACCTTGCTTGACGGTGCGGGTAATGATTTAGTGCTCACGCTGAACTCGGTTGGTTCAACTGTCGCAATTCTCGTGGATACAGCCGCACCGACAGTGCTGAGTTTTAGTCCAGCAGATGGTGATGTAAGTGTGGCTATCGATGCCAACTTTGTGTTGACCATGAATGAGGATATCCAGCTTGGTACTGGCAATATAGTGATCTACGATGCCGATGATCTGGCCGTAGCGACCATTGATGTAGGTTCTCCAGCCGGGCAGCTAATGATAACGGCGGGTGTGTTGACTATTAACCCAACCGCTAATCTAGTTGAAAAAACTAGTTATTATATTCAAATCGCCAATGGAGCTATTACCGACTTAGCGGGTAACATTTACGCCGGCATTAGTAATAAAACCGATTGGAACTTTACCGTTGCCGATGTAACTCCACCAGTTGTTACTGGCGTGGTGGTATCGGGCTCACCCGCGGCGAACGCCGCTAGTCTCGTGTTTAGTGTGAGTTTAGATGAGGTGGCGAGCAATCTCTCTATTGATGATTTTGCTCTTACGGCAACAGGTTCGGCAAGTGGCAGTATTGCCAGTGTTTCTGCTGCATCCGGCACCAGTGTTGATGTGACTGTGAATACTGTGAGTGGCACGGGTAGTCTGAGACTCGATGTCAACGCGAATACTAATATCCAAGATACTGCCGGTAATGGTAATGGCATCAATGGCTATACCGCCGCTTATACCGGTGGCGCAAGCCATGCCGTCGATCGTGATCCACCTTTAGCCCCTTCGGGGCTCGATCTTGCCGCAGGTTCTGATTCGGGGATCAGCAGCACAGATAATGTAACCAACGATACCACTCCGGCATTCACTGGCAGTGCAGAGGCGAATAGTACTGTGACGCTCACGAGCAGCATCGATGGCGCATTGGGGACTACAACTGCAGATGGTGCTGGAAATTGGTCGTTTACCACGCCGCTATTAACCAGTAATTCCGCGCAAAATATTACGGCCACTGCGACCGATATTGCGGGCAATACTGGCGCGGTGTCGACGGAACTTGCGCTTACGCTCGATACTCAAACACCCACGATAACCAGTTCGGCCCCCGCTGGTGGTGCCTCAGCTGCGGATGTCAGTGTGATATTCAACCTCGCCTTTAGTGAATCTGTGAATAGCCTGACGACGGATGATTTTGCTCTGGCGAGCACAGGCACAGCATCCGGCTCTATTTCGAATATTTCAGCCAGTTCAGGTGCTGGCGTTGCTGTGACTGTTAATGCTATTTCGGGTACGGGTAGTCTGAAGGTGGGTCATGTATCGAGTGATATCACCGATGATGCGGGTAATGCTCTCGGAGCCTATAGTGCAGGTGCTGCACACTCGGTCGATACGGATGCGCCGACTATTGCCAGCGTCAGTTTTGATCAGGCATCGGTCACCCAGGCAAATCAAGGCATGATTAGCTTGACCTTAGCGAGTGCTGAGGTGGGAACCAGTGCAAATTACACTATTACTGGCAGTACGGGCACGCCTGTCACAGGATCTATTGCAGTCGCAAGTGCGTCACAACAGATCGTCAATATAGACGCGAGCGGCTTAGGAGATGGCACTCTGACAGTGAGCCTGACCCTGACCGATGCGGCGGGCAATGTTTCTAGCCCTGCCGTGACCAATACCATATCGAAAGATGCTGCAGTGCCTACTGTGGATGTCGTCGCCGTTAGCGATGGGCATTATGGTGTCGGTAGCACTATCGATATCACGGTCACCTTGACCGAGGATGTGACTGTTTCTGGCACGCTTTCTACTCTGTCGATCGATATCGATGGTGTGGCTCGTCAGGCTGTGTTTGTGTTTGTGTCTGTGGCGAGTGGTGTGCTGACCTATAGATATACAGTTCAAGCGGGTGACAATACGGGGGCGAGTGGGTTAATTGTCGATGCCAATGGCATAGCGCTAAATGGCGATACCATGCGGGATGCGGGTAGCAATGATGCCGACCTAAGCTACAGCCAGTGGAGCAGTGTCGATGTGATTGTCGATACGACGGCTCCCGTTGATCCTATAGTGACGACACCTTCAAGCGCTATGAGCACCAATCAGGTAACGACATTGATTAGCGGTACGCACGCTGAAGATGGGGTCACAATCAGCCTCTATGCCGATGTGAACAATGATGGCGTTGCCGATAATGCGACTGTGTTGGATGATACTATTGTGGTGGCGGGCGCTTGGACCCTGAGCGCTGCATTATCGACGGACAGTGACAATAATTTTGTCGTGGTTGCCAGCGATGCTGCGAGTAATGTTTCTGCGCCTCAGAATGTCCCGACTATTACTCAAGACGCCACTGTACCTGTCGCACCTTCTGCGCCTGATCTCGATGCGGCAAGCGATTCAGGTGTGAGTTCAACGGATAATATCACCAAGAATACGACTCTCATACTGACTGGCACGGCAGAGGCCGGCGCCAGCGTTGTCCTTAGCAGCCATCTTGATGGAGTGCTTGGTACAGTCAATGCGGATGGTAGTGGTGACTGGAGTGTCAACGCAACGAGCGTGAGCCCTGGAACCCATAGCATCACAGCGGTTGCGACAGATATTGCAGGAAATAGCAGTGTTGCATCGAGCGCCCTTTCTGTAACTATTGATACGAGTGCACCCACTTCCTCGGCAATTGCTCATCAAAATATTCAACCTGGCGAGAGCTCATCTACGCTCGCATTTACTATTGCAGATGATGTAACCGCTGCAACGGATATCCTAGTGACGCCAGCGAGTTCAGATACTTCGGCGGTTCCACTTGCGGATGTTGTGCTGGCAGGAAGCGATGCTAATAGAAGTGTGACTGTGACTGCGTTGGGATCGGGTACGAGTACCATCACCTTGACGCTCGAAGATGATGCGGGCAATACCAGTACTCGGAACTTCGATGTTGTGGTGAATAGTGCGCCCACTATTTTGGGGACACCTGCGACCAATGTAGCTCAAGGTACACTTTATAACTTTATGCCCACCGCCGCAGACGCGGACGGTAATAGTTTAGTCTTTGATATTACGAATCGACCTTCGTGGGCGAGCTTTAATACAGCGACGGGGGCATTGAGCGGTACGCCGAGCAATGCAGATGTTGGTATGACGACGGCAATTGTGATCAGTGTGAGTGATGGAGTGCTCAGTGCGAGCCTGCCAGCTTTCAATCTCACAGTGACGAACGTCAACGATGCACCGACGATTAGTTCGACGGCGATGACAGCGGCAGCCCAAGATGTCGCGTACAGCTACACCTTGACTGCAATTGATTCTGATGTGGGTGATGTATTAACGCTGAGTGCCATCAATAAACCGAACTGGTTGAGTTTCAACTCGGTGACGGGTTTACTCAGTGGCACGCCAAGCAATGCGGATGTGGGCAGTCACGCTGTGTTACTGCGAGTGACGGACACAGATGGCTTAACGGCTGAGCAAAGCTTTAGTATCACGGTGACTAACGTCAACGATGCGCCGACGATTAGTTCAATGGCCATCACAGCCGCTACTCAAGATGCGGCGTACAGCTACAGCTTAGTGGCCAGCGACTCCGATACTGGCGACAGCTTAACGCTGAGCGCAGTGACCAAACCGAGCTGGTTGAGCTTCAACGCGGCGACGGGTTTACTCAGTGGTACGCCGAGCAATGCGGATGTGGGCAGTCACGC
>NZ_JBHFFD010000047.1:0-66785 GCF_043359565.1 Shewanella sp. S23-S33 | reverse complement strand
AAAATCGTCATTTAAAGACCAATGCTATATGGCATTATTCTATTCATTTTAGTTTTGGTTCTTCTGCTAGTTCTTTACATTTTTTCCTTCCTTTATTTCAGACTTTTATACTCTAAGTTGATTATTTACATGAAGATCTCGCTTAGTTTGATAAGTCCTTTTGCTTAGTGGTTCGTTTCCCGTTAGCATACAAAAATATTAATTTTTTTGTTAACGGCCATCTGTTGCCTATGCTTCGTAAGCTTTCGCTCGCGGTACTGCTTCCTCTTTGTATGCTGACCCTATATTTAGTGTTGGTCATAGGCGAGTACCTGTTCGAAAGTGACCAAGTTAGGGCTGAACTTGCGCAGCGACAATCGGCTTTGATAAATCAACAGTTGTTCCGCATGCAGAATGTGGTTCAATCGGCGCAAGCTTTACAGGATGTAGAGCGGATTGAGCAGGAGGTTTCCTTAGCTGCGCTGGATATGGGCACTATGGTGTATATCTTGGTTGATGCTGAAAGCCGTATTCGTTTTGCTAATCATACTGTGTGGCGTGATAGCAATGCGACTCAAGTCATCGATGGTTATGATGTAGACCTTCACCGCTCTGTGGTTCAAGCTTTTCTTCCGCAGATCCTCGTTAATCTCGACCGTTTAACTATTCAAGCATATTATCCCGTTCTTCCCCAGTATGGTGGGGCTGTTGATTTGATTTATCTTGAAGCCGATTTAGCGCCTTTAGTTGCCGAAGCTTCCGCTAAGTTACAACAACGTTTTATGCGGGTTTGGGGGCTGGGTGGATTATTACTCATTGGTTTTACCTTCATTCTCTATTTCCTATTGATCCGTCCATTCCAAATATTAAGCGAGGCCGCTAAACAGGTAGGGACTTCTTCCTTTTCGACATCGATACCTTGGAGTTCATCTGAAGTTTTATCTTTGCAAGCCAGTTTGCAGCAGGCACATGAGCGTTTAAGTCGGGCAGTTAAACAGCTCAATGACAGTGAATTGCGTTGGTTATTTGCTGTGGAAGGTTCGCGTAACGGTATTTGGGATTGGGATATTAGTACTGGGGAGGTTTTTCTTTCTGATCGCTGGAAAGAGATGATTGGTTATGAGCCTGATGAATTGGCTGGAGTATTCCAGACATGGGAGACGCGGCTACATCCCGATGATAAGCAGATTGTGTTAGATGCTTTGCAGGAATACGTTAGCGGAAAGAGTAAAGAATTTGAAAGTGTTCACCGCTTACGCCATAGAGATGGCCATTATGTGTGGGTATTAGACCGCGGTATGTTAGTTGATTGGGATCCCCAAGGGCGCCCGACTCGCATGATAGGCATTCATATGGATGTGTCAGAAAGCGCGAAGAACCATGCTGCAATTACTGAGCTTGTAGATCAATCTGTTGTCGGTCGCAAGATGTTGCCCGATGTCTTTATGGTGCGTTTATCTCAATTTTTAACCCAAGGTAATAGTTCGGGGCAATGGGGGGCATTGCTGCTCGTTGAGGTGGATCGCTTAGGATTGGTCGCCACTTTACATTCCCATGAATTAGAGCGCTTGTTAACGCAAATCGCGGCCCGTTTATCGAGTTATTTCACTGAAAATATAACGGTCGGTCGATTAGAGTCTGGTAATTTCGTTTTGCTTGCTAAAGATTTAGCGGCAGATGCGTCAGCCGCTGCTCGTCGTGCTTTAGCCCTTGCGAGTGAGTTAAGGCAAGTGATTGCTCGACCATTCCATTACGGTCATCATCACTTTGAGCTGAGCGCGTGTGTGGGGATCTGTTTACTCGATAGTATAGAAACCTTAGATCCTGCTTTAGTCATGCGTCGTGCCGAGTTGGCAACGTTAAGCGCTAAGCAAGCAGGTCAAGCTGGGTGCGCTTTTTACCATGCTGAAATGGACTTTCGCCAGAGCCGTGATGAGCTGTTGCAACAGGAATTACAAACCGCATTACAACAAGATAGCTTAACGTTAATGTTCCAGCCTGTGATCAATGCGACCAGTGAACTTGTCTCGGCTGAAGTGCTCACGCGTTGGTATCGTGCTGATGGAGAGTTTATTCCGCCAGCTGAATTTGTGGCGTTAGCAGAACAAGGGGGAATTATTGCTGAGCTTGATCTTTGGGTGGCAAAGCGGGTGTGTCTGTTTATTCAGAAATCGCGGGCTCAAGGAAGGAGTTTGCCTCCTTTGACTCTCAATATCAGTGCATTCTCATTTGGTCAGGCTGATTTTGTTGATGCATTCGTTGGGTTAGTTAAGGAGCATGGTATTGTGGCTAATCAACTGGGTATTGAGCTCAATGAGGCCGCATTGTTAATGCAACCACAGTTTGTCGATGAGCGTGTCTCTAAGTTAGTTGAAGCAGGTGTAGGCATCATCCTCGATCATTTCGGTTCGGGTTTGAGTGCCTTGAGCTGCTTAGCTAATCAGCCATTAGTTGCGGTTAAATTGGATATGAGTTGTATCGATTCATTAACCACAATGCCAACAAAAGTGAATGTACTTATTACCTCTGCGCGGCAATTCAATTTGAGCGTTGTCGCCAAAGGTGTCGAATCATCCCAACAATATCAAGCTTTTGTTGAACTAGGCTGTGATGGCTATCAGGGCTATTTATTCAGTCGAGCTTTAAACCAAGCGGACTTTATCCAGCTTGTTTGTCCTCGTCCTTTATTGCGTAGCGTTTAAAGAAGTCGAGAGCATAGTTTAAGGCTTGGTTTCGGCAGGCGTCTTTTTCCATAAAAATCTCATGGGCAGCCCCAGCGATTACTTTCAATTGGCAATGGGTACTCACGGCGAGATTCTGGGCCGCATTATCAACAATCTTATCTTCACTCGCTTGCAGTATCAGTATCGGAGTGCGAATTTGTGCCGTTGCCAGTACGCAAGTATCTGCCGCATCTAAAGATTCAGTCAACCAACGGTTAGTGGGTGAACCGAGTTGTAACTTAGGGGCAGCATCATACAATTCTCGGTAGGCTTGGTATCGGGTTTGGCTGTGAGTGAGCTCATTACCTTTGAATGGAACAGGTTTATAGTTTTGTCCTGCAAGTACATAATTAGGCTCGCCGCCATTGAGTGTGGTATCGAGTTTACTGGCCAACCAGCGTACGAACGCTTTTGGCATAGGTAATTTAATGCCATACATGGGTGCGGAAAATGCCGCGGCGGTAAAAATATCGGGATGCTGTTTGAGATACAAAGTGCCAATCGCGCCACCCATTGAATGGCCAAGTAGCATGAGTTGTTTGTCGTTTTGTGGTAACACTATCTTCTGCATAAATAGTGCAAAATCATCAATATAATCATTGAATCTTCGCACATGGCCCATGTGTGGATTGATTGTCATACGATCCGACAGCCCTTGGCCACGGTGATCTATGGCATAAACAGAGTAACCTTGTTGGTATAAGTCGAAGACCAATTCTTGATACTTTAAATAGGACTCGACTCGGCCACTGCTGAGAACGATTGCGGTATGCGCTTGGGGATGTTTGACCATCATATAGGCCAGCGTGACGCCGTCGGCAGAGGCTAGCGTGTCTTGAACAACGCTTTGCCAGAAGGCTTGCTGCTCTGAGGTATTTAAATCGTGTTCAGTCGAAAATGTCGCTTTGGCTTGGCTCATACTCAGTCGCAAATCATTTGGCTTGAATGGTTTGTTAGAGTGTAACAGACAACCATGGGAGTCTGAAAATACCGACTCCCATGAATTTCATTAACTTAGCGTGCCACCTTTTTCGCTTCAATAAAATCATTGATTTGCTGTTCGAGGATCGACATAGGCACCGAGCCATTTTCGAGCACAGCATCGTGGAAGGCACGAATATCAAATTTGTCGCCGAGTTCCTGTTCTGCCTTGGTACGTAATCGTTTGATTGTTAACTCACCAATCTTGTAGGACAAGGCTTGTCCTGGCCACGAAATATAGCGGTCAATTTCGGTAGTGACATTGTGCAGTGATAGTGCGGTATTGCTGGCCATAAAGTCGATGGCTTGTTGACGACTCCATCCTTGGGCGTGCATGCCAGTATCTACGACTAAACGGGCCGCGCGCCACATTTCATAGGTTAAGCGACCAAAGTTACTGTAGGGATCTTGATAGAAGCCAGCCTCTAAACCTAAATATTCGCAATATAGCCCCCATCCTTCACCAAAGGCAGAGATATAGCCATAACGACGGAAATCTGGGAGTGAGGTTAGCTCAGAGTTGAGTGAAATTTGCAGATGATGACCGGGTACGGCTTCGTGCAAGGTTAAGGCTTCTAGCTCGTAGAGTGGGCGCTTATCCAATGCATAAGTGTTGACCCAGTAGTAACCGGGTTCATCATCGCTGTTCGATCCTGAATATCGTCCTGTGGTGTATTTCGGCGCAATTTCGGCAGGCACTGGCGCTATACCATAGGGTTGGCGTGGGAGTTTGCCGAAGTACTTAGGTAGCATGGCATCGGCTTTTTTGGCAATAAATGCCGCTTCTTTGAGTAACTGATCGGCACTTGTGGTGTAAAACTTGGGATCGGTCCGCAGGAAATGTAAGAAGTCGGCAAAGCTGCCTTTAAAACCTACTGACGCGATGATTTGTTCCATTTCTTGGCGGATACGTTGTACTTCTTTTACGCCCAGTTCATGCACTTGCGTCGACGTCATATTCAAGGTCGTGTAGTAACGTACCCTATTCTCATAAAATTCTGCGCCGTTAGGTAAGCTACTGGCCGCGATATTTTCCCGGGCATTGGGAATGTACTCTTTAGTCATGAAATCATAAAAGTTTTGGTACAGAGGTAGAACTTTTTGCTCAACTAAAGTGCGGCCTTCTTGGGTCAGCTGAGTTTTTTGTGCCTCAGTGAAATAGTTGGGATATTGAGTAAAAGGTTTGAAATAACTGCTCTTTTCAACAGGGACGATATAAGCACTGATACTGTCTTCAAAGCCATTGAGTGTCACTTTTGGCGGCGTTATTCCCTCGGCTAATCCTTGTTTTAGCCAGTGGGTTTGCTGGGCGAAATAGGTCGGGAGTGCATTGAGTTTGGCAATATAGTTGCGGTAATCCTCAAGGGTGTTGAATCTTCCCTGTGCGATTGACGTGATATAAGCGTGGAAGCCGCTTTCCGCCGTAATGGGCAGGTAATAATCCTTGAAACGATATAGGTCGACATCGTTTTGGATCTGATCTTCCAGTATTTGAGCGTTAATCTTATCTTCTTTACTCAAGCTGCCGCGGTCGAGTGCTTTGAGTTGCGCTAGTACTGCGATTTGACCTTGATTAAGCTTAGCGAGCGCTGCTGGCGAGAGATCCGCTAATTTTCCTGCGGCACTTGCATCGCCCATGCTGTAAGCCATTTCAGGACTCGCACTGAGTTGTAATTGCCAGCTTTGGTCGATAATCGCTTGCAGCGCTGGGGCTATTGGCTCAACTTGTGATTGTGCTGCTGATATTGCCTGTGACGATGGGGTTTGAATATTTTTTGTGGTTTGAGTGGCACTGCAGGCGCCTAATGCGCATATCAATAAACTGGGGGTTAAGAGTTTATGCATGTTAGATCTCTGATATTTTCGTTGTTATTGAAGTCATTATGCCTGATGAATGCGGCCGTTCCTTGTATGGATATTAAGCAGAATTGTGACTGAATGTGAATTTAAATGCGTTTGGCGCATAAATGCCCCCGAAAATGCGTGTTAAACTTAGTATCCGCCCGCGACCAAATAACAAAAGCATTGGCTGGGTAGTTCAAATAGGGGTTAAATATGATTGATACATCCATTCCATTGGTGGATCTGCATCGTCACCTAGACGGTAATGTGCGGGTAAATACCATTTGGGAACTAGGACACCAACACGGCATTGCGCTACCTGCCGATTCTTTAGAGACACTCGCACCTTTTGTGCAAATTCAGGGGAAAGAAACTAGCTTAGTCGCCTTCTTAAAGAAGCTCGATTGGATGGTTGCTGTACTCGCAGATTTGGATGCGGTTAAACGCGTCGCCTATGAAAACGTTGCCGATGCGGCGTTATCTGGCTTAGATTACGCTGAGTTACGTTTTAGTCCTTACTATATGGCGATGAACCATAAGTTACCGATTGAAGGCGTAGTTGAGGCGGTAGTTGACGGCGTTAAAGCGGGCTTAAAAGACTATAACGTGAAAATCAATTTGATTGGTATTATGTCACGTTCATTTGGTCAAGCTGCTTGTACTCAAGAACTTGAAGGCTTACTCGCCCATAAACAACATCTCGTGGCTATGGACTTAGCCGGTGATGAATTAGGCTTCCCTGGCGAGTTATTTAACGATCACTTTAAACGTGTTCGTGATGCTGGCCTTGCGATTACGGCTCACGCCGGTGAAGCTGCGGGTTCACAAAGTATGTGGCAAGCGATTCAAGAACTTGGCGCAACTCGAATTGGTCATGGGGTGAACGCGATTCACGATCCTAAGCTGATGGAATATCTTGCTAAGCACCGTATTGGCATCGAATCTTGCCCAACCAGTAACTTGCATACTTCTACTGTGGCTTCTTACGCTGAGCATCCATTCAGAACCTTTATGGATGCAGGCGTGTTGATAAGCCTAAATACCGATGATCCCGGTGTGAGCGCTATCGATATTAATCATGAGTATCGTATCGCCAAATCTGAACTCAAGTTAACCGATGCTGAGTTAGCGCAGGTGCAACGTAACGGCGTTGAAATGGCATTTTTATCGGACAGTGAGCGCAAAGCACTCTATGCCGCTAAGGTATAAGTCGATTCTGAGTCGTTAATAAAAATAGCCATAAATAAAAATCCGACTCTAGAGTCGGATTTTTTGTGAGCGTTTGCGAGTGCAGCAATAAGCGTTTTAGATCACGCGTGAGAACTGTTGCTGACGCGCTTTTTGACGATAGTAAAGATCGAAGCACATACAGATATTGCGGATCAATAAACGGCCAGTAGGGCTGATAGTGATCTGTCTGTCGACGATTTCAACTAACTTATCATCGATAAATGTCTGCATTAACTTAAGATCTTCTGCGAAATAGGTTTCGAAGTTAATCCCCAGTTTCTCATCAATTTTCGCCATATCCAGTTCGAAGTGGCAAATCAGCTGTTTAATCACTACACGGCGGATTTCATCGTCACGGTTTAGGCTGCAACCTTTCCACAAAGCATGGCCTTCCTTATCTATGGCCTCATAGTAAGGGCGGATATCTTTCTGGTTTTGCGCATAGCAGTCGCCAATCTGACTGATAGACGATACGCCAAGACCTAACAAATCGCATTCTTCTTGGGTGGTATAACCTTGGAAGTTGCGGTGCAGTCTGCCTTCGCGCTGCAACTTGGCTAACTCGTCATCGGGTTTAGCAAAATGGTCCATGCCGATATATTGGTAACCAGCGCCAGTTAAGGTCTCGATAGTTTGGTGCAGCATTTCGAGTTTTTGTTTTGGCGAAGGTAAATGCTCGTCTTTGATCTTACGTTGAGCGGCAAAGCGCGCAGGTAAGTGAGCATAGTTAAATACCGACAGACGGTCAGGCGATAAATCTAAAACGCGCTGCATAGTAACGGCAAAGGTTTCTGGCGTTTGGTGTGGCAAACCATAGATTAAATCTATGTTGGTTGACACAAAACCCATGGCTTTCGCTTTAGCCATTAAGTCGAAGATAAATTGCTCATCTTGTTCGCGATTAACGGCAATTTGCACTTCTTTATTGAAATCTTGTACACCGATGGAGATCCGGTTAAAGCCCGCTTCTTTCAACGTGTCGAGCATTGACAGCTCTATCTCGCGAGGATCGACTTCAATTGAGTACTCGCCTTCTTCCGCAAAGTTAAAGTTAGCTTTAATCAATGACGTAAGTTTAAGAATCTGCTCTGGATTTAAGAACGTGGGTGTACCGCCGCCCCAATGCATTTGGGTCACACTGTAATGTTTGAACAGGGGCGCACGTTTAATAATTTCTTGGCTTAAATATTCAATGTACTGATCGGCTTTGTGTTGGTGGCGGGTGATGACTTTATTACAGCCGCAGTAATAACAAAGCTTGGCGCAGAACGGGATGTGAATATACAGCGACAGTTTATCGCTTTTGCTATTTTCAATGGCCGTCAGCAGGTTTTGTTCGGTGAATGTGTCATCGAACTCTAATGCCGTTGGGTAAGAGGTATAACGGGGACCGCTGTAGTTATATTTTTCGATCATCGACTGATCCCAGCTAATCTGAGTGGGCTGCTTCAAGGCGTGTCCTCCGTGGGTAAATTAGCAACAAGCGAAGTATGCAAGGTTCTTAAGTAAATAACCTTGATCTAGGTTGTAAAAATGACGTCTGTCATTTTAGAAGTTACGCAATATCTATCAAAAAAGTACGCTTGTCTGTCGATATTTGGCGGTTTTGTGCGCAGGCTCACGGGAGTAAGGAGGGTAAGATTGGTGTGGGTTTTATCGAGATAACCTCAAAACCACAATATAAGTGGTCTTGAGGTATAGCAATGGGCTGGTTTAATGCATCGCTTTGGCTTGGTAATCCGCCAGTTTTTTCGCATCATCACTAATGCCTTGCTCTAATGCGGCTTCGGACTTCATTCTGATCAAGTCTAACTTCATTCTTTCTTGCTTAGGCAAGGCTTGACGAGCATCCATGATGGGATGATTTTTAATTAACTCAAAGTGTTTGAATAATGAAGGGTAATCGGGAGCCACACGCTCACTTAATGACAGGATTTCAAATAATCGACCAATCCTGACCACGCCTTCAGAGATCTCACAGCGGTCTTCAATCATGGCGGTGGCGATATAGCGGATATCATCTAAAACTTGGGCACGTTTTGCGTTAGCAGTCACTTCACGCTCGGCTTGTTCAGCCTGCTGACGCTTTTTTTGCTGCTTGAGTTTTAGGATTAAGAAGGTGGCGTAGCTACTTAGCGCTACTATGATGATAAAACCGAGAATAATGATAGTCGTAGACACAGAGACTCCTTATATGAATGGCATAAGGAGCCACAGCTAAAAACTGAGTTCCCTATGCCTTAGCACTGAGAGGTTAGAACTTGTCTTGATAATCTTTTAGTAAGTCAGCGCCTGATTCGAATTTGTCGAACAACTCATCGTCAGATAAAGACTTAGCAGGTGATGAAGGTGTGTCATCATCCATATCGTCGCTAATGCCCAGTTTAATCATCAGAGCTTCAATTTTATTTAGCTGTTGATCTAACCACTTTTGGTCAACCTCGTTGAGGTCGCGGCCTTCTTCAAGCATATCTAACAGCTGATTTAGTCTTGGATCTTCTTCCAATTTCAGCAGTTTTTGCTCGTCAGTCAGCTTAGCTTGTTTCACTTTTGGCTGAGCGGCTTTATCTGTTACCACTGCCGCAGGAATTGCTAAAGCCACAGGCTTTTTACTGCCATGACGCGGGTCTTTTTTCTTAGCGGCCTGCTGTTGCGGCGCTTGCGCTAAAATTAAGCTTTCGTTATGACGACTACCTGATTTATTGCCAGAATCTTTACGTTTGCCAGTCGCTACAGCGCGATCTTGCTTCTTCACTCTTGGCTGTAACTTAGGGCTGTTCTCGCCGCCCTTGCGTGTTTTCTTGCTACGAGACATGGTCTTCTCAATTATTTACAACGTATGGCCTTGCAGACTAAGGGTGAGCTTGTCTACAAGGTGCGAAATTAGGCCGAGTGTTATACCAGATTATGATGTTTTTTGCATCAAAACGAGGTCCTTTGCGGCAAATAATAGTTCAAAATCGCTATTGTTTGCGAGGTACTCGAAGGTTTGTCGCTGATAAAAGCTCACATGGGTGAGGTTGTTCTTATAATGCCACTTAGCAAAACCATCTAATTCAGTCAGTAATGGTGTACTTATCGCTAACCAACCACCAGAATGCAGTAGCCGAGAGAGCAAAGTCCACTCTTTTATAGGGTTTTGAAAATGCTCAAATACCCGATAACAGCAGATAAAATCATACTCTAGCTTTAACACGTCATGATTAGGGGCAAAAAAGGGATCATATTGATTTAACTTGTGGCCCGCATTTTCTATGGTCGTCAGGCTCTCATCATCGAGTATGCGGCCAAAATTCAATCCTAATAAACTGCCCGCTTGTTGCTGCTCTAATTGCGCTAACAGCGGCAAAATAAATTGCGATAACTGTTTTTGCTTCGACGCTATGCGTGAACGACCGTATCTTTGCTTCTCTGCCGCGGGGGGTAAATGGCTATTCGCATCCGCAAAGGTTAACTCACATGTCTTGCAAACATAAAAACTCCGCTTTTTATCTTGATGAAGGAGTCGTGTCTGACTGTTATGACAAAGAGGGCATCTGGGCATTGAGTCTGCTGAAGTGGTTATTAAGGCTTTGATTGTACCAATTATATTGGTTGAGTGCACATTTTAGACATTAATGGGGTGTTATAAAAGAAAAAAGGCGGCAGTTAAACTGCCGCCTTACAAAGGGTGCTTTAGCACCTTATCCTGATTCCAAGTATCCATACTTGCTATGCGACTTTCCCGGTCGGTATCCTTCTTTTTTTTACTGCTTTCCCTGCATTATTTTTGTTAATGGTCTTCCAGACACTTTATTTTTTTCTGTCGCCATCCTGACTACAGTTTCCGTAGATGGTCTCGCGACACATCTTTTAAAGCATCGTCATCATTGACGTCGAGTTAACCATCCATGTTACTTAAGTACCTTCCTGTGATAACAAGCATCCAGCCAGTGCATCCTAAGCTTATCGCTTCCTTTGCTACAGTTTACATCATGTAAACTATGTCCTGATGGGGCAAGTTACCCTGAGTGTAAGGTGTTTTGCTAGAAGCAAATTGGCGTTATCGGCCATCCCTTACAAAATTGTGCTGACCTGGATTTCAAGTGGAAATCACGACTCTTGTTATTATTAGAGAGTGGTCTTAAGTATATTATTGTTATTGAGTATCTTTATTCTTATATCTTGAACGTTAATTATACCGAAACCTGTAAGTTATTATTAATCTTTTTGTACAAACAGATGGGTTTATCTCGGTACGGGGCTTATTAAACCGAAATCTGTGATCTATGTCAAGCACGAATCTTTGCAGTTTACGTCCACGTCAACTTTGTGGTGTAAAAAAAGGGTGACAATACACCCTTCTTTTCACTCGCGAAGATTACTTCAGGCTAGAAAGATACTTTGATAGCGCGTCGATATCGCTATCATTTAGTTTTTTAGCCACATCTTGCATCATGCCATTCAAGTCATTATGGCGGCCAGCTTCACGGAATTTTGTCAGCTGGATCTTGATGTAGTTTGCGTGTTGGCCTGCCAACGTTGGAAAACCTGCAAGCTCAGCGCCTTTACCATCTGGGCCATGACATGCCATACAAGCGGTAATGCCACGAGAAACATCACCACCCTTGTAAAGTTTAGCACCTAACTCAGGAACATCTTTTGCTTCAGCCACTTGGATTGCTTGGCTAGAAAAATATGCGCTAATGTCGAGAATATCCTGATCGCTTAGAGGCATTGCCATGCCACTCATGATAGGATCCATACGCCCATCTTTACCGCCAGTTTGTGCTGCGCTACGGAAATCATGTAGTTGCTTTTGGAGGTAAGTGGCGTGTTGGCCCGCAATTTTGGGGTACATATCGATCATACTGTTACCGTCCATACCGTGACAGGCCGAACAGACAATGATTTTCGTTTTTCCCGCTTCAGCATTACCTTCAGCAATCGCAGGTGAAGATATGGCGGCAATTACAACAGACAGCGCAAGAGCTAGCTTTTTCATGGCGTTCCAACTTCTGGTTAAATTATTATCCTGAGCTTACTAGGGTGACCCGCAAGCGTGGTAAAATATGATTAATGTGATCGGAGTAATATTTTACACGAAAACGTGGGAAAGTAAGTAATTCTTCATAAATTATGGTATTGCGTAGAAAAATTTCGGAGTAAATAGTGACTGAATCTCGTATAGATTTTCGTAGGGCAAAGTTTTTAATCAGTGCACCTGACATTGCACATTTGGATCAATATCTGCCCGGCGATGTTGGAGTTGAGATTGCATTTGCTGGCCGCTCTAATGCTGGAAAGTCTAGTGCACTCAATGCATTAACTGAGCAAAAAAGTTTAGCAAGAACCAGTAAAACACCGGGCCGTACTCAACTAATTAACGTATTTGAGTTAGATGCTCAGCGTCGTTTAGTTGACTTGCCTGGTTATGGCTTTGCGCAAGTCCCACTTGCGTTGAAAAATAAATGGCAGCAAGCATTGGGTGAATATTTGCAAAAACGCGCTTGTTTAAGTGGCGTGGTTGTCTTGATGGATATTCGTCATCCATTAAAAGATCTCGATATGCAGATGATTGAATGGGCAGTTGCTAGTGAAATTCCAGTATTAGCTTTGCTAACGAAATCAGACAAATTAGCCCAAAGTGCTAAGATGAAAACCGTAAATGAAGTGCGTCTCGCACTAAGTGAGTTTGGCGACTGGGTGCAAGTTGAACCCTTCTCATCACTCAAAGGAACCGGTAAGCCTAAAGTGTTGGCAATTCTTAATGAATGGTGTCATCCACAGTGGCTGACTGATGAGTTAGATGCAGCGAATAACGCTGAATAATATCGCCTGTTTTGGTGTACATGGTAGAATTTGACTGTGTATACCTTCTCTTTGTTTTTACTGCAATTTTTTCTCTTTTGTTCAGCCTCGTTCCCATCGGTTCTTCGTTAATTTCAAGCAAAAAAATAGCCGATGATATTATCATCGGCCAAAAATATTAGCTCTTTTGGGGAGAAGCTAAATTCAACAAGACTCAAGCACCATCAAATTAGCTTCAATGGTTCTCAATGAAACTAGCATACAGCCAATTCATCCCTTATTAAAGTAAATACTCTAAAATTTACTTAAAGTCTGAAAAAAGAGCAAAAAAAAGCCTCAGCAAACAAGTTGCTGAGGCGCCAGAATTTGGCTCATCACTATAAGTGAAATAAAGGTCTGAAAGATAGAACATCTTAACCTCTGTACCCTACGCAGAGAATATTACTCCATTTATCTTTAAATGGAAAACAGTTTTTTCAAAAAAGAGGTAATTATGTGCGCTTGATCTCAGGTTGTGAGTGAAAAAGCATCTCAAATTGATCCTAAAATTTCAGTGAAAATGGTTAATTGGCTGATTTAAAGAGAAAACTCGAAATTTATATACAAAAGTGATCAATATTTGAGATTTGATTTTTTACTCTAATCCTGACCTAAGATTTTGGTGTACGCGTGAGAGAACAACCGTTATGGCATTCTTGAGCATATATGGCTGACTTGAATGCAGTTTCAATTCGAGTAAATCACACCTTTTAATATCCATCTGCTGTGGCAGTGTATCGATGAACTCTACTGCCAAATGTATCAGGTAAAGATTGTTTGGCTGTGAGTGAATCATTTTCTGCCGATGAAGTTTGTCTAACTTAACGAGCTAATTTGTATTGTGAAAGGGTTATTTATGCTGAGTGATGAAAAGGACTCTGTATTGATGTGCTTAGAGGCGATTAAGCCGGGAGAGAGCTAATCTGAGCTCAAAATATTGAAGTCAGATTAGCTTTATTTTCAGTTAAATCATATTGATAGTGTTCTTCTGGATATTACTGAGATTAGTGGGCTTCATCCCAGTTATCACCAATGCCTGCTTCGGCAAGCAGTTCAACATCGAGATTAGCTGCTTGCGCCATCAAGGTGCAGATTGTCTTTTTAAGTGCCTCTGCTTTATCCGCATCGACTTCAAACACTAATTCATCGTGAACCTGCATGATCATAGTGATTTCGCCTTGTGTTTCTGTTTTGATCCACTGGGCAATATTGATCATGGCCTTTTTGATGATGTCAGCAGCCGTACCTTGCATTGGCGCGTTAATCGCAGCACGTTCAGCACCTTGGCGGCGCATCGCATTACGATCACGGATTTCGGGCAAGTAGAGGCGACGACCAAACAGAGTCGACACATAACCTAAGTCAGCAGCACCCGCGCGCGTTTCTTCCATATAACGTAATACGCCAGGATAACGGGCAAAGTAGGTATCGATATAGGTTTGTGCTTCATGGCGTGGGATATCAAGCTGACGCGCCAAACCAAAGGCTGACATGCCATAAATTAAGCCGAAGTTAACCGCTTTGGCACGGCGGCGTTGTTCTGTGGTTACTTCATCAAAGTCGGTACCAAATACTTCTGCAGCAGTGGCTCTATGAATGTCTTTGCCCTCGGCGAAGGCTTTGAGTAAGCCTGCATCTTGGGATAAATGGGCCATGATCCGTAGTTCGATTTGCGAGTAGTCTGCGGCCAAAATTTTACGGCCTGCTGGGGCGATAAAGGCTTGGCGAATACGGCGACCTTCTTCGGTGCGAATCGGAATATTCTGCAGGTTAGGTTCGCTTGACGATAAGCGACCTGTTGCCGCATTAGCTTGATGATAGCTAGTGTGTACGCGACCCGTTTTGGCGTTGACCATCAGTGGCAGTTTATCGGTGTAAGTGCTCTTTAACTTAGATAGACTTCGATGCTCGAGGATCACCTTTGGCAGTGGGAAATCTAAGGCTAATTCGACTAATACTTCTTCCGCGGTCGATGGCGCGCCCTTTGGGGTCTTTTTGGTGATCGGGTAACCTAGCTTTTCATAAAACAAGACTTGCAGCTGCTTAGGTGAACCAAGATTGAATTTTTCACCGGCAATGTCGTAGGCTTTTTCTTCTAAGGTATCGATTTTACGCGCCAGCTCATCGCTCTGTTGGCCGAGTAACATACTGTCGATTAATACCCCTTGACGTTCAATGTCCGACAACACTTGGATTAGCGGTAATTCGACTTCGGTAAACATGGCGGCAAGTTCGGCTTCTTTCTCGAGTCTTGGCCATAAATGTTGGTGTAAACGCAGTGTGATGTCGGCATCTTCGGCCGCATAAGGCGCAGCCGTTTCCAGTGGAATTTGGTTGAAGGTCAGCTGTTTTGTACCTTTGCCAGCAATTTCTTCAAAGCTGATATTCTTATGGCCTAAGTACTTGAGCGCTAAGCCATCCATATCATGGCGCGAAGCCACTGAGTTGAAGACATAGGATTCGAGCATAGTGTCGAAAGCGACGCCCTGTAGTTTGATCCCTGCATTGGCTAAGATACTGATGTCGTACTTAAGATTTTGACCGACTTTCTTGATCTTTGGATCCTCAAGCAGTGGACGCAGTTTTTCTAACGCCACAGTTTTATCGATTTGAGTCGGTGCACCAACGTAATCGTGGGTCAAAGGAAGATAAGCGGCTTTTCCTGTCTCAACGGCGAAGGAAATCCCGACTAATTCGGCCACCATGTAATCTAAGCTGGTGGTCTCAGTATCGACTGCCATTAAGTCGGCTTGTTTAAGCTTAGCAATCCAAGTGTCTAATTCGGTTTCGGTGAGAATGCAGTCGTACTGGGTTTCAATCGCTTCGACAGGAGATGAGTCTTCTTGTGTTTCTGTGGATGCCGCATCAATTGAGGTATTTGCCGTCATTTTATTATCTAAGACTTCGGCTAACCAACGTTTAAACTCCATCTCGCCGTAGCATTTTATCAGTTCATCTTTGTCTGCTGGCATGATGGTAAGTTCGTGCCAATCTTGCTCAAGTTCGACATCGGTTTTGATGGTGGCGAGTTCGTAAGAAAGCTTGAGCATGTCGGCATTTTCAATGATCTTTGCCGCCATAGTTTTAGAACCTCTAAAGCCGAGCTCGGCGACTTTTTCGGGTTCAGCTAATAAGTTACTCACACTGCCGGCTCCCGTGAGCATAGCGAGCGCCGTTTTCTCTCCTACGCCGGGTAAGCCGGGAATGTTGTCGGCCTTGTCGCCCATCAGTGCGAGTAAATCTATGATACGGTCTGGACCGACACCAAATTTGGTGACGACTTCTTCTGGGCCCATTATGGTGTCTGTCATGGTGTTGATGAGCGTAACGTTCTCATCCACTAACTGGGCCATGTCTTTATCACCTGTGCTGATAAGCACGGCACGGTTTTCTAAGCTGGCTTGGCGGGCAATAGTACCGATCACGTCATCGGCTTCGACGCCGGAAATCGAAATCAGTGGTAAACCTAGTGCGCGAATAATGCGATGCAAGGGTTCGATTTGCGAACGTAGATCATCAGGCATAGGTGGGCGCTGTGCTTTGTATTCGCTGTACATGTCATTGCGGAAGGTTTTTCCCTTGGCATCGAACACGACTGCGATATGGCTTGGTTGATAACGGGTCAACAAGCTGCGTAACATATTCACTACGCCATAAACGGCACCCGTTGCTTCGCCCTTTGAGTTTGTCAGGTGAGGAGGCGCATAATAGGCGCGATACAAATAAGAAGATCCATCCACAAGCACAAGTGGGTTTTTAGCGACGGTTGGCATAGGTATTTTTCGTTTATCGATGACTTAGATGGCGCTAAGCATGCCACAGAAGCACTATTTCAGCCATGGCAAAATGACTCTCAGCCTGTGGATAAGTCTGTGAGTGAAAAAGTCAACTGAGAATAATGGCGATGATTACGGCTTAGTGCGATTTTTTTAAGTTGTTGTTTTTTATGTTTATAAAAGATTTGTGTGAGTTAAATACTGTTTCTTAAAAAATCTTCCCAATTTGTGGATTTTTTATTGACTCCGTAAAATACATCTAAGGATTGGCTTAATTTTCGGCACTCGTCAGATTCGACGAATTAAGTTAGCACGATTTTTAATCAGATCAACTAGTTTGTTTATGGTTTGTTAAAACTTAATGACATAAGAAGGATATTTTTAATGAAAAAAGTCGCAGTGTTACTGAGTGGATGTGGTGTTTTCGATGGAACTGAGGTACATGAATCGGTTTTAACGCTTTTATGCTTATCCCGATCAGGGGCTCACTACCAGTGTTTTGCACCAGATATCAAACAGATGCACGTGGTAGATCATCTCACTGGCGAGGTCGATGCTGCTGCAAGTCGTAACGTGCTGGTGGAGTCGGCGCGTATCGCCCGTGGTGAAGTCAAAGCGACCACAGAATTAGATATCGCCGAATTTGATGCCTTGATCATTCCCGGTGGCTTTGGTGCGGCGAAAAATCTGTGTAACTTTGCGACGAATGGCAGTGAGTGTGAAGTGGAACCGCTGGTGACTGATTTTATCAATGAGTTCATTCTGGCGAAAAAGCCCGTTGGTTTTATCTGTATTGCTCCTATGATGATCCCGCGTTTATATCCCCAGGGTGTAAAAGGCACTATCGGTAATGATAGCGATACTGTCGCAGCGTTTAATTTGATGGGCGGTGAGCATCAAGTTGCGACAGTACATGAGATAGTCGTGGATGAAGCGAATCGCATTGTCAGCACTCCCGCTTATATGTTGGCTGGTAATATTGCTGAGGCGCATTCAGGCATCGAGAAGCTAGTCGTTAAGCTACTAGAAATGACTGATCAGAGTTAGTTTGAGCGGTTTGCAGAGGGGTGAAGCGAGTTATTGAACCAAAATAAATTTTAGGATTTATCTTGGTTCACTATATTAGATTGAGTTATTAGATTGAGCTCGAGGATTTGCGGCTATCAAATAAACCTTGGGCTAAACCTATGAATAAGCCGCCAATGTGGGCGCCGTTAGCAACCGAAACCCCTAGAATATCTGTGAATCCCAATGCCAACCATATCATCATAAAGCCCATATATGATGGTGGGAAATCTATTCCAGCTGCGGGTTTACGTATACCCATGATCCAAGTGTAACCCACCACTGCATACACAACGCCGGATAGCCCGCCAAAGTTAGGTCCACCGACATAATATTGAATAACGTTTGGCAGAGTTCCTGCGACAAACAGCAAAATGAGCAATGGTGCAGTACCAATACGGGTTTCTATTTTGCCACCTAAATACCACCACCAGAGCAAATTAAAGATGACGTGCATGGCTGAAAAATGCAGCAGGCTCGGTGTAAAAACACGCCAGAACTGGCTGAACTCTGAATGAGGTACTGCCCCAAAATAGGACAGTGCTTCGTAGGTTTGGTTGGCGAATCCTAAGTTCATCGCTGCAAAAATGAGTACGCAAGCCGCAAATATGATCAGCGTGACTGGGCCTGCGCCAGTAATAAATTGGGTGAACAACTGCAGCGAAGGGGCGCCATAATCGAGTTTGGTTTGGGTATCGCCGTGTTCCCATGAGGCTTGCAGATATTTATTGTCGTAAGGGTGAGCAATAAAGTGGGCAAACTCTTTGCGTGCTTGCTCCACATTTTTGTCATGGATGACGAGAATGGCAACACCCTGAGCCAGCGGCTCAATTTGGCAGTCAATGTCTTCCCCTTTGAGGTAATCGACAAATGCCTGCGCGGCTCTACTGTTGGGGAGTCGGCCAATTTCTATCATGCATTCGCCTCATGCCAGGCGCTATAGCCGCCGTCTAGGCTGTAAACGTCATCAAAACCTTGTTCGCATAAATATTGCGCCGCATTTTGGCTGCTCATGCCGTGGTAACAAACCACCACCAGTGGGCTATCCATATCGGCTTGGCTAATAAATTGCGCTAGGTTTTCGTTATTCAGGTTAGTTGCACCTGCAATATGGCCGTTGGTGAAGCTATTGCCATCGCGGATATCGACGATTTGCACTGGCTGTGCTTCGGTCATTTGCAGCAATTGATTAACGCTTAAGTGTTTAAAGGAAGACATAATAAAACCTGACAAAGCTAAGAGATGGAAATCAAGATGGGATAAGTGTGCAACAAGGGGCTGCGAGTGTACAGCCCCTATCTAGGTAATGCTCTGCAGGATTAATCCCAGCTGAGGATCACTTTACCCGATTGGCCCGAGCCCATAGCGTCGAAACCTTGTTGGAAATCATCAATCTTGAAGTGGTGAGTGATGATAGGTGAAATATCTAAGCCTGATTGGATAAGACTGGCCATCTTGTACCAAGTTTCGAACATTTCACGGCCGTAGATGCCTTTAATGACCAAACCTTTGAAGATCACTTTGCTCCAGTCGATGGCCATTTCACCACTTGGAATACCGAGCATAGCGACTTTGCCGCCGTGGTTCATGGTATCTAACATGGCGTGGAAGGCTGAGGGTACGCCAGACATTTCTAATCCAACGTCGAAACCTTCGGTCATGCCCAGTTCTTTCATCACGTCTTTTAGGTTTTCTTTTGACACGTTCACAGCGCGCGTGGCGCCCATTTTACGGGCCAGCTCTAAGCGGTATTCGTTGACGTCAGTGATCACCACATGGCGAGCACCTACGTGACGACATACTGCAGCCGCCATTATGCCGATGGGACCTGCGCCTGTGATCAACACGTCTTCACCGACTAAATCGAAGGATAATGCTGTGTGCACAGCGTTACCAAAGGGGTCAAAGATTGAGGCTAAATCATCGCTGATATCATCAGGGATTTTAAAGGCGTTAAAGGCGGGGATAACTAAGTATTCCGCAAATGAACCTTCACGATTGACACCCACGCCAGAGGTGTTACGGCATAAATGGGTGCGGCCTGCGCGGCAGTTACGGCAGTGGCCGCAGGTGATATGGCCTTCGCCAGACACGCGGTCGCCTATCTTAAAACCACGAACTTCTTGACCGATATCAACCACTTCGCCTACATATTCATGACCAACAACCATAGGGACTGGAATGGTTTTTTGTGACCATTCGTCCCAGTTGTAGATGTGCATGTCGGTGCCACAAATCGCCGTTTTTTTAATTTTGATCAGCAGATCGTTGTGGCCCATCACTGGCTTAGGCGCATCGACTAACCAAATACCTTTTTCGGCTTTTAACTTGCTTAGTGCTTTCATTGTCTTAAGTCCTAAATAATGCCCATTTCTTTGGCAATACGGGTAAAGGCGGTGATCGCTTTGTCGAGTTGCTCACGGGTATGTGCCGCTGACATTTGCGTACGGATACGGGCTTGTCCCTTAGGAACGACTGGGAACGAGAAGCCAATAACATAAATATGTTCTGCTAATAAGCGGTTAGCAAAGTCGCCCGCCAGTTTCGCATCACCAATCATCACAGGGATAATCGCGTGGTCGGCGCCGCCCAAAGTAAAGCCTGCTGCTGACATTTGCTCACGGAAATAACGGCTGTTTTCCCATACGGCTTCGCGCAGGGCTTGGCCTGATTTGAGCATTTCTAACACATGGATAGATGCAGTCACGATTGATGGCGCTAATGAGTTAGAGAACAGGTAAGGACGTGAACGCTGACGTAACCAGTCTATGACTTCTTTTTTACCCGAAGTGAAACCGCCCGATGCGCCGCCTAAGGCTTTGCCTAAGGTGCCAGTGATGATGTCGACTCTGTCCATCACATTGCAATATTCGTGCGTGCCACGGCCGTTTGCGCCGATAAAGCCCACAGCGTGAGAGTCATCGACCATCACTAGTGCGCCGTATTTATCGGCTAAATCACATACGCCTTGCAGGTTAGCAATCACGCCGTCCATCGAGAATACGCCATCGGTGGCGATCAAGATGTTACGGGCGCCTGCTTCTTTCGCGGCGATCAGCTGAGTTTCTAAATCGGCCATATCGTTGTTGGCATAGCGGAAACGTTTGGCTTTACATAAACGTACACCGTCGATGATAGAAGCATGGTTTAGCGCATCGGAAATAATCGCGTCTTCTGCATCTAACAAGGTCTCGAACAGACCTGCGTTTGCATCAAAACATGAAGAGTAAAGAATCGTGTCTTCAGTGCCGAGGAATTCGCTCAGGCTAGCTTCTAGCTTTTTATGTATGTCTTGGGTACCGCAAATAAAACGTACTGATGCCATACCAAAGCCGTGGCTGTCTAAACCCTGTTGGGCGGCTTTGATTAGCTCTGGGTGATTCGCTAAGCCTAGGTAATTATTCGCGCAAAAGTTAATAACTTCTTGCTGATTAACTTGAATGGCTGTCTGTTGTGGTGAGGCAATAACACGCTCGCTTTTATATAAGCCTTCGGCTTTGATGTCTGCAAGCTGTTGATTAATCTGTGCGTAGAATGAGGTAGAGGCCACCTGATATCTCCTTAGTTAACTTTATTCTGATTTTGGGAGTGGCGGCATTCTAACTCTAAACCTAATCGGCCTACAGCCTTTTTTTCATGCAGGTTCGCAAGATAAACGAGTTTAGGGCTAAAGTGGTTTTTACATTATAAAAACTAATGTGCAACATAAGTTTGCCACTGTTTGACTGAATATTCTTTTAAGCGTTGTAGAGCGAAAACGGGTTCGCACTCAGTACTATAATTGCTTTGAGTTTAGTTCCGAATGCGAGTTCCCAACATAGGCGTTTGGGATGATGTTATAGGGATTCTTGACTCGCTAGCGCGTGGTAATGTTGCTCTAGGCGAGTAAAAGTCGCAACGGAAGTCGGGGTTGCATAGGCTTTGAAAATCATCAGCACCCTTAAAACGCCTTCATAAAGTGTCGCTTTCGTAATGGTGGACGTGCTGGATTGCGTGAGTTGATAACCAATCCAAAAGCTGACGATCATCTTAATGGTATCCGCCAGTGGCGTGATTTTGTCAGCATCGACACACAGAAATCCATCTTGTGTGAGTTTATGCAGCACATGGCTTGAACGCGTTAAGACTTGCTGCTGTGCGTGCAAATAGCGTTTTTTTAGTTCTTCATCGCGGGCGAGAATATCCGCAAGATTGGCGTACATAAAGCGGAATTGCCACAAGGTATAGAACATAGCATCGAAGTAGCCGATTAACAGTTCTACATCCACTTGCTTATCTTCATAGGGTTGGAAACCCGATTCGAGATGATTCTCATATAGACTGAAAATACAGCGGATAATGTCTTCTTTATTGCGAAAATGGTAATAAAGATTCCCGGGACTCATATTTAAGTGAGCGGCAATGTGATTGGTGGTGATGTTTCTTTCGCCATGCTCGTTGAACAGTTCAAGACTGGCATAGATTATTTTGTCGCGGGTTTTCATAAGTTATCCAAATTGCTAGTGAACGCCACATCATAGATAGAGTTAACCAACGACCGCCATACTGCTGGTAAATTATCCCTAATTTGGTGCATATGCTAACATTGCCGCTATTCATCAGGCAAAACTCATAAGCACGTTTTTAATGAATCGTTTTCTCTATTCCACGATCTTATATTTATTATCCCCTTTGCTAGTCGTCTATTTAGCATTTCGTGCTATTAAAAGCCCTAATTACCGCGGTCGTTGGGGGGAGCGTTTTGGATTAACTCGACTTAAATCGACGGATTTACTGGTCCATTCTGTGTCTATGGGTGAAACGCTCGCGGCAATCCCATTGATCCGTTTGATTATGCAATCACACCCTGAGTTAAGCATTACGGTTACAACAACCAGCCCAACAGGGTCTGCCGAAGTGCGTAAAGCCTTTGGTGACTCAGTGCAACATTGTTATTTACCCTTTGACTTACCTTGGTGTGTGCGGCGTTTCTTGCGCCAAGTTTCACCTAAATCTTGCATCATTATGGAAACTGAACTGTGGCCTAATTTGGTTGCCATAGCGGCCAAGCGAGGTGTGCACTTGATGTTGGCTAATGCACGTCTGTCGGCCAAGTCGGCGGCGCAATATGCCAAGTATCCAACACTCAATCGACCCATGTTGCAACGACTCGATGTTATTGCGGTGCAAACTCAAGTGGAAGCGCAGCGTTTTATCGAGTTAGGTGTATCGCCGGACAGAGTGACAGTATGCGGTAGCTTGAAGTTTGATCTCAGTATTACGCCCGAGCGTTTAGCTAATGCCAAGCAGTTGCGTCAGGCTTGGGGACGTGAAACCTCGCCGATTTGGGTTGCAGGCAGTGTACATCCAGGAGAATTTGACGCCATGCTCACCGCCCATAGGCAATTATTGGCTCAGTGGCCCGATGCCTTGCTGATTATTGCACCGCGTCATCCTGAGCAGTTTTCTGCTGTTGCTGAGGTTGTTGCCAGCCAAGGTTTTGAATCTGTTCGCCGCAGCGGTAATTTTCCCGTGACGGCTACGACACAAGTGCTGGTAGGCGATACCATGGGTGAACTTCTGACCTTTTATGGCGCGGCGGACCAAGCCTTTGTCGGTGGCACGCTGATTAATAATGGTGGCCATAATCCCTTGGAGCCTGTTGCTATGGGCGTACCTGTTATGGTGGGGCCGAACCATTGGGACTTTGCCCAGATTACGCAGATGTTGGCGGATGCTGGAGGGTTAAGGGTTGTCGCTTCGGCGGATGAACTTGTCGCTAACTTGATTGAGTATTTTGCTAAACCTGAGTCACGCCTGCAGGCGGTGAACGCGGGATTGGCTGTGGTTGAGGCTAATCGTGGTGCCTTACAACGGCAATTTGTTTTAGCACAATCCCTCATAAAGGCTTAATTAAACGGGATAATTTGTTAAGTGGATCAGGCGCTTTGCATCGCCGCTTGGTAGCCCTGCATCAGTGATGACCAGTTATCAGCGGTGAAGGCAAGGTTTGGTAGCTTGGCTTGTTCTTTATTAAAGGAACGTAACAGTCTGTCTAGATTCGATTGCTGCCATTGCGGGCTCGGTGTTTTTAACTCACCACGGTCGAAATCGATAAGATAAAACCGCTCTGGCGTTAAGAGTTCAGTTTGTGCGGGCTGGAACAGAATATTCTTGGCATTGAGGTCGGCGTGGTACACACCACGCTGATGGAATTGGGCGATGCAAGCCCCTAATGCCTGCCATTGCTCTGTGCTCATGACCCCTTTGCCGAGTTTAGCGACTAAATCTTCGGCGCCTTCGACCCGTTCGATAATGATATCGGCGCGGTAAAATAATCCATCGCGTACTATGTTGGCGGCAATCGGCTTAGGTACAGCAAAATTCTCGTGATACAAAATGTTTAATAAGCGTAACTCGGCCATGGCGCGGGTATTTTCAAGGCCGGTATAAACGTAAGCATCTTTGCTGAATTTCTCCACTAAGCCGCCACGCCAGTAATGACGCAATACCCAATGACTGTGCTCAAATGCCACAAACCAAGTGGTGTAGCGGCCTTTGGATGAGCCGACGACAGCATTTTTAGCGCGCCAAAAATCCACCGCAAACCAAGTCGGAGCGATATCTTTTGGTGTTTCTTGGCAAAGCGCCATGTGACCTTGGGCGGTTTTTATGATCTGTATCTGAGCATTCATGGGAGATTTGTTGACTTAAGCGTGGCACCTAGGGCCATTCTACATTAAGATCCTTAGCTTGCGCCAAATAACCTTAAGAGCTAATTAGCTTCAATCCCAATGAGTTTAAATCCCAATACCATGAATTCCCTTTGTTTGCTTCGCTTATCCGCAATCGGTGACGTCTGTCATGCCGTGGCTATGGTGCAGGCGATTCAGCGGCAATATCCCGAGCTCAAAATCACATGGGTGATCGGTAAACTCGAATATCAATTGTTGAAGCATTTACCTGGCATTGAGTTTGTTATTTTTGATAAATCTCAAGGATGGCGTAGTTATTTTAATTTACGTAAGGCATTAAAAGGCCGACGTTTTGACGTGCTGCTGCATATGCAGGTTGCGCTACGTGCAACTTTGGCTTCATTGGCTATTTCGGCAAAAGTACGCATTGGTTTCGATCGTGCCCGCGCTAAAGAAGGTCAGTGGCTAGTGACAAATCACAGGGTGGAGCCCTTGGCCAAGCCCCATGTGCTCGAAGGATTTATGGGCTTCGCTAAGGCGATTGGCGTTAACGATCTTACTCCCCAGTGGCATATTCCTGTGCCAATTGCGGATACTGAATTTGCCCAGACACAGATTAAAGACAATGAAAAAGTCTTTATCATTTGCGCCGCAGCCAGTAAGGCTGAACGTAACTGGTTGCCAGAGCGTTATGCCGCCGTCGCGAGTTATGCGATTGCGAAAGGATTTAGAGTCATGCTGTGCGGTGGCCCAACTCAACTTGAGAAGGATTTAGCAGAGCAAATTTTGCAAGCGTGCCCTTCTAAAATCGATAATTTAGTGGGCAAAACCAGTTTGACTCAACTCTTAGCACTGCTAAAACGCGCCAATTTAGTGTTAGCGCCTGATACGGGCCCTGCGCATATGGCGGTGACCCAAGGCACGTCAGTCATTGGTTTATATGCCCATTCCAATCCTGGGCGCACAGGTCCTTACCTATCGCAACAATATGTGGTGAGTGCCTATGATGAGGCCATGAGATCGCAACATAGTGGACAAATTAAGTGGGGCACTCGCGCCAAAGGCGAGCATTTGATGGCTTTGATCAGTGTTGAAGCCGTGATTGAGAAGTTTGAGCTGGTGGCGCATGACACTAAAGCTTCAGAATAAATTTATTTGGATTAAAGGTTAATTATGGCTCCTCAAAAAGCCCCTAAGTTCTTGTTTATCCCAGTCTCATCGGCTGAGGGCATAGGTGAGTATATGCGCTCAATGATCATTGCCGATGAGGTGAAGAGAACTTGGCCGAATGCCGAGATTAAGTTTATTTTGAGTCAACAAGCTCCCTATGCGACTCAGTGCCCTTATCCTGCTGAGCTACTCGAAGATACGCCGACTAAACAAGTCAAGGCGGTTAACCAAATCATGTCTGATTTCCTGCCTGATATAGTATTGTTCGACGCATCGGGTCGTAAATCGCAGTTAGTCCATGCCCATAAACTCGGTGCAAAGGTAATCTTTCTCAGTCAGCATAAGCGTAAGCGTAGTCGTGGAATGAAAATTGGCCGCGCTTTAGTGACGGATTGTCATTGGGTCGTGCAACCAGAATTTGTGATTGGCCCTATTAGTTGGTTAGATCGTCTTAAGCTGAAGCTAATTAATAGACCTGAGCCTTTGAATATTGGTCCTGTCTTTACCCAGCCAGATACAATTACCCAATCGGCATTATTAGCGCAATATCAGCTAACGCAAAATGAGTTTGTATTATTCAATGCGGGTTCTGGTGGTCACAGGGTGAATGGTGAACTAGCCGCTGATATTTTTGCTAAGGCTGCCAGTGAAAGTTATAAAGCATCTGGTATTTTAAGTGTCATGGTTTTCGGCCCGAATTACCCCAATCTTCTGCCTGAGCTTGAGGGGGTAGTTGTTATTCCTCAATTGAATAATCAGCAATTTATTAATATGTTGGCTGCGGCTAAGGCTGCCGTATTGAGCGGTGGGGATACTTTATTACAAGCGATAGCGCTGCACAAACCGACATTAGCGGTTCCTGTATCGAAGGATCAGCCGCCACGAATTGAAAAGTGTGTATCAGAAAAGTACGTAATAAGTTGTGAAACTAAATCAGAAGTCATGGCGCATAAGATAGCCTTGCTCTTAGATCCTACATCAGCTAATCAGCTTATGACCTCATTAGCAAGAGGCGAGCAGCTTAACGGGCTTGATGTGGCGATGAAGGAGCTGGCATTTTTGTTAGATCTTGGCTGATTTTTATGATGAGTCATTTTTAGCCTATTAACCTTACTCTGCTGGTTTGCAATATTTCTGCATCATTTATTGAGAGAATACAAATGTCTAAACTGATCCCTGTGACTCAACCGTTCTTGCCTGAACTGAGTGAGTTTACGCCATATCTTGAAGAAATATGGCGTAATCGTTGGTTAACAAATAATGGACCGTTTCATCAAAGACTTGAACAGGAGCTTGGTGAGTATCTTGGCGTGCAGCATGTCTCATTATTTAATAATGCCACGATCGCGTTAATTACGTCTTTGCAGGCATTAAAGATATCTGGAGAGGTTATTACTACGCCATATTCTTTTGTTGCGACGAGCCATTCTATTTTATGGAACGGACTCATACCCGTTTTTGTCGATATAGATCCTAATACGTTCAATATAGACCCCAAAAAAATTGAGGCTGCGATCACACCTAAGACATCGGCTATTATGCCAGTACATTGTTATTCCAATCCGTGTGATGTTGAGGCTATCGAGGCTATTGCAGATAAACATGGACTTAAGGTCATTTATGATGCTGCCCATGCATTTGGTGTTAATTACAAAGGTCAGAGTTTACTTAACTATGGTGATTTATCGATTTTAAGCTTTCATGCTACGAAAGTGTTTAATACTTTTGAAGGTGGAGCCGTGATTAGTCCAGATGCAGAAACCAAATTGCAAATTGATAGGTTGAAAAACTTTGGTATTGAGGATGAGTTAACGGTTACCGCGGTAGGCATAAATGGAAAAATGAGTGAGATCAATGCCGCGTTTGGTTTGGTACAGTTGAAACATATTACCCAAGCGATAGAGCAACGAAAAGTTATCGATCATCACTATAGAGAGAAGCTTGCTGAAGTAGAAGGAATTACTGTGCCGATGTTATCTAAAGATAGTAACAGTAACTATTCTTATTTCCCTATTTTGGTTGAATCATCATATAGTCTGACTCGGGATGAACTTTATGAAAAACTAAAGAAAAACAATGTTTTATCTCGTCGTTATTTTTACCCGTTAATCAGTAATATGTCTATGTATAAAGGGTTGGAGTCTGCTTCAGTAGATCATCTTCCCTATGCGAATGAGACTTCAAATAAAGTATTGTGCATTCCTATTTTTAATGAAATGGAAATGATTGATGTTAATTTAGTTGTTGACTTGATAAGGAATATCTAATTGGCTTATTTGACGAGAGATGAATTAGAAAAGATGGGTTTTGCCTCCGTTGGAGAGGCGGTTTTTATTTCCGATAAAGCCTCTATCTACGGTGCTGAGAGAATTACTCTTGGCAACAATATCCGAATTGATGATTTTTGTGTGTTATCTGCCGGTATTGGCGGAATAGTCATTGGCGATTATGTACATATAGCCGTTTTTTCTTTATTGATCGGCGCAGGAAAAATCGTGCTATCTGATTTCAGTACGTTATCATCTCGTGTCAGTGTATATTCTAGTAGTGATGATTACTCTGGTGAGTATATGACAAATCCCACAGTGCCAGCAGAATTTACAAATGTAAATCATGGTGATGTATTGATTGGAAGGCATGTTGTCATAGGCAGTGGCAGTGTGATCTTACCTGAGTCCATCATTCATGATGGTGTTGCTGTTGGGGCATTATCTTTGGTTAATAACATATGCCATGAATTTGGCATATACGCTGGCGTGCCAGCAAAGAGAATTAAAGAACGGCAGCGGAAGTTACTTAATATTGCAGATATTGCAAATCTTAAGTAGGTTTTACTTTACGTAAGGATATGCCTAGTATTTATGCTGAATAAATGCCAAGCATATCCCCTGTGGCTATAGCCGTCAGGATAAATTAAAAAATGTTTTTGATTCCAGCATAAAATCAGTCACAGATTGAGCATATTGCTTATCTAGCTTTTCAAAGTGCTGTCTTTTTAGATACCTGGTCGAATTGGCGAACTCTAAGTCTTCCAATCCATAGGCTATGCCATACCGATTCTCAATGTTGGGATACCATTGTTCCTTTGTGATCCCTTCCTCTGGTACTACAATTGACTCGCAGCCGCATAAGCTCGCAAATGATGAATAGGCTGAGTATGCGTCATATGAAATAAATTGTTTCACCCTTTTGAATATGTTAGCAATTTCTTCATGTGATAAACCATCAATAAGAATTGCATCTTTTGGGTGGTATGTCTTAGGCTTTATTTTATCTTTTCGGATTGAATATGCGACACCGACTCTAGGCTCTTGCGTATTTTTTTCATTGTATATTTCATAGGGAATATGCAATATATTGAGAATGTTATTCGATAATGTCGAGCCATGGAAATGAAAGTCATTGACTAGACCATGGTCAAATTTGAAATAAAGTTCATTAGCACCATAGAAAACCTCTCCGGTAAAAAAACCTGGCTTATTTAGTAACCACCGAATGATGTTCTTTGCTTTTAAAGGATTACCAAAAATGAGTTCAGGGTAAATAACAATATCATTATCAGTGACTTCACCTTTATATATCGGCGTGTTGAATTCAGGGTTGGTTCTATATTTTCTAAATAACCCATCAATAGACTTATTAATAAGTTTTTTTAGTCCAGAGAGATCTTTTTTGCTGATTTTATATTGTTGAAAAAGAGGGGATATCACAGCATTACCACCGAGCTCATTAATGAGATGGCACAGTTTGTGTAAAACAATGACGCCTCCAGAGGTTCGATTATATGAAGGTGCAAAAATGATGTATCTCGTTTGCATTATCTAACCTATTATGTTGTTTAAGTGCATTTTATCTTAAGTTGTTGATTTTGATAGCGAGGCTAAGTATTTTAACATTGCTTAGAAAGTATTGTAACTGCTTGTGTAGGCTCGTTGGTATCTCAATGCATTCATCCTATTGTTTAGGAAAAGTCATAACAATATTTTGGGTAGGCTGTGGCTTTGTGCCTACCGTCTTGCTGTTACTTTGGTTGATCGTGTACCTTTACTGAGTGGTTTGATATCATAAACCTCATAATTTTTGTGATAATTTTTTGAGGTTGGAATGAAGATCTTAGTAACGGGTGGTGCAGGGTTTATTGGTTCAGCATTGATCCGGTATATCTTAAGTAACACCGAAGACTCGATCGTGAATCTCGATAAATTGACCTATGCGGGTAACTTAGAATCTCTGGCTGGCGTTGAATCGAATCCAAGCTATCAATTTGAAAAATTTGATATTTGTGACAGAGCAGAGTTAGACCGTGTATTTTCTGCTCATCAACCTGATGTTGTTATGCATCTTGCTGCTGAAAGTCATGTCGATCGTTCGATCGATGGTCCTGCCGCTTTTATTGAAACCAATATTATAGGCACATATCAGTTGCTGGAAGCGGCTCGTCATTATTGGCGTGGACTCGATGCCGAGCGACAGTCACAGTTTAGATTTCACCATATTTCTACCGATGAAGTGTATGGTGATTTACCGAATATGACGGATCTCTTCACTGAGACGACACCCTATGCGCCCAGTAGCCCGTATTCTGCCTCTAAGGCGTCGAGCGATCATTTAGTGCGTGCCTGGCATCGCACTTACGGCTTGCCTGTTATTGTCACAAATTGTTCGAATAACTATGGACCCTTCCATTTCCCCGAGAAGCTTATTCCATTGATGATCTTGAATGCTTTGGAAGGTAAGGACTTACCCGTTTATGGTAACGGCCAACAGATCCGTGACTGGTTATATGTGGAAGATCATGCTCGGGCACTGTATCGCGTCGTGACTAAGGGGGTTATCGGTGAGACTTATAATATCGGCGGACATAACGAGCAGAAAAATATCGATGTTGTGATGGCGATTTGTGAGTTATTGGAAGAGTTGGCACCGATAAAACCCCATAGTATCACCCGTTATAGCGATTTAATTACCTATGTTGATGATAGGCCGGGGCATGATTTACGTTATGCTATCGATGCATCTAAGGTCGCGACAGAATTAGGTTGGCAGCCCGTAGAGACCTTCGATTCAGGTATTCGTAAAACCGTTGAATGGTATCTCGCCAATCAATCTTGGTGCCAACATGTGCTTGATGGCTCATATCAGCGTGAACGTTTAGGCATTTAATCATTTCACTCAATAACTTCAATATGATCTTAGGTTTTCGGTCATTTTTGTTTTGACTGGGAAACTAGGATCTAAAATCTTAGGATTATCAATGAAAGGTATTATTCTCGCGGGTGGTTCTGGTAGCCGTTTATATCCTATCACTCGAGGTGTCTCCAAACAGCTGTTGCCTGTTTATGATAAGCCAATGATTTATTATCCATTATCGACACTTATGCTGGCAGGAATCCGTGATGTGTTAGTGATCACTACACCGGAAGATAATGCGAGTTTCCAGCGATTATTGGGTGATGGCCGCGACTTTGGTATTCACATTTCCTACGCGATTCAAGCGAGTCCCGATGGCTTAGCGCAAGCATTTATTATTGCAGAAGATTTTATTGGTAGTGACAGTGTTTGTTTAGTACTCGGCGACAATATTTTTTATGGCCAATCTTTTAGTAAAACCTTAAAACAGGTCGCTAGCCGACCTACGGGGGCGACGGTATTTGGATATTACGTCCGAGATCCCGAGCGTTTCGGAGTCGTGGAGTTTGATCAAGATTACCGCGCCATCAGTATCGAAGAAAAACCGCTCACACCGAAATCGAATTGGGCTGTGACTGGTTTGTACTTTTATGATAATTCGGTCATCGATATTGCTAAAAGCATCAAGCCCTCCGCCCGTGGCGAGCTTGAAATCACTGAGGTGAACCAAATTTACCTTAATGCCGGCAGCTTAAATGTTGAAATTCTTGGGCGTGGCTTTGCCTGGTTAGACACTGGTACGCATGAGAGTCTGCATCAGGCCTCTTCCTTTGTGCAGACAATTGAAAATGTACAAGGTCTAAAAGTGGCATGCTTAGAAGAAATTGCATGGCGAAATGGCTGGTTGAGTGATGCTGAATTGATTGCTCTCGCTCAACCTATGCTAAAAAATGATTATGGTCGCTATTTAGTCTCACTTATGGATAAGCGATAGTCCTATGACTTTTCATTCAGTTCGATTCATTGTGGGTAGATAAGCCGATGAAGATACTCGTCACAGGTGCAAAAGGACAAGTCGGTAGTCAATTGGTTGAGAAACTGAGCGGCGGCATTAATACCCACGTGGAATTATTGGCAGTGGATCGACACTTGCTGGATATTACCGATGAGCTGGCCGTAAATGCTTGCATTGAACGTTTTCGCCCTGATGTCGTGATCAATGCCGCAGCTTATACTGCAGTGGATAGGGCTGAGCAAGATGAGCTTAATGCAAAGCGTGTAAATCACTTGGGGCCTCTTTATTTAGCTGTTGCGGCCAATAAGATTAAAGCCACTATGATCCATGTTTCTACCGATTATGTGTTTTCTGGTGATGCAAAGGTTCCTTATATTGAGTCAGATACAGTCGATCCTCGAAGTGTTTACGGTGAAACTAAGCTGGCGGGTGAACAAGCTGTTATTGACGCAAATCCTCAGCATTTTGTCTTGAGAACCTCATGGGTATTTGGCGAGACTGGGGCTAATTTTGTCAAAACGATGTTGCGTGTTGGCCGTGAACGGTCGGATATCCGTGTTGTCTGTGATCAGTTTGGGAGCCCCACCTATGCGGGTGATATTGCCGACACGCTGATCGCTATGGCAAAACGCTCAATGGAGCCTGAATGTCCTTGGGGTATCTATCATTTTAGTGGCTCACCCTATGTTTCTTGGCATGAATTTGCACAGTATATTTTTGACGAGGCCTATGCCCAACGGTGTCTAAATACGCACATTAAGGTTAAGCCTATTACTACATCTGAGTACCCCACTGCCGCTAAAAGACCCTTAAATTCACGGTTGAATTGTACAAAAATTGCAACAAACCTAGGTGTTTATGCGAGTGATTGGCGATTGGCGTTTAAAGACATTAAGGCCTATTTATAGTAGTAAGACCATGAATATTATAGAAACTAACATTGTAGATGTGAAAATTATCGAGCCTCAAGTTTTCGGTGATGAACGTGGCTTTTTTATGGAGACCTGGAACCAGAGAGGTTTCCAACAAAAGGTCGCCGACTGCCTATTTGTGCAGGATAATCATTCGAAGTCTTGTAAAGGGATACTGCGCGGTTTGCACTATCAGACTGAGCAAAACCAAGGCAAACTTGTACGAGTGACCTCGGGTGAAGTCTTCGATGTGGCAGTTGATTTACGTAAAAATTCCCCGACTTTTGGCCACTGGGTTGGCATTTACTTATCAGCAGAGAATAAAAGACAGTTGTGGATTCCTGCAGGCTTTGCCCATGGTTTTTATGTCACGAGTGATGAAGCTGAATTTGTGTATAAATGTACCGATTACTACCATCCAGCCTCAGAACAGAGTATTGCCTGGGATGATCCCGAGTTAGCAATAGCTTGGCCGATAACTGTCCCTCCCATATTGTCTGCTAAAGATAAGATGGGGACGGCATTTGCCGATGCTTTTACATTTTAGTTCGTCGAGGTTTACTGTAAATGTATGATCGAAAACGCCAAGCGATAGTAATTCTTGTGAGTTATTATCCGCATTACAAGGAAAGCGCACTTAAGTACAGTGCCGATATTCTGTCAAAAATTTCCGACAAAGTTAAAATCTGCGTTGTATACAATACGGTTGGGGCGCGTTCGCAAACCACTCAATATGATCACTTTATTGATTTTGAGCTTGAAGGCAGTAATAAAGGTTGGGAGTTTTCTGCTTGGGACGAAGGGCTTGCCCATGTTCGACAGCAGATTAATATAGTAGATGATGATGTACTGATTTTTGCTAATGATACTTTTTGCCACCATTGGCCGTTTTCATCACTTAATGTGAATTTTATTAGTCAGGCTATTAATCGCGCGAGTTTTGGCGAGGTAGTGGGCGATATTAAGCATTTTAAACAGACCATTCAGTTAAACCAAGTGACGGGTGATGCATGGATGGCATCTTATTTGTTGGCAATACATATGAAGGATATCGGGCTATTACTGCCATTCGATAAGATTGGTTGCGATGATGATTTTAAAGCGTCAATTCTAGTTAATCATGGCAAAGTTGAGTTTGCCCGTAGCTGTGCTGAAATACAAAACCATTTGTCGACTTATATGTTTCCTACCAAACAAGGTAAAGGCTGGTATAACGCGAGTTGTAAAAATCCAGAGCTGATAAAGCTTAAGGTGATCGCCATTCTCAATGAGATACTATTGTCTATAACTTGTGTTCAGCGTGGCGGTAAGTTAGTTTCATTTCATCCGCAGAAGTGGATGCGATCCTTAAATCGTTTTCGGCGGAAGTGGATGGCATTTAAGCGTAAATTGAGTTAGCAGCGTGTTTTTGGGTATCTTCTTGGGTGCCTTTAATGAATATATGATAGCGGTGGGATGTACTTTTACTATGCATACAAGAGCAATTTACCCTGGGACTTTCGATCCTATCACCAATGGTCATGCCGACTTGATTGAGCGTGCGGCTAAACTGTTTAAACATGTGGTGATTGGCATTGCGGCTAACCCTTCCAAGCAGCCTAGATTCACCCTTGAAGAGCGAGTTGAATTGGTCAATCGGGTGACTGCTCATTTGGATAATGTCGAGGTGGTGGGGTTTTCTGGGTTGCTAGTGGATTTTGCCAAGGAGCAAAAGGCCAGTGTACTTGTGCGTGGGTTACGCGCGGTATCCGACTTTGAATATGAATTCCAATTAGCAAATATGAATCGCAGATTGAGTCCTGATCTGGAAAGCGTATTTTTAACGCCCGCTGAGGAGAATTCTTTTATATCTTCCACCTTAGTAAAGGAAGTCGCCCTGCATGGTGGCGATGTGAGCCAGTTTGTTCACCCTGAAGTAACGGCTGCATTGGCGGCAAAGCTTAAGTTGGTTAAACCTTAGATTTTACCTGCGAACTAGATAGTTTTTACGTAGGAGTTTTGTGTTAACTTTGAGGCATTGTTGCCTTGTGATGATACTTAAAAGGATGTTATGAAGGCTTTTTTTTCCCCCACGATCCTTGCTACTAGCATTGCCTCTGGCCTGTTTTTTTCTTCGATGCTTGCTGCTGCACCTTGGGTCGATGCCTCTGATATTTATCTTAGAGCTGACATTCAAGCACTTGCTGATGCGGGTGTGATCACTGTGCCAGTGAATACTTATCCATTGATGTGGTCAGGCATTGGTGGTGATTTAGCGAAAATTGAGCCTGAGCTGCTTTCTCCTTCTTTAGTACAAGCCTTTGCACGGGTTAATTTTTATTATCAAAATGCTGTCGATAATCGTGGTAATGCACGGGTAAAAGTATCGGCAGCATCTGATCCTGCTCGCTTTCAACATTATGGTTCTGACTATCGCGAGAAAGGTGAAGTGCTGGGCTCCTACGAGTATTTAGGATCGCGTGTTGCTTATAAGGCGACTGTGGCAGAAACCTATGATCCGCAAGATAATAAAAACTTCCGCCTTGATGAGTCTTATTTTGCCATCATTTTTGGCAATTGGATCGCAACCTTAGGCGCGGTTGAGCAGTGGTGGGGACCGGGGGTTGACTCGGCTCTACATCGTTCTAATAACGCCCGCCCTATGTCATCGTTAACCTTGAGCCGTAACAATGCCGCAGCTTTTGAAACACCTTGGTTATCTTGGATTGGCCCTTGGACCTTTAAAACCGGATTTAGCTTAACTGAAGTGGATCGTGCTGTGCCTAAGACGGCTGAGTGGGATATGCGCTTAAGTGCAAGACCGATTAAACAGTTAGAAGTGGGATTGTCTTGGTCGACCTTATTTTGTGGTGAGGGCCAAGATTGTAACTTTGACTCTTGGTGGGATTCGGTTGCGAGTAATGCTGTTTGTATCGATGGTACAAATGATTGTGCGCCAAATGAGCGCCGCGATGCAGGCCATAGAACTCAAAGTATTGATATGCGTTATGCCGATACTTTGCAGGATATCCCCGTTGGATTATATCTCGAACATAGTTGTGAAAATGGTAGTGACTGCGGCTCACTTTGGGGTATTGATACCCATTTTGGCACATCGGGTAAGCAGTTTAAGTTGTTCATGGAATATTCGGACACCTATGTAAAATGCGATGGTGATCGTGCCAATTGTTTCTATGAGGATCCTGTCTATCTGAGTGGTGCTCGCTACTATGGTCGTGCTTTGGGTTCTACCTATGATAGCGATGCACAAGTGTTCGTGGTTGGATTAGTTGGCCAGTTTAATAACAGCCGTGGTTTTACCTCGTTGCTGCGTTATGCGAAGCTGAATAAAGATGGCTCCAATGTGGCAAACACTTGGGCGCCACAACCACCAAAAGAAGATTTATTGATGCTGGAGCTTTCTTACCGTATGCCTGTGTGGAAAGGCATGTGGAGCTTAGGTGGAACAGTATCGAGATCGGAGTTTGAAGTTCAAGAAAATGATACCAATACCACGCTATTTAGCAGTTTTGAGTATCGTTTTTGACAGATATAATTGATTAAATAACGAAAAATGCCAAGCACTTGCTTGGCATTTTGGCTTATAAATAACGCAATGTTAGCGTGTTTGGCAAATGCCACAAAATACTGTGGTGCGCTGGCCTAAACGGATCTCACTCAGTAGGTTACCGCAGCTTGTGCAGGTTTCACCGCCGCGACCATAGACATGCAGTTTTTGGGCGAAGTAGCCCGGCTTGCCATCGGCATTGGTGAAGTCTTTCAGCGTGGTTCCACCCTGTTTAATGGCGTGGGCTAAGATTTGCTTCACTTCGGCAACTAAAACGGTCAAACGCTCGATATCGATTTTACCTGCTTCGGCCTCTGGATGAATACCTGCGGCAAACAGGGCTTCATTGGCGTAAATATTGCCTACACCTACTACGATATGATTATCCATCAGGCAGAGTTTGATCGCTTTTTTCTTGCCCGCTAAAGCTGCCGCTAATTGTTTGACATTAAAAGCATTAGTCAGTGGCTCTGGCCCCAGTTTGGCGAGTAATGGATGGGCTTCTTCTGGGAGTTCACACCATAGCCAAGCACCGAAACGTCTGGGATCGTTAAAACGTAAAATGCGGCCGTTGGCGAGCACTAAGTCGATATGGTCATGCTTTTCCACTGGCGTGTCGTGGGGCAAAATCCGTAAACTCCCTGACATACCCAAATGCACTATGCTGGTGCCCGCGTCAGTGTCGATTAATAGATACTTAGCACGGCGTCGCACTTGGCGTATAACTTGACCGATAATCTGTTTGGCTATGTCAGGCACAGGCCAGCGCAACGAGCCATTGCGGATCACAAGATCTATTACGGTTTGCTCGACAAGGTAGGGGGCAATACCCTGACGGGTGACTTCAACTTCTGGTAATTCCGGCATGGATTCTTTCTTATCTTAAGTAAAATTGGGTGACATTAAGTTGCGGGTTTCGCATCGAGGATCGGTTGCAGTTTAGATCTTAAACTCGGTGGTACTAAATACCAATTACCTGCGGGAGACTTTAAGGCGCCTTCATTGGGAAAATAGATCCACAGTTGAGCATCGCGGATATCTGCAATCTGGATGACTAATTCTTGCGGATTATCTGTGGTTTCTGGCGCGGCGGTTAATGGGGATACCCGTATGGTTTGCCACGCCTTTGCCCACTCATCACAGTTGAGGATTTTAGTGTCGCACTCCCATTGTGATGCTTGCTTGTGCAGCCATAACCCGTCGAGTTGCAGCTGTGAAAGCGGTGCATTATCGTCAAACAGTCGCTGAGCATCACTCGGAACATTATTGGTTTTGTTATCCATAAAAGTCAGCACGGCGACCATAAAGGCGCAGGCGACTATGATGATGTTATTCCATTGCTTACGAGTTAATGCCATAGAAATGTGTAACGCTAAGTATGGGGTGATGCTTCGAGTTTATCACGGCCAAATTGAGATGCTAGCCCTTAAGCGATGGAGTGGTGATGCTTAACCGCCTGTGGCGTTCATAAAGCGTAGGATTTGTACCTGATTATTGCTAAAGTCGTGCTGCTTAGGCTTGAGATTAATTCCCGCGAGAATAGCGACTTTTAATCTTTCAATATCAGCCGGAAATTCCCGGACTATGCTTTTGAGATCAACGGCATGTTCATTGCCTAAACACAGCAATAATTGGCCTTCGACTGTGACGCGCACGCGATTACATTCGTGGCAGAAGTTGTGGCTGTGGGGCGAGATAAAGCCGATATGGATTGGGCTGTCAGCCATAGTGTAATAACGTGCTGGGCCGCCGGTACGTTTGTTGGAAAGCTGTAGCGGATAGTGACTATTGATGATGGCTTTTACTTCATCGCTACTGCAATGACGGGCGCGTTTCCGCTCATCCATTTCGCCAAGTGGCATTTCTTCGATAAAGGCGATGTCTAAGTTACGGCCACGGCAGAAATCAACTAAATCAATAACTTCATTATCGTTCTGCTGTTTTAAAATCACCGCATTAATCTTGATACGTTCAAATCCCGCCGCAATAGCCGCATCAATACCATCGATGACTCTGTCTAATTTGCCGTTACGCGTTAGCTGAGTAAACAGTGTGGGGTTTAAGGTATCTAGGCTGATATTGAGGCGCTTTAATCCTGCATCAAACATGGGTTTAGCGAATTTTGTCAGCCTTGAACCATTAGTTGTCATGGATAAATCCGTCAGCCCAGGCAGTTTGCCAAGCAGACCCACTAGCTGGTCGCAATCGGTGCGAACTAAGGGCTCACCGCCGGTCAGGCGAATTTTAGTCACACCAAGCTCGGTAAAGGCTTGGGCAATCCAAGCTAATTCTTCGAGGTGGAGTACGTGATCCTTTGGCAGAAAACAGGGATCTTCCGTCATGCAATAAACACAGCGAAAGTCGCAGCGGTCGGTGACCGAGAGCCGTAAATATTCGACCTTACGGCCAAAGGAATCCACAATTAGACTCATAAAAACTCACTGGATCCTAAAGCAGATCCGCAAAGGGTTGAATAAATACAGTTTCACCTGCATTCACGGCTTCTGCATCATCCCCTATGATGATGAGGCAATTCCCTTTAACCATTGAACTTAACATCCCAGAACCTTGGTTGCCCGTGCTACTCACGTGTAGGCGTCCATCTTTACCAAGCTGATAAATCCCGCGAATAAATTCGGTGCGGCCTTGGCGGCTTCGTAGAGTTTCATCACTTATTGCAGGGAATAGCTGCGCTTGCCAATTCACTTCACCTGCTAATTTTCGTAAAGCGGGCTGCACAAATTGCAGGAAAGACACCATGACTGCGACTGGGTTGCCAGGTAGCCCGAAGAATAAGCTGTCATTTACTTTACCAAAGGCGAGTGGCCGACCCGGACGCATGCTAATCCGCCAGAAATCAATTTTTCCGAGGCGTGCAAGCACGGTTTTGATGTAGTCCGCATCGCCGACAGACACACCACCAGAGCTAATGACGACATCGGCAAGGTTGGCGGCTTTAGCGAGAGTTGCTTCAAGGGCGGCTTCAGAATCTTCGATAATGCCTAAATCGATAACATCACAACCGAGACGTTTTGCCATCGCTTTGATGGTAAAGCGGTTTGAGTCATAGATGCAGTTAGCTTTGAGTACTTCGCCAGGCTGGCTCACTTCATCGCCGGTGGAGAATACTGCAACAGTTGGGCGGCGATATACACTCAGGTGATTGAGTCCAAGTGAGGCTAGTAAACCTTGTTCGGCGGCGCTTAGGCGAGTAGCTTTTGCAAGTGCGACTTGGCCTTGAGCAATATCTTCTCCAGCGAGGCGAACGTGTTGGCCAGAAAGAATGCGGCCTTCAAAGCTAACAATGCCATCGACTTCCTTGGCAAGCTCTCGGGGCTGCACTGTATCGGCACCCGCGGGCACTGTTGCACCCGTCATGATGCGCACGGTCTCGCCGACTTTAAGCGTGCCCGAATATTGATGACCGGCAAGAACCTCTCCCACCAATTTTAAGGTGGCAGGCATTGGGTCTTGATAGACAAAGGCGTAGCCATCCATCGCCGAATTGGTTTGTTGTGGCACGTCAACGGGAGAAATGCTGTCGCTGGCCAGTACGCGGTTATCTAAGGCGTCTAACTCGATGTCTTCAATCTCTGCCACGGGTGAAACATGGGATAAAATTTGCGCTAAACCTTCGCTGACGCTGAGGTTTTTATTGTCGCCTATGGCGCAGGTATCCATGGCCGAAATGGGGTATTGGAGTGGCGCTTCCCAGTTTTGGGCGTACTCCATCACAAAATCGGCAATCTGGCTGACATTGTTGAGATCGAGACGGCGCAGCTCACTCGGGAGTGCGTCGTTTGGCAACTGAGTGTCGTCGCAACAGGCGATGGCGAGGATATTCTCATCTTGGGTGTAGATAAAAGGTTTACCGTGGGCGGCGCGGTGCAATTCAATTTTAGGTAATGCGAGCTTTTTAAAGCCTTCGACGAGGACGATATCGACTTTGTCGGCTTCGATTTGCTTGAGTAAATGGACTAACTCAGGATCGCCATCGCGCGCATCTTCTGTCATCAGCGCCCAGCGTACATGGGAGGCGACCAGCATTTGTCGTGCGCCCGCTTTACGCATTTCGTAACTGTCTTTGCCGGGAATATCTACGTCGAAATTATGGTGGGCATGTTTGATTACGGCTAAGCGCAGGCCACGTTGATTTAATTCGGGGATCAATTGCTTGAGTAAGGTGGTTTTCCCCGTGCCACTGTAGGCACAAAATCCGAGAACGGGAATAGCGAGCGGATTGACGAAGGGGTTACTCATTTGCACCTCTAATTTGGGTTATTGGAGCCTTTTTAGCTATTGGGTGATTTTTATCGCTAGTCGTTGTTTTTGTTCTGGCGTATTTACATTCACAAAAGCATTGGGCTGGTCGGCGAATGACGCTACGACGAAGTGATGTTTGATATACCAAAAGTCCACTTTACGCTCACCCGCCTCAAGAAACGCTTTCATCGAGTCACGTAAGCTAGGTTTTAAGAGTAAAACAACGGGTTGTTCATACTCACCGTCACTGGCGACAGCAATCTCGGCTTTTTCTGCTTCAATTGCTGCCAACATACGCGGAACAAGGTCGAGTGGCAGGAGTGGACAGTCGCAGGGTACTACCAATAAGTAGTCTGCATCTGTTTGGCCCATAGCGGTGATCATACCCGCTAAAGGTCCGAGGAAACCACTATGCTCGTCACTTATCACCTTAAAACCGAACTCAGCATAACGTGTTTGGTTACGATTTGCGTTGATCAGGATCTCCTTAACCTGAGGTTTTATTCTATCTATTGTGTGCTTAATCATGGCTTCGCCGTTTAATTCGACGAGACCTTTATCGTCGCCACCCATGCGACGGGCCATACCACCGGCGAGAATAACGGCATCAATTTGCGATGACATACAAAGGCTCCTGTGCTGGCAAAGATTCTGGCTGTTGATAAGAGGTCATCACGCGCTCACCTTCTATGTGCCACTGTTGTTCGCAGATGGCGGTTAGCGCGCAATTCTGATGGCTACTCAGTAACATTCCTGTGCCTTCGTGTTTGAGTTGTTGGATCATTTTTAATACTAGCTCTTGGGAATCCTTGTCCATATTGGAGGTGGGTTCATCGAGCATTAATAGTTTAGGTTGTAGGATCCAAGCGCGCGCAATCGCGAGGCGCTGTCTTTCGCCGCCAGAGAGATTACTGGCCCTTGCCTGCAGCAGCGACCCTAGCTGCGCCATCTCAATTGCTTGAGTAATCCGCTGTTTCGCCTTGGCTTTTGTTTCTGAGCTGAAATTCAGCCCATAGGTGAGATTATATTCCACTGTGCCGTCGAACAAATAAGGATGTTGGTGCAGATAAACGGCCTTACCTAACAATGGATTGCGTCGCCACCAAGCATTTTGGGCAAAACCGACAGCCTCAATATGGCCTTTGGTTGGTGGCATTAAGCCCGCCAGAATTTTCATCAAGGTTGATTTGCCTGTGCCATTGTCGCCTTGCAGATAAATCACATCTCCTTGGCAGAACGATAATACGTCGGCTTTGAATAGCAGGCGCGCGCCAAAGGACATTTCTACGTCACGGGCGATCAGTTTGACCTTAGTCATTGCTTAGTGGCTCCTTGGCATGGCTTTGCCGCGTAAACTACCTAAGGCAAAGTTGAGGATCAAGGCCAAGATTAGCAGCACTAGCCCGAGGGCGATAGCTTGGGCGAAGTCACCTTTGCTGGTTTCAAGTGCGATTGCAGTAGGAATATTACGGGTTACGTTTAAAATATTGCCGCCGACCATCATAGAGCAGCCGACTTCGGTCAGAATGCGACTAAAGGCCGCGACAATCGCCAGCAGTAAGGGCATGCGTAGTTCTCGGCAGACTGTCCACACTGCACGGCACCAAGAGGCGCCTAAGGTGCGTGAGGTTTCCCAAGCTCTGCGATCAACGCTAGTGAATGCGGCTTGGCTCATTGCAATTAGTACGGGGGCACAGATGAACATTTGCCCGAGAATCATTCCTTCTTGGGTAAATAACCATTTTAGATCGCCCAGAGGACCGTTGCGTGTTAGCAGTAAATACACGAGTAGACCGATAACCACTGTGGGGATTGATTGCAGAGTTTGAACTAAGTTAGTGACTATCCATTTGCCGCGAAATGGCGCAAACGCCAATACAAAGCCGAGCACCATGGAAGGAACAAGCGTGATCAGCAGTGCCGCGAAAGAAACCGAAAACGAGATCGAAATGATGGACCAAACGTCAGGGTCTAAAGAAAACAGCAGGCTTAACGCCTGCTGTAATAGTGCTAGCCAGCCGTCGTTCATTCGCTATAAGTTGCCTTGAACAATTGCTCGCCTTCGACTTTGAAGTTGTTGATCATGCTTTGACCTTCTTTGCTGATCAACCAGTCGCTGAATGCTTTAGCGCCTTTGTGGTTCAGATCTGGGTATTTAGCAGGGTTGATGAGAATGACTTGGTATGGGTTGGCTAAGGTTTTGCCACCATCGAAATCAACGGCAAGATCGAGTTTAGTTTTATAAGCCACGAAAGTACCACGGTCAGACAGAGTGTAACCTTGCATTTCGTTTGCCATCAGCAGGGTTTTACCCATGCCTTGACCGACTGAAGTATAACCTTTGAAGTTAGGAGTAACATTTGCCGCTTTCCATACTTCTAACTCTTTGATGTGAGTGCCTGAATTGTCACCACGAGAGATAAAAGGTACGCCTGATTTTGCCATTTTAACGAAGGCTTCTTCGGCCGTTTTGCTGTCACGGATTTTTGCTGGGTCGTTTTTAGGGCCAAGTACTACGAAATCATTTTCCATAATGCCACGGGGCTCAACACCAAAACCATCGGCTACGAATTTAGCTTCGGCGCTAGGCGCGTGAGTCATGACTAAATCCACGTCACCTTGCTCACCTAGTTTCAGGGCTTTACCTGTACCTGTGGCGATGACTTGAACCTTGTAGCCTGATTCACTTTCGAACTTAGGTAACAGTTCTTTCAATAGGCCTGAGTTTTCTGTGCTGGTGGTGGTGGCTAACTTGATAATTTCAGTCGAGTGAGCGGGTAAAACAGTGAACATACTGGCTGCAACAACCAGTCCCAGTAATGACTTCATATGAGATTTCATGTTTAGCATGGGTACTCCTTGGCGGAAAATAGGATTCCAACTCAAATGCCTACTGAGTGGAAGGTCTCGTAAATTGTAATACGTTCGGTTGAAAGCAAGTTAGATGCCAAGCTGAGAATGCGGTCATTTTCTTCACAGCTTAACCTAATTTGTGAGCTTGATCCCAAGCTTAACAAATACTCTACAGACAAATTGTCTCAGGACAAACTTCTGATGGTTCATAGTGACCTATTCATCTATTTTCAGTGCTAGAATTGGTCGCAAATGAGTCAAAATGTCCAGAAGCAGACAATATGAGCCAGATAGATAATAACCTCAAGCCTCTTCCATCGGCAGTATCGGTACTGATTGTTGATGATGAACCCGGAATGCGCAGTTTTTTAAATAAGGCACTCTCGAAGAAATTCGCCTTAGTCGAAACAGCAGGCAGTATCGAAGATGCGGAGCAGCTCCGTAGCCGTTGCCATTTCGATTTGCTGATCGTCGACATTCGCCTGCCAGGCCGCTCAGGTATCGAATGGCACGAAGCGCTAGATGAGCAGGGTCGTCGTTCGGACATCATATTTATGACTGGCTATGCTGACATGGAAGTCGCTATTACCGCGCTACGCGCTGGTGCGTCTGACTTCATCATGAAACCTTTCCACCTCGAACAAATGATGACTGCGGTCGATCGCTGTATCGAACGTCGCTTGCTTAAACGTGAAAACTTGATGCTGCGTCGTGAGGTTTCAATCGGTTATTCATCGACTATTATTGGCAGCAGTGAAGCCATGAAGTCGGTGAAACATATCATCGAACGTGTGGCGCCGACCAATGCCGTTGTCTTGATCCAAGGTGAGTCGGGCACGGGTAAGGAATTAGTCGCACGGCAATTGCATTTGCTTAGTGGACGTCAGGGACCTTTTGTCCCAGTTAACTGTGGCTCTATCGCCCCTGAACTGCTCGAAAGTGAATTGTTTGGCCATACCGCCGGTGCCTTTACGGGTGCGAAAGGCAATCGTGAAGGTTTATTCAGTTTTGCCTCGGGCGGGACGATTTTTCTCGATGAAATTGGCGAAATGCCACTGAAAATGCAAACGGCTTTACTCCGAGTATTAGAGCAAAAAGCGATTCGTCCTGTGGGCAGCGAGAAAGAAGTTAACATCGATGTGCGAGTGATCGCGGCCACTAACCGTACTCTGATTGATGAAGTGGATGCAGGGAATTTCCGTCGAGATTTATATTATCGGCTGAATGTGCTCGATATTTTAATCCCGCCATTACGTGATAGACCCGAAGATGTAGTGGAGTTAACCCATCATTTCACTCGCCAACTTGCCGCTGAATTAGGGGTAAGAGAAGTCGTGTGGAGCCATGAAGATATGGTGAAACTACAGCAACACGAGTGGCCTGGTAACATTCGTGAACTGCGCAACATGATTGAGCGTTGTATTTTGCTGGGCAAACCGCCAGCGGAATATTGGAAGCAGCAGATGAAGAGTGAGTCTTTATCCACATCGGGTTATCCATTGGATTGGCCATTGAAAGATGTGGAAAAACACCATGTGACTAGCGTTGTGGACTTACATTCTGGCAATAAGTCTGCCGCGGCGAGGGATTTAGGCGTTTCGCGTAAGACCTTAGATCGCAAGTATAAAGAGTGGTTTGATTTTAGTGGCGAACAGGAGTCATAGGGTGTCATTCTTCACTCACTTTTTTGGTGTCAGTTGGCAGCAAATGCAGGCCAAAGTGCGCTATCGCATATTAATCCTGACGTTACTGCCCATTCTACTGACACTGGTGAGTTTAGTGTTTATCACTATTTACTGGAACATCAGTTACACAGGTAAGCAGCTGTTTATGAAGGTTAAAGCTGACTTATCTGTTGCCGAAAACACTTTGCAGCAAGTGCAAGTACGCCAAGAAAAACAACTTGAACGTGTGGTGACGTCTTGGACTTTTCAAAATGACTTTAGGCCACTTTTCAGTGGTAAAGAATTAAGTGGCGAAGTCAGCTACCGAGCCAGTATTGATGCTTTTCTTCTTGAACAGAAAAAACAGCTAAATCTCGATTATTTGCGTTTAGTTAGTGTTGCCGAAGCGGCCGCAGACCCCGATTTACGACAAATCCTTCCTAAGTTAGACGGTTTATTACCTTACTCCGGCTTGATGGTGCTGCCGCCCGAGCGTTTAGCACGTATCGATCCCGAATTGGCTATCACTGCGAGCATTCCGATAGTTGCAACCTTGCGGGCGCAGAGCCCCGTTAAAACCGTTGAAGAACGTGGTTTATTGAGCCGTAGCCTATTGCCCGTCCCTGATATGGAAGGCAAAGTGGCTTGGTATCTCGATGGTGGGATCTTGTTTAATCGCGATACTCGAATTGTCGACCACATTCGTGATCTGGTATACGACAAAGGCACCTTGCCCGAGCGTTCCATCGGCACTGTGACCATCTTCTTAGATAACATCCGTATTTCCACCAACGTGCCGCTGCATTTTTATCCCACAGGCAATGAGACGCTGGGCCGCGCGCTTGGCAGTTTAGTGTCGGAGGAAGTGAAAGACAAAGTGTTAACTCAAGGCGAGCAGTGGGTCGATCGCGCTTTCGTATTTAACGATTGGTTTATTTCCGCTTATGCCCCCTTGGAAGATGTTCGCGGCCAACGTGTCGGTATGATCTATACCGGCTTTTCTGAATCGCCATTTATCCATAATTATTTACTCAATATCATAGAGCTAGGCACGATTCTAATGTTAGTGCTGTTGGTCTCTGGCCTGCTGGTTTATCGCGGTGCTTATAGTTTATTGCAGCCCATTGAACGTATTCACCATGTTGTACAAGCTGTGCAGTCGGGGCGCAATATTCGTATCGGTGCCTTAGGATTAGATCGGGATAACGAGTTATCGAACTTAGCCGAGCAGTTTGACAGTATGCTTGACTTGCTACAGCGTCGAAATGCCCAAATTCAAGCGGCGGCAGAACAGCTTGAAATGAAGGTTGAAGAGCGTACTCGTAGCCTGCAGGATAAAACCTTAGAGCTGCAACGTAACGTGGCATTACTAAACGAAACGCGTCAACAGCTCGTCACTAACGAGAAGCTCACTGCTCTTGGCGAATTGACCGCAGGTATCGCCCATGAAATCAATAATCCGACGGCCGTAATTCTTGGCAATATGGAATTACTGCGCTACGAACTTGGTGATAATGCTGAAGTAGTAAAAGAAGAAATTGATCTAGTCATTCAACAGGTTGGGCGGATCAGCACTATCATCCGTAGCCTGTTGCAATACAGCCGACCTGGCGAATTCAACGCACCACTAGAAATGCATCCGATGACTCCTATTATCGAAGAAATGTTGGTGTTGGTGCGACATTCGATTCAAAAACAAGAAGTCGTGCTGATCACTGAGTTGAACGCCAGTTGTCCAGTACAGGTTAATCGTCCGCAGTTGCTGCAAGTCTTGATTAATCTTGTCGTGAATGCGGCGCATGCGATGGACGGTAAAGGACGTATTTGGGTGCGAACCTATGACTGGGTGCAGCAGGATATGCCGATTGGCGTCAAAATCGAAGTGGAAGATGAAGGCTCAGGGATAGCGGCAGAGCAGCTTGGACGGATTTTCGACCCTTTTTATACCACACGTAAGGATGGCACTGGTTTAGGTCTTTCGCTCAGTTACGGCATTATCAAGCGGATTGGCGGCACAATAGAAGTGAGTTCAACTTTGGGTAAAGGGTCTTTATTTACCATAGGTTTGTATCATGAAGCGAAGGAAGATCAGCAAAATAATCCCTACGATGGCTTACACTTTGCGGGCAACTACAGCGATATGTCTGCAGATTAGTCTTATCCCGTTAGATAGACATTGTGTTGTATTTGGCTGATTAAGTTTGAATTAAAATATGTCGAGCGATTGCTGGCTTTGTATTATGTGGCTTTGCATTACTGATTTTTAGGCAAAAAAAAGCCGGATGATGAGTCCGGCCACAAAGAGTGTGTGTGAGCAATGTCGTGCTTGCAAACTCAGGAGCTCCATAACAACGTCGATTACCAGTCATCGTTGTTAAAGATGAGTTTTGGAACGCACGTTAACGATAATCATTCTCAATTGTGTTTGCAAGCTATTTATTGCAAAAAGTGCACATCTTTACAAATATCGTTTTGCCCTCATCCATTAACGGTTTAGATCGACTTGCACAGATACAGTTTATGATCGACTAAGCTTTTAGGATCGGCTGTCAGTTCAGTAATTAAATATTGATTACTGATCAACAAATTAAGCATCGCAGGAAAACGATTCATCGTTTTCACTTGAATATGATTATATCCTTGGCGGCGTGCCCAAGTTTCTTGATATTCGAGTAGACTCTGCGCTAAGCCTAAACGTCTAAAGTCGGATGCTACTCCACCCAACCAGCTGTAAAATATGGTTTCTTCTTGCTCATAACCCAGTTTAAACCCTGCCAATTCACCTTCTACATATGCGACTAAGATCAAATATGTCTTGCCCTGTAAGCGCTGGTCCAACACTTCGTTTGTGAGTGGGTGATCGAGCTCAGGGATTTGTTGGCTAAGTTGGATAAGCTGAGCGGCTAACTCGGGAGTCAAACTTGACTCTGCTTTAATTTCAATAGAATACATAGTTTACTCTCATAAAAAATCAGCCCCACTCGCGCGTTAACAGGAGCAGGGCTGAGCTATTAACTGGTTAAATTATAACAGGTCTGGCCAGTTGGGTTAATTAGGAAATTGATTCTTGCGGATTGGCTCGCAAAATCTTGTCCTGTAAGACTTTTAGCAAAACACCGTATGCCGGTAGGAAAAGGCCTAAGCTCACGATTAGCTTAAAGCCGTAATCAACGGTAGCGATTTCGGGCCAATTGGCTGCCATAAAGCTATCGGAAGAGGCGTAAAAGGCGATACTGAAAAAGACTAAAGTATCGACCAGATTTCCGACTAAGGTTGAGGCGGCTGGGGCGACCCACCAAGAGCGACTGGCTCGAATACGGGCAAAAACCTTAATATCCATCAACTGACCAATCAAATAAGCCGCGAAGCTGGCAAAGGCAATTCGGAACACAAAGGTATTCCACTGTGCAAGTGAATCAGCACCTTGAAAGCTGCCTTGATGGAACATCACTCCCATCACGTAGGAAATCATCAAAGCGGGGATCATAGCTTTGAGTATGATGCTGCGTGCGGCTTGTTGGCCAAAAATACGGACAGTGAGATCTGTGGCTAAGTACACGAACGGAAAGCTGAATGCCCCCCAAGTTGTGTGGTAGCCAAACAGTTGAAATGGCAATTGTACTAAGTAGTTGCTGACGCAAATAATCAGTATGTGAAATCCTACTAATAGGAATAAAGCGCGGCGAAGCTGCGCTGTGGTTAACATTAACATATGTGGCCTTTTTAGTTGTGTAGGGCGGGGTGAGGGAACCCGCTAATATTCAATTTATTATGTTTACGACTTTATTGCCGGTGACAGCGTGCTGAAATCGGGTCGCCATTATAGTGGTCGAGTTTTAAGATGCAAGTCTGCTGTTTAAATGTGCACATAGAATGAAAACTCTTCTACACTTTGAATACGTCGAAGGAGGATAGCCATGAGACGATTTTTTGCTACTTTTTGCTTATTTTTAGCTGTGTTACCTGTGTCAGTTTCCGCCGCTCAGCCGATAGTGGTCGATGTAGCAACGTCAACTTGGGAGGGATTTGCCAATCGTGATAAAACGGGTTACTACTTCGAGTTACTTCAGCGGATTTTCCCTGAGCCAGAATGGCAACTCAATGTGCAGTTTATGCCTTTTGCCCGCAGTTTATATCTTGTTGAGCACAATCGTACCGATATCACGCTCAGCGTTTACAAGGGTGATATTAAAAAGGGGCTATTAACAGAGAATATGGTTGAAGTGGACTCTATCGATGTGGCTGTTACTCCCGAGGTGGCAGCAGGCTGGACCGGTATTGAAAGCCTATCCCACAAGAAGGTTCAGGCCATGCTGGCCTACAGATACAATATGCTGACACCTGTGCCTATGTATTACGAAGAAAGTAGCGATATGTTGACTATGCTCAATAGCTTAAATGCTGGACGTATAGATGCCGTGCTAGATTACAAACCTAATTTACTTACGTTTGTTCCTAAATTAAAGGCGCCACAAAATTTTGTGATTATTCAAGGTGTACTCAAGGCCGAAACCTATTTTGTTTTCGCTAACACCGAGAAAGGCCAGATGTTGAAACAACATTTTGACCTTGCACATAAGCGCTTAATCGATTCGGGTGAACAGGACAGGCTTTACCTTGAAACGATTGAAAAACGAAGGGCTGATGGCGCTGAATAGTCTTAATGTTTACTAGGCTTATTACATTTCGAATAAAATCGACATTATGGTTGCGAGTTTATTTTCAAGCTCTTGCCACTCAGCTTCAGGCTCAGAACCTGCAATAATTCCCGCCCCCGCAAATAGATTAATCCGACCTGGTTCGATCAGCGCACTGCGGATCGCTACCGAAAACTCACTCTCATATTTATTGAAATAGCCGCAGGCACCGGCGTACCAACCGCGAATATAACCTTCACGTTGACGAATAAAGTTTAGCGCTGAATACCGCGGCAAGCCGCCAACTGCAGGAGTAGGATGCAGGGCTTGCAAAAGTTGGAAATCATTCACGCCCGGCTTCAATTCGGCTCGAATTGCACGGTGTAAATGTTGAATATGGTTCAGCTTAAAAATAGTCGCTAATTCATCGGCGCCAACATAATTGCTCAGCGGCGTGAGCATATTCACTATGTGACTGCGAACAAGTTGGTTTTCAACGCTATTTTTGTTGTCTTCTAATAAAGCGTTCGCCAGCGCAACATCTTCTTCTTGATTGAGACCGCGTACCGTTGTTCCAGCAAGTGCCTCGGTAAATAGTTCTTGCTGACGGCGGCGGAATAAACGTTCTGGTGAGCAAGAGATAAAAGTGCGATCTGGGCTAAATTGAAAGCCAAACTGGAAACTATTGGGATTACGGCCCTGCCAGCAAGCCAGCACCATCCAAGGATCGATAGGTTCGTTGACTTCAAGTTGTGTTAAGCGGGATAACACGACTTTTGGGGTATCTTGATTGAACTTAGGATCCACCACTTGCTCGACTAATGTCTTCCAACGTTCAAAATCAGGTTTGTCACTGCGCCCAAGTGGAACGATCTTTTTAGGTGGCGAGAGTGGCTTAGCAGGCATGACGGCTTCGATAGCGCCGATGGCCTTATCTATCTCGCTATGGTGATCATTATCAGCAAAATTAAGATTCACTAATAGGCTAAATTTGTTCCCACTGCGTCTAAATTCAATGCGCGGCAGGATAAAGCGGCTATTACCGAACTCAGGCCAAGACTCTATAGTGCGATCGAAGGCAACACCGCCATAGTAGCGAATATTCTGATTCGTCGATAAGGCTCGCTGCTCTTGGTAGGCCATGGCCAGTTGCTGATCATTGATTCCGGTTTCAAATCTAAAGTCTTTGCACGCCCCTATCGCCGCGACTTCTTCGATTCTGTCGCGCCCATGCCAGTAGATCCTTGGGTATTGAGTCTGTGATGCCAGCCATGAAATTAAAGGCATAGTGACAGTGTTTAGTGACAACTGCACTATCGGTTCCGTCGGTGGAACTTGCTTTAATTGAATGAGTTTGTCGATGAGAGACTTAAGGTCTTCAGACAGGGCATGAACGGGCAAATAGAACTCCAAAGATAACGGATGAAGGCGAAAGCTGAAGGTCACTCTGTCAGCGTCAGTAAATTCGACTCAGGTTAATGTCCTCTTTTACAAGCCATTTACCTGTAGTGATTTTAGTCTGTAAATAAGAATCTTTCGCTCAAATTAAAGGCCACGGTCGAGTGTGTCAAGATGTAAGGCCCTATCGTGTGACTTTCGCCATAGTCTCATTTTACGCTGATAAAAAATGTGACTTGAGTGGGTCTTTTTGTCGGGCAAGTCACCCTCGGTGGACATTTTGTCTCTTAGTCGCTAAATGTACTTTCCCTTTGTCGTAATTAGTCGATCTAGGTTGGTTTTTAAACGTTTTTCGGTTGAGACAGAATAATCGCGGTCCACAATAGCTGGCACATCTTAAATTTTCTACGTGACAAGTTAGATGTCTATTAACGTATGACTCGCCGTGGGAATGAAAAGACGACTAGGGTGAAGCCTTGTCATAGGCTGTTCGTTAGATCTTTATAGGCAGATATAGCATGAAACTCTTAGATCTCGAAGGCGTTAGCTTCAACTATGGCAGCCAGTTACCGACGGTATTACAGGAAATTAACTTGGCGATTGGCACAGGCCAATGCCATTGCGTGAGCGGTCCTACGGGCTCAGGAAAATCGAGTCTGCTAAACCTACTGGCGGGCGTGTTAAATCGCCCGCATGAAGGTGACATCTGGCGTTATCCTCAATTGGTTACGGGTCTGGTAATGCAAGACCCACAAACTCAGCTACTAAGGCAAACCGTTGGTGCCGAGGTGGCTTTCGCCTTAGAAACCCTCGGTATTCCCACCGAGCAAATGCTACCTAAAGTGCAATTAGCACTACGGCGCGTGGGCTTGTATCTGCGCCTCGATACCCAAGTCAGCACGCTTTCCCTCGGTCAAAAATATCGCTTAATGATCGCCGCCCAACTAGTGTCAGAGCCGCATTTACTGCTGCTCGATGAACCTTGGGCACAACTCGATGATCACGGTGTGAGTGAGCTGCTGGTCGTGCTTCGTAATCTTATCCAAGATGGTATGGCGCTAGTATTAGTTGAGCATAACGCCTCGGCATTCGCCGAGATTATTCAGCATTATTGGCAGTTAGAGGCTGGCAAGTTGTCCGAAGGCATCTATACAGTGAGCGATGCGCCACAAATTGAAGCGCCTGCGTGGCGACATCAAGCTAAATTTGAGCATTTAGGCAAAGTCTTGGTCAGCGCCGAAGCCTTTGATTTTGGGTTCGATGCTTGTCCCATGTTATTTGCGTGTCCGCAAGGATTCCAATTACAGGCGGGGGAGATAGTGACCTTAGTGGGCGACAACGGCTCTGGTAAAACGAGTCTATTGAAAACCATAGCTGGCGTGCACAGTTTAAGGCAGCGTCTTCCCCTTAAAGTGCTAGGGCGAAGGCCTAAATTGGGGATTTATGGCGCTGAATTGGGACTATTGATGCAAAGGCCGAGTCGACAATTATTCGAGTCTAACGTGCTAGCCGAAATGCAGTTTAGCCTTAGGCGCTTTGAGCTCCCCAAAGAGCGAGCGGTGCAAATGTTAGACGAGTTGGATTTATTTAGCTTAGCCCATCTGTCGCCCCACAAATTATCCTACGGCCAACAGCACTTGATTGCCTTAGCGTCACTCGCCTGTCTACGCCCTAAGGTGCTGCTTTTGGACGATCCATTGGCGGGGATGGATAAGCATTACTACGGCAAAGTGTGGTACTTGCTAAAGCGGTTAAGCTCCCAAGGTTGCGCTATTTTGCTCAGCACTCACAGAAGCATTGAACACAGCGCAGTGTCACGGCAACTGAGTTTACGTAATGGTTTATTGGTGGAAGAGTCAACTGAAATGGCTGAGCGTTATGTGGGGTAGTTGTGAGCTTTTCGCGCGTGAGGGTTGCAGGTTTTGAATGCCTAGCCCTTAGGCATTTGTTGAAATAATGAGAGATTGAAATGGGCCTAATCTACGCCTTAAGCTCTGATTTCATCGTATCTTGTTTAGGACCCTTTATTTACCAAGAAAGTCTATGGTGATTTTCTAATCCTCGTCTTAGAATGCCCCTCACGTCTGTTCTATAATAATCAAAAATAACAACAGAACATTTGAGCGTAAGTCGCTTTAATGTCGTATGGTTAAGTTGATATTTTATTCAGGCACATCATCCTTGGGGTTGTAGATATGAGTGAGTCGGCAGAATCAGTTGAACTTATCAAATTACCAGTGTCACAGCTGACATTGGGTATGTTTGTCAGTGCCATAGACAAAAATGATAAAGGTCAACTTGCTATTGCAAATGCAGGACAAATTAAGCACAAGGATGCGATTTTAAAGTTAGCTAAAAGTGGTATTAAATTTGTTTGGGTAGACGCTGATCGTTCGGCTGAACATTGTGGGTTAAAGAAAAAAATCACTAACGATAATCAAACCGACAATAAAAAAGCGCTCATTAGCCGCGATAAGCAACAAGCTCAAGCTAAAGTCATGCTTACCGAAGCGAAAGACCTCATTCGTAAAGTCTTATCTGAGACTTTCGAAGGTAAAGCCATCGAAGTAGCTCCCTTCGAAGCGTTAGCCGATACCATGATAGAGTCAGTGATGTTGGATGCTGATGCGCTTAAATGTATGTCTGCACTCCGTTCAAAAGATGCCTATCTACTTGAACATTCAGTGAATGTCGCCTTTCTACTGGTTACCTTTGGTAAATACTTAAAGCTAGATCGTGTTATGCTACGGGAAATGGCGGTCGGCGGGATTTTGCACGATATTGGCAAGATTAAAGTCGACAATAAAGTGCTGCACAAGCCGGGCAAACTGACACCGGAAGAGTTTGAACATATGAAGCTGCATCAAGTGTATGCGCTTGAAATTATGAACGAAACTACTGGTCTTTCGCAGATCAGTAAAGATATCTGCTTGATGCACCACGAAAAATTAGATGGCAGAGGTTATCCAAGGGGTTTGAAGGGGGATGAAATCCCCCGCCATGGCCGTATGAGTTGTATCGTTGATATCTTCGATGCTTTGACAGCGACGCGATGTTATAAAGAGGCTATGAGCCCTGCCGCGGCCTTTAAAATTTTACTCAGTCTAACGCCATTCCATTTGGATCAAGAATTGGTCTATGAGTTTATTCGTTGTATTGGTGTTTACCCTGTGGGTTCCTTAGTTGAATTGTCGGATGGTCGTGTTGGTATTGTTTGGGCCTCGAAAGATAGGGATGCGCTACATCCAATCGTAAAGTGTTTTTATTCTTTAAAAGTAAAACGTTACACTGATGTCGCTATGGTGGATTTATTAAAATCTGAACTTTATATTGAACGCGGTGTGTCACCGAGTACATTAGATATCGATCCGACGCCTTTCTATTAATCTTCAAATCCTACCTTAAATGCCGGTCATCTGAGTCGATGGCTGGTGTGAATGATTGCAGAGCCTGCGCTAAAAACCGTAAACTGAAAGTATTTCTCTGGTCGAGCAATGCTATGAACAGTGCTATGAAATCTCTATTTCCTATTTTTATCATTATCTTATCCTTGGCTTTGTTAATCCCTGGGGTGACTCAACCTATTTTGAGTATCAGCGGCAGTATCGATAAGGCCAAGCTGGCGGAACAAGGCATAGAGCAAGTTGCCCAAAGATTTGATGAGGACTCTGGGCGTGACAGTGCCCGCGGCATGTTAAGCATGGTCAGTGGGTTGCTTGGGTTTAATAGCCTTAAGGGCGAAGTCGAAGTGTTGCAGAAAACCCGCAGTATTTGGGGAACGGTAACCGAACTTTATCACTCTGGGAATGAGCTCGTCGCGGGATTAGTCATGTTATTCAGCGTGGTGGTGCCTGCCTTAAAGTTGAGTTTAATGCTGGCACAGCAATGTGTTAGCTCGATTGGCCTGAAGCTGAGGATTAATGCCGTCGTCAATGCACTCGCCAAGTGGTCGATGGCCGATGTGTTTGTGGTAGCGCTGATCATCACCTTTATGGCGGGGAACGCCTCAGGTGGCATGGGGGAAATGTTAAAAACACAGGCGCAATTTGAAAACGGTTTTTACTTCTTTACTGCTTACTGCATTTTATCGATTCTGAGTGGTTTTTTAGTGCGGCGTCCAACGCCAATTTTGTAGCTATTTTATAAGGCATCCCGACCTTAGCGATAAGGTCGGGATGCCGAGATTTAACCGCTCAGCGAGTTAGGACAGAGTACCATTTTGATAAATGGGCATAATCCAATAGCGACAGGGATTATGTTTGCAGACCAAAGCCAGCGCCGCGAGTAGCGCCGCTTGTTGTGCAGCGGGGTGCATGATTTCGAATTTGCAAAACTCCCGATAACCTTCCACTTGTTCCTTGATATTAAAATGGCTGTGTTCACGGCTAAAACCACAAATATTCCCTAGGCTAAAACCCGATAGAAACTCCAACTCTATCAAGGTATCGACTATGTCGTCCTTAATATCATTTTGGGCGATCAGTACTAACAGTTGTTCTGTGCTCATTTACGTTTCTCCAGCCAAAAATACAGAATTGGCAGTAAATACAGTGTGGTAATGGTTGAAGTGAGCAGGCCGCCAATCACCACAATCGCTAAAGGTTTTTGAATTTCAGCCCCAGGACCTGAGGCAAACACTAGCGGCATAAGACCAAACATGGCCGTTGTCGCCGTCATCAAAATGGGGCGTAAACGCCGCGCCGCACCTTGTTCTACCCGTTCGCGCAGATTACTGAACATGTGCTTGGTTTGTTCGTAATAGCTGACCATCACCACGCCATTGAGCACAGCAACCCCAAGTAGGGCGATAAAGCCAACCGAGGCGGGCACGGACAAATATTCCCCCGATAAATACAGGCTAACTATGCCGCCCATCATAGCGAAGGGAACGTTGGCGAGGATTAAGCCCGCTTTGGCCAGTGAGCCAAATGTGGTAAATAAAATCAAAGTGATCAGTGCGATAGCAATGGGGATCACTAACAGTAAATTGCTGGTGGCCCGCTGCTGGTTTTCAAACTCGCCACCAAAACTCACGCTATAACCGCTCGGGAGTTTGATTTCCTTTGCGATTTTAGCGTTGAGCTCTTCTACAAAACTCACAATATCGCGACCCTGCACGTTGGTGGTGATCACTGAAAAGCGATTCCCTTGCTCACGCTCGATAAGGATGGGGCCTTGCTTATAGCTTAATGTGGCGACATCACTGAGGCGTTTTAAGGAGTGATCTGGCATCACCAGTAACTGATTTTTAAGCTCATTAATGCTACTTAAGTGGCTCTGATTATTAGCCATCAGTACGGGTGTGCGCTTCTTACCTTGCAGCACTTCGGTCACTATCACGCCTTCGAGTTGGCTTTTCAGGTAGCGAGCAAACTCCATGGTGCTCATGCCAAAGCCACGGGCGAGCTCGTTATCTAAGGTGAGGTTGATAAAAGGACTGCCTTCGATCATCGCCATTTTCACATCGACGCTGCCGCTGGTGGCATTAACGAGCTGTTGGATCTGGCTCGTGAGCTGGCCTAAGGTGTCGATATCATTACCAAAGACCTTAATCGCCACGTCGCCAATACTACCAGTGAGCATTTCGGACACGCGCATTTGTATCGGTTGAGTGAAGTTAAAATTAACGCCGGGATAGTCCAATAACACAGTGCGGATCGCATCGATAAGCGCTTCTTTATTGGCAAAGCGCCATTCGCTGCGGGGCAGAAGTTCTAAGAATACATCGGTTTCATTGAGCCCCATGGGATCTAAGCCGATTTCATCCGCGCCAGTACGCGCCACCATTTGTTTGATTTCAGGAACTTTAGCCAGCAAGGTTTGCTGAATTTGCTTGTCGATGGCAATCGAAGCTTCGAGTGAAATCGACGGGGATTTCTCCAGCTGCAGGATAATGTCGCCTTCATCTAAGGTCGGCATAAAGGTTTTTCCCACTAACCCGAACAAGCCTAAGCTGACGATAAGCAAGCTAAAGGCGATCACCATAAAGCGTTTTTGATGGCTAAACGTGCTCTTGAGGCTGGCCAGATAAAGCTGTTTAAGCTTTTCAATCGCCTTAGGTTCCTTGGCGGCTTTTTCGTTGACGAGATAAGAAGCGATAACCGGAATAACGGTTAACGACAACACCAGCGCCGACAGCATGGCAAACACGATAGTGACCGCAACTGGGGTAAAGAGTTTGCCTTCGAGCCCGCTCAAGGTCAGTAAGGGCGAGAACACTATCATGACGATCACAGTGCCCGACACTACGGGAATGGCAACGTCCTTGGTCGCGCGAAAAATCAAATGCAGCCGCGGTAATCTCTGCTTAGTAGCGATAAGATTTACCATGTTTTCGACTACGACCACAGATGAATCCACTAACATGCCGATGGCGATAACTAGTCCGCCTAGGCTCATTAAGTTCGCAGAAAGATTGAAGTAATCCATCATCAAAAACGTCATCAACGCGGCAAGAGGCAGCGAGAGTGACACGACCAATGCGGCGCGCACGTTGCCTAAAAATAGCGCCAGCAAGATAATCACCAACACTACGGCTTCGAACAAGGCATTGGAGATGGTCTCAATCGCGGTATTGATCAGATTCGCGCGGTCGTAAAAGGTGTTGATCTGGCTCCCTTCTGGCAAGGTTAGGCTGATTTGATCGAGTTTTTCTTTAATGTTTTTGACTACTTGTGCGGTATTGGCGTCTTTTAGGGCGATGATCAAGGCTTCGGCGGTTTCGTTGCCGTCTTTCGTGACTGCGCCATAGCGAGCTAAGTGGCCAATTTGAATATCGGCCAAATCCTGCAGTCGATACACTCTGGCATCATCGGCCTTGATCACTAATTGTTTGAGTTCGTCGATATCATCGATGCGACCTTCGGCGCGCACTATTATGGTATCTGTACCAATAGTGAGCTTGCCCGCACCTTCGTTGTGATTATTCTCCACTATCGCCTGTTGCAGCGCCGCAAAACTTACGCCTGCGGCCGCCATAGCCGCAGGTTTGGGGGTCACACTAAAGCTTTTGGCATAGCCACCGAGGATATTCACATCGGCGACACCTGCAACGGTTCGTAGCAGCGGACGGATTTCCCATTCGAGCAACTGCCGTCTTTCCATCAGCGAAAGATTGGGATTTTCGAGTGAAAACATAAAGATTTCGCTGAGCGGCGTACTCATAGGCGCTACGCCGCCCGTCACACCTTCAGGGAAACTGTCCCACACGGCGGCGATGCGTTCGCTCACCTGCTGGCGCGCCCAATAGATATCTGTGCCTTCGTCAAAATCTAGGGTGATATCGCTGATGGCGTATTTAGTGGTTGAGCGCAGAATCGATTGATGGGGAATACCTAACAGTTCGGTTTCAATCGGCACGGTAATTTGCGCTTCGATTTCCTCCGGCGTCATGCCGGGCGCCTTGAGGATAATCTTCACTTGGGTGGGCGAAATATCGGGAAAGGCATCCAAGGGAATGGAAAACCAGGCTCGCGCTCCCGCTAACATAATGATCAGCGCCACAATCAGCACAAATAAGCGCTGCGTAAGCGAAAAGCGGATGACTGAGGTCAGCATCTTATTCGCCTCCTAAGCCAAGCATTATGCCTTTGACTGCAGCAACGGACTGGGATAACACTTGGATTTGGCTGAGTTCTTGATCGCTTTCAACGATATATTGCTCTGGGGTTGAACCGAGAATATCGATCGTAATCGAGGTGAGCGTGTCTGCGGTTTTAGTGAAGACTTGGCTGTCTTGCTCCCAACTGAATACGCTATTTTTAGGCAATAAATACACCGCCTTTTGATACTCGGGTATCACAGTGATCTGTTGTCCTAACAGTAAGTTACACTCCTGCGGCAAGGGTGATGACCAAGCGGTCACAAACGCACCTTCGGCGATGGCCGACACGGACTCAATGGCGATATGGCACTGATTGATATTCACCGCCGAGAGCGAGTGTGACTGACTCATTGGCACACTGACCTTGACGCGAATGCTGTCGCTGGGCACCAGTGAGAATAGCTGTGAACCCGCCATATAAGGCCCTTTTACTTGGTTGAGTTTAACGATCCCCGCCACTGGCGTGCCTACCACTAGGGAGTCTGTGGCGGCATCTGTGCTTTTGACTATCTCCATAAAATGCTGCATGTGCTCGTATTCGAGGTGAGTGCTGAAGTAGTCTTGGCTGATCTCTTGCCATTTTTCTGCGCTGATACTGCCATTGTTTAATAAGGGTTTATTGCGCTCATAACGGCTTTTGGCCAGTTGATATAAGCTGCTGGCGGCTTCGACTTGGGCGAGGTAGTGGAACACTTCTGGCCCAGTCAGTTTAACTATTGCTTGGCCTTTAGTGACGAGCTGGCCTTGGCCGACGAGGAAGCTGATCTGCTGGATATTTTCCGGCGTGCTGATCCAATAATCGTTACCGGGGAGGATTTCAACCTGCGCGGGCAACGGGCTGCCCTCATAACTGGCGACTTTCTGTGGTTGCACGTAGCTCAGGTCCAAATTACCGAGGGAGCTTATCGTTAAGGATTCAGCCTGCACTAAGGTGGCAACACTGGCGGATAAACAGAAAAGGCATGCGCCGTACTTGACCATCATAATGAAATTCCTAAGGCTTGCAGTTGTTGGGAGTGCAGTTGTTGCTGCGCGACTTGGTTCAGTGCTAAGCGGGATTCGGTATCGAGGGCATCCATATAGCGGCGCAGCCAGACTTCGTAGCTAACTTGATTTTGGTCTTTGACCTTGGCCAGCTCTTCTGTGATCGTGCGGCTAAGGTGTAAGGCTTGAGTCAGCAATGTTTGTTGGTCGAGCAGATTTTGTTGCTGTTGCTCTAGTTTTTTAAGCTGAGTTTTCAGCTCGATATAGGTACGGTCGAGGTTGAGCGTGTGCTCGGTATTGGCTTGTTGCCATTGGGATAATTCGGTTTGTGATAGGGCAGAACCTAAGGTCAGCGGTACAGAAACGGCGATGCCAAGCTGTTGATCATCGACTTGATTATCTGCGGTATTTTTGGCCGTGAGTGAGACTGCCCAAGGATCGTTATTCCCTGCTTGCTGACTCTGGATGATCAACAGTTGTTGCTGCTTCTGCAGGCTCAATAGTTGCCATAATGGATGCTGCGCGAGCATGTCATTGGGTTGGTTGTTGGCAGAAAGTGGCCGCGCGGTTTCGGCTATGTTCTGCGGTATTTGCTCTTGTCCGGTGAGTTGTTGATAGAGGGCACGCGCCTCGGCCTGTTGCTGGTTAAGATCGACCCGCTCCAGTGCAATATCCACCAGTTCGCGTTCTAACAAGAGTATGTGGGCAATCGGCAGTTCGCCCGCATCTGTGAGTTGCTTTTGCTGACTATGAAGCTTGTCGAGTAATTGGCTCTTGCGATCTAATTGGGCCAGTTTCACTGCAGCAAGACGATGTTCCCACAGGCTTTGTCGCAATAATCCCGATAAATACAGGCCTTGCAGCGCGGCTTGTTGCACCTGAATGCCTTGGGTGAGTTGTTTAATTTGCTTATCGCTGCTGTGCAAAGCAGGGGATTTTATTGGCAAATTGAGTGAGAGTTCCTGCTCGTAGCTGTTACCATTATCTAGGCTACCTAAGTGACTCAAGCTAATGCTCGGCAGGCCATTGAGCCAAGATGAACTGCTTAAGCTTATTTGTGATTGCGGTAACTGACCGCCTGATTGAGATAGAGAATGTAATCTTGCTTGGCTGGTGGTGAGTGCTTGAGATAGCTCGGAATGCGCGGCGTGGCACAGGAAACTGCTGCTGACTAAGGTCGCCAACAGACATAACTTGATACAAGACGTACTGACAGACATAGGACGATTCTATGGTAATAAAGTGTGCTGTTAGTGTAGGGATTGGTGGGCGAAAGTCGTGGGGGACATGTATCATAAAACCGTCTATGGTACATATGTCCCATAAATTAATGGGTTGATTTTGCTTTTATTTAGGAGTTTTTCGATGAAGGATCTTGTCATTATTGGTCTGTTGGCCTTGATCATATGCTTTAAGCTTTTTGACATCACTTCCGACATTCAATTGGGCATTCCCCAATGGCATATTGCCCAGGAAGCCATGTTATTAGTGCTCACTGTGATTGGTGCCATGTACTTAAGTTATGACCTTATTCGTCGCTCCCGCGAAGTGAAAGCGTTGGCTAAACGGTTGGAGCATGCGGATAAAAAAATCGACAATATGTCGACGCAAATGCGCTCTGCCAGACAAGAATACAGCCAAGCGGTGTCGCAGCAATTCGAGACTTGGGGCTTTACTAAGAGTGAGCAGCAAGTGGCTTTTTTATTACTTAAGGGCCTAAGCTTTAAAGAAATTGCCGAAGTGCGCCAGACTAAAGAAAAAACCGTCAGACAACAGGCATCGACCATTTACGGTAAAGCGGCAGTCGATGGACGCCATACTTTTTGCGCTTGGTTTATGGAAGATTTTATTCAAGAACATAATCAAGATCTTGCTGCGAATGAAGCGGCATCAAGCCCTAAGGCAGCTTAATCAGCGCAGGATTGGCTTAGCTGTTATAGCTATTTGTTATTGAAAATCGATATTTGCTGAGTTTTTAGTTCTAAACAATAATGAGCATCCCCTAAGTTTGCAGGAAGATGCAATTGAAAAACTGGCTGATTATCGTGTTTTGCCTGATTGCCTTGGTCGCTTCGACGCAAACCACAGGACTCGTGCGTTCACTTATCGAATTCTCCGCCTTTGTTGGCGTCCTCTACTGGGCTTGGCGAATGAAGCCGACGGCAGAGTAGATTGGCTTTGAGTTAAATCTTAGCTATTGAAAATAAACAATATACACTAAAGACGTGATACCAATTGCTGCCCACAGCATCACCCCAAGCAACAAAGGTTTGGGGCCACTCGCCCGCATTTTCTGCACTGTAATTCCTGCACCAATCAAAAACAAACACAGGACTAATGCCCGTTTCGACACCATAAATAAGGTGTCATAAACAGCGTGGAATTGTGGCAACCAATGGGCCACGGCAATGGCTAAACAATAAAAACCGATAAAATACGGCAGGTTAAGCTTGCGCTTATTGCCACCAAACAACATAGCGCTGACCAATGCTATCGGAATAATCCACAGGGCACGGGCGAGTTTTATGGTAGTGGCGGTTTTTAAGGCTTCATCGCCGTAGGCTGAAGCCGCGCCGACAACCGATGAAGTATCGTGGATGGCGATGGCACTCCACACGCCAAAATCGTATTGGCTCATATTGAGCAAGTGGCCGAGTGCAGGGAATAAAAATAGCGCGACTGAATTGAGCACAAATACGCAGGCTAACGCAGTGGCGGTTTGATCGTTACGCGCATTGATGGCCGGAGCGACTGCGGCAATGGCGCTGCCACCGCAAATAGCGGTACCAGAGGCGATTAAGTGGCCCGTGACATGATCAAATTTCAGGGCGCGGGTGAGCATAAACCCTAAGCTGAGGGTGAAAAAGATTGAGCCAACAATCAGGCCGAAGTTGTGGGTGCTCGCCTCGATCGCCGCGTTTAAGTTAATCCCAAACCCTAAGCCAATGATCGAATAAGACAGGAGTTTTTTGGTGAGTGCGGCGATATTCCATTGCACTGGCACCCAACCAAGGCTGGCTAAGGTAAAACCTAACACTAGCGCCATGGGCGATGAGATAAAAGGCGCGAGGCATAACAAACCCGCACAGATGAAAACGATGCGATGAGTCTTATTATTTTGCTGTGATGTCGATGAAGAATTCATAACGCCTTAGGCTCGAGCGATTCGGTTTATCGTTCCAACCACAGATCTTCACATTAAGCGACGGATACAAAATGGCGATCAATTGGATTGATCATGGAGACAGATGCAAGAGGGCGTTATAGCTGGGTGTATGAGCCTCAATAAAATCAATTAAACTTATCTAGTCAGTCAGTTTTATTGACTATCAGAGGATTGTGCAAAGCAGGAGGGTAAATTGAAGAAGATGAACTGAGCTCAGTTCATCTTCTTAGCTAGATAATAAATGGCGAGGTTACAAAACGTGAAATTATAAATTTACGATACTTTTCAAGTTGTAATCGCTGCCATCCTTTGCGGTAAACAACTTATCTTGGGTGTCGTTGGCGCTGGACATACCCGCATGTAATAGGCTGAGCCAATGGCGCGATGCGGCAGAACGTGACTCTGGTGTTCCGACTACCATGTTTAATGACGTTCCGATTTGGATATCTTCCAGATTGGCAACGTCTCTCGCACCTATCATGCCACTGCGGTCGAAACTGAGTTCAACGTGGCAACCTAGGTCCTGTAACACTATGGCGCAAGGCGCATCTTTAGTGCCGTTAAAGGCCACAAACTGTTTTGGCTGACGTAAACCACTGTGGCTGCCGTCGGCAAAAAAGGCCAACAGGTGTTGGTAGTAAACCACATAGCTGCTCACATCTTGGTGTGAACCAGAGTTAAGTGGAAAGAGGCGGTCGAGGAATTGTTTCGCATTAGCGATCTTCTCGTGCTCGGCGACATTCACTTGGGCCACGGCTAGCACTTCTTCTGCGATGAGGCTGTTTAGATTCGGTTGGATCTGGTTGCTCTTGATAATTGACATATTCATCGCTTGTTCCTCTCACTCTTTCAATTTAAAAAAATTCAGGGTTTTGATTTAACTTTTGGCTTATCAAAGTTTGTCTTCAATTTGGTTTGTCCGCTTTGAGTGCTTAGCCACTTTTAGTGGGAGTGGTTAAGCATTTCTTGTACTGGAATGGCTTAGCTTGTTCGCATTAGCCTTTCCTTGATTGCTTGATTTGTAGTCTAGTCTTTTTTTGACTACAATTTCACAATAAAAATTTTACACTGTGAATTTTACAAAATGCGCAATGACCAGAGCTTGATGAGAAAATCACATTTCCTAGGCACAAAAATACGTAACCTACGGAAACGTAATAATTTAACTATGGAAGATTTGTCGGCACGATGCATTCGAGTCGACGCGGGAAGTGCGCCCTCTGTGTCATATTTGTCGATGATCGAACGTGGCAAGCGTGTGCCGAGTGCCGGAATGCTGGCTGTGATCGCCGCGGTTTTTCAAAAAGACGCCGAATGGTTCTTAGACGATGTGCCCGAAGAAAACGCCATTACGCCAGACAAGGGTCGACGTGGTGGCATAAGTGGTATGGCACTCGAACCCAGCTTTTTGTTTTCCAATGATATTTTACAAATAGCGATACCTGAGATGCTGTCGCAAACAGGGATCTCAGGTCGGCAGTTTGCCCATTTATTGATCCGCGCCCATCAAGAACACCATCAAAATCATTTCCCTGATCTTGAACGTGCCGCTGAAGAAGTCGGCCTCAAACGTATGCCCTTATCTCTGGACGATATGCTGGATATTGCTAAGGGAATGGGATTAAAAATTAAGTGGATAGACAGTACGCCGCAGGAAGTTATCGATGAAATGGGCGTGAGTTCGCGTCAGTTGGTCACCTCATTTATTGAGCCGCCGAGCACGATTTATGTAAATAAAATCCTCAAAAATCGCCCCAACAGACTCAAATATGATTTAGCCGTGCACATAGGTCATTGCGTGTTGCACAACAAGGATGGCCTCAAGAGTGTGATGATCTCAGGCCGCAAATTAGAAGTGGATGAAGAGGCGGGTATGCAGTCCAATACCTTGAACGCGCAGGATATCTTGCATGCGTGGCGCGATTTTGAATCGAGCTTCTTCGCCGGTGCGCTGCTGTGCCCTAAAGTGCCTTATCGCCAATTACTCGACCGCCACGGCTATGAGATTGAAGTACACAAGCAACTGCAAGTGTCAGCCTCAGTCGCCATGCGGCGCATGACAGTGGTATCTCCTTATCCTCATTGGCATTATTTCGACGCTTACGCACCAGGCAAGCTCAAGGCCGTTTACCGTGGTAACGGGATTCCACTGCCTTGGGGCAATATGCGGTTAGTGGAAGACCCTTGTCAGCATTGGGCCGTCTTTAGGATGATCAGTGAGCCAACGGTTGGCACTTCGGCACAGATTTCGATTTTAAACGTCGGCAACGAACCCCGCATTTACTGCTGTGAGTCGATTAAAGTCGAAGACTCGGCGGGCAACCCGCATGTGCTCTGCGCTGGCATAGATTTGAATCCAGCCATTGAAGCCCAAGGCAAAGATGCCCTGTCTATCGCCCACGATTTGAAAGATGCCTGTGTCGCCAGTGGCGGTTCAGTCACCATTCCCAAACACATTAAAAGTGATCTGGTGAGCGTCGCAAAAATCCTCAATATCAACTGGATAGAGCGCGGGATCAAAAATGACGCCCGCCTTATTTGCTCTCGCGGCGCCGTGTGTCCACGTCAACCCAGTTGCTATCAAGCAGGTAAATCACAGTGTGATGGGGCGACGTAAATCACTATTTGATTTACGTTGAGTTTTGCGGCCTTACGGCCGAGAAAGTCGTGGGGCTTCACCCCACACCCGACCAAGGAGGACTGCTCGTCCTATCCTCCTTGGATGCTCCATGACGCCCCCAACGGAGTTGAAAGCTCCTTGTGCTCATTGGCAAATTTGCTATCGCTTCCGAAGTCCTCGCTTTACATCCATGTAAAGCACTCCAGTTCGGCAATCCTTGCCTCTCGCTCATAAGCGCGAAAATCACCGATTTTCATTCGCCCCTGCACCTGCGAAAGCTAGCTCGCCATCCATGGCGAGACTCACGCGAATTTACCATTCGCCCTGCGGCAACTCCGAGGGGAATAGTATTCTGCGGCATCAGGTATGAAATTTAGCCCGAAGAGATTTGCCTGTAATGTCTTTTAGTTAACTTTTTTTATACGTTCAGACCCAAGAGCATTAATAACAAATCACACTTAAAATAAAACGCACTGTTAAGTAATTTTAATATCAAGTGATTACCGTCAAGACTGCATTAATAACAACTTTCTTGTTAAAATAAACTCCTATAGCATAGAACAAATTAAAAAATTGGATGCAGCAGTATAACTGCTAAGTCCTTATATGTGCCTTGCAGTAATGTAATGCATGAGTAATAAAACGTTACTTACTACAAGATAGGATTACGTATGGCTAAGCAAATATCCCCAGCAGGAATAATGGCGCTGAAAGAGGCTCTTTGCTCTGTGTACTGGTATAAATCTGAATTAAGAGGTTTTCTCCAACTTTGCCTATCTAATCCTTCCATTCTTAATAAATTCAATTGGGAGAATTACAAGCGACAAATCGCCTCTGACATTATTGATTATCTCGTTGTAAATCAATCATCACATCTTGGTGACTTAACTAAAATTTGCTATGAGATTTGTAAAATTAATGATTTTTCGCATCTTAAATCTCTAGATGATGGTCCTCAAAAAGTAGAAAAAGCACGAAGTTCAGTAAATCAATTAAAACAACTTGTAGAGCCCCATCAAGAAATAAAAAAAGAACACGATGAGATTAAACGCCGTCAAGAGCAAGCGGCTATAAAGCTTAAAGCGAACGTTGCTGTTCGCCAAAAGCTTGAACAAATAAAAAATAGATATATGTCTTTGGTTGGGACTGATAACGCGCAAGTCCGTGGGTTCGAATTAGAGAAAATAATGTATGAATTGTTTGAGCTTTTTGATTTAGATCCGAAAGCATCATTTAAAAATCTTGGGGAGCAGTTAGATGGCGCATTTTCTCTTGATGGAACTGAATATCTCTTCGAGGCAAAGTGGCAAAAAAGCCTCGTAAATAAGGCAGATTTAGCAGTATTTTCTGACAAAGTTAAAACTAAACTTGAAAACACGTTGGGCATCTTCTTATCCATCAATGGTTTCTCTCAAGATGGCGTTGCTGCACATCAGGCTGGTGGTTCCTCTATTTTATTAATGGATGGGGGAGATTTAATGGCTGTATTTGAGGAGCGTATAGATTTCACTAGCTTGTTACTTCGTAAAAAGCGTTATGCTGCACAAACAGGGAACATTTATTTCAGTTATTACCAAATGATTAGTAATGGATAATGCCTTTTATTTAGTGTTTGCTGCTAAATTCTCTATGCGTCAAATTGAAATAGTTGTCAGCAGATATATGCTGATTATTAATGGGATTAAGCACTCGCATGTAAGTGACCGTTGGCGGCATGGATGCCGC
>NZ_JBHFFD010000046.1:0-13763 GCF_043359565.1 Shewanella sp. S23-S33 | reverse complement strand
ATTAAGCCCAAGCTTTTAAAAAGCTTGGGATTTTTGATTTTTATACATCCAATATTTCTATTTATCCCTTCGTGACCGTGACTCAAAAGTGACCATTTCGTGACCTTAACTCATTTTTAACCGAGGGTCAGTTTTTAGCATTTTGCCACGAAATACAATTTATATTAATTGTGTGATCTAATTGATTGTCACTTTTTAATTATACAAAATATGAACAATCCCGATATTGCCGCCTTAGTGAAATCTGAGAAAAGCGCACGCAAACTTATGCGCTATCTTGCCTTGCTCCATACCAGCGAAGGTCATTCTCGTACCGCTATCGCAAGCATGCTCAAGTTCAGTAGAATCAGTGTGAATCTATGGATATCCACCTATTTAGCGCAAGGTTTGAGTGGTCTAGATGATGCGCCCAATCCGGGCCGTCCTGCGACATTGTCCATTGCACAGCAAGCTAAGCTCAAAGCGTTCATACAACACCAAAGTCTAATCTGAACAGGGTGGCATGTTGATGGTCAAGGACGTCGGCCTGTTTATTCAGTCTGAATTTGACGTGACATTCAAGCAAGCGAATATCTACCGTTTGCTACATTAACTCGGCTTTTGATGGATTACCACTCACTCTCGCCACCAGAAACAATCCGAAGCGGTACAAGAAGCTTTTAAAAAACTTCCGGATGGCAATAATCCTCAACACGCCAGGACATGTAGCCCTCGATCGCATCTATGTTTGGTTTCAAGATGAAGCCCTATTTGGCCAACAGAATACAACCACCCGTATTTTGGCCAAGAAAGGCACTCGTCCACGGGCAGTCAAGCAACAACTATTTATATGGCGCAGTGCGTCCGGCAACCGGGGCGACACAAGCGATTATTGTCCCGCATCCAATCGCGAATATATGTACGAACATTTAAAGCGGATCTCAGCCGCTACAGCATTTGGGCGCCACGCACTGGTCATCATGGACGACGCGGGCTTGCATCAGCAGGATTTGACCAATGACTTTAATAATCTTATACCATTCCGCATTAAAGTTCAGTCACCTTTGCCCATTCCCGAGAGCACATCTTTATCACGCGTTTTGTACAACTGATAAAGCATGTTCCATGACTGGCTGCAGGCATCCACTATGTCCTCATATCCTTTAAAACAGCGATTGGCGAGATAATGTTGGCGCAGCCAACTCCATACCTGTTCGATGGGGTTTAGTTCTGGGGAATATGGCGGCAGTTTGAGTATCGACAGGTTGGGGATATCAGCAGCAATGTCATTGGTATGCCAACCCGCACCGTCCATTACCACGACAGCAGGGCGGCCAGGTTTGGTGCGTTTTGCAATCAGCTCCAAGTGCTGGTGCATGATGTCCTTATTAACGAATGGCGTGATGATGGCTTCAGTTTCTCCTGTTGCAGGACAGACTGCGCCGAAGAGATACACATATTCAAACTGCTGCTGTCTTAGCGCTCTTGGTCTACTGCCTTTGGCGGCCCAAAGGCGTGTCGTTGTATTTTGCTGGCCGAATCTGGCTTCGTCCTGAAACCAAATATCAATCTGGTGTGGTTGTATATGAATGGGAGTGTGGAGGATCGTTTCCAGAGGAAACTTTTTTAAAAGCGTCCTGTAAGCTCTGAGTTTATTTGGGATGCCTGGAGCGGCTGGTTATCCAACAGAATCCCATGCTCTTTAGTAGCTTGTAGATGTGATTGGGATGGTACTCGACATTAAACTCACTCGAGATGTATTGCTGGATGTCGGCCCCAGTGAGTCTGCCGCCCTCATCTGATTGTGCTTTGAACTCAATGTATCTGGCGAGTCTCCTTTTTTGCTCATTTGACAATGACGGCTTCTTCCCTAGGCGTGGTTTATCTTCAAGTCCTGCCAGTCCTTGCTCAAGATAGCTGGAGACCCATAAGTTGACGCTAGATCTGGCCACCTTCAACTGGCTTGCCACCTGAGTGCGGCTATGGCATTGCAAAAATAGCGATACAGCGAGCAATCGCATGCGCTTATGCGGATTTTTTTCTCTTTTGGAGAGGCTAAGCAGACTTTCAGCAGTTTCAGGTTTCATAATCCAATTTTAAGCTGCTGGGTTGCTTGCTATTAGATCAGACTTCAATGCGGAATGGTATTACCCTCCTCAAGTTGCCTCCTTATTCACCGGAGTTGAATTCGATAGAGCAGTGATGTGATGGACGCCTCAGCACCTAAGCTTGCAGTATTATGCCAAGCTTGAAGCTGAAAAATAGTTCAGGAGGTTTCCATCATGGATATTAAAGTTATTGGTATCGATTTAGCTAAAAATGTTTTTCAAGTTTGTGTTTGTCTTATGGATAACTCAGTCATGAGTAACAAAAAGATTAACAGAAACAAGCTGCTCGATTAAATTAGACAACTCCCCGAAGGTAGCCTTATTGCTATGGAGGCCTGTGGGACAGCGCATTACTGGGGAAAACAATTTCAAGCACTTGGTTATCAAGTGCAACTGATCCCTGCTCAACATATTAAGCCATTCGTTGCAAACCAAAAGAATGATGCCAACGATAGCCCTCGCTATATGCGAAGCGGCTTTCAGACCTAATTTCCACTTGGTTCCAGTTAAAACTGTTGAAAAAAAGCATTACCTTGTGTACGCAGTCGTCTAGTTCAAAATCGAACCGCGATGGTCAATCAAATTCGAAGCCTAGCGAGAGAGTCTGGTGTGGTCTTCTCTGTCGGCAGATTGCAATTACAAGCGTCACTTAGTCGCGTTTTAGCAGATAATGCGCATGAACTGTCTCATACGCTTCATCACTTGTTAAAATTTTTGTATGAAGATTTATGTGTTTTAAATGAGAGAATTAATCAAATCGAGCACGACATTAAAGCGCTATGTCAAATCCAACCTCGCTATAATGTCTTGCTGTCGATCCCTGGCTTTGGGCCATTAGTCACGGCAAGCTTTATGAGTGAATTAGGCTCGGGTCATCAATTTAAAAACGGTCGACAATTCTCTGTATGGTGTGGCTTAGTGCCATCACAATCGAGTTCAGGTGGGAAAGTTCGACTAGGATCGATCACGAAAAATGGCAGCTCAGAATTACGTGTTTTACTCATTCATAGTGCTAGAGCTGTTGGCCGATTTGCGAGCAAACGTGATGATAGACTGGGGCGATGGTTTAATGCGCTTGCGTTAAGGCAAGGTAGATATAAAGCCGTTGTCGCACTGGCCAATAAAATAGCGCGTATAGGATGGCGGATCCTCACGAGTAACGATAATTTCGACGTTAATAAAGCATTTGCGTAAGAGGTTAAGTATCACCTAAAAAGTTTACATGCACTGATGAATAAACGGTTAACCGTACCTATTAGAGCCTGACTTGACCAAGGTATTAAATGCCGATGTAGTGATAAGGTAATAGGTTTCGGATTTACATCATGGCGCGGGTAAAAAGCCTATTTAGACGCCGAATATATGGTAGTGAACCAATCATTCAAAAGTGTTGTAAAAGCTGAGGCGTCCATATATGGTCAACTAAATTTGGCCACAGCTTTAGAATCTTCCCAAAATCTTCGCTCTGATTCATTTGGGCTCAATCCTGCATTGTAATGATGTGGCCTGACTTCACAGTAATAACCAATGATGTAATCGGTCACATCTTGTTTAGCTTCGCTAAAACTCTTGTAGCCTTGTGTCGGGAGCCATTCTGTTTTTAACCTTTTGAAAAACCGTTCCATTGGCGCATTATCCCAGCAGTTACCGCGACGGCTCATGCTCTGGGTGATTTGATATTTCCACAGTCGCTGACGGTATTTCAGGCTGGTATAATGGCAGCCTTGATCTGAATGAAATATCAGATTTTTAGGCTTCCCACGAGATTCAAAGGCCATGTCTAACGCTTTCACCGTTAACTCAGGATCCGGTGAAAATGGCATCGCCCAACCAATGGCCTTTCTTGAAAATAAATCCAACACAACCGCTAAATAGCACCAACGATTACCTGCCTAAATATACGTCACATCGCCACACCAAACGGTGTTTGGGTTGTTGGCAACTCACTAATCCGAGCTTTTTCATTAACCGCGTTGCCCGATAACGACTTAACGCAAAGCCACGTTCAGAGGCGATTGTGGCGATACTTCTCGCACCCGCAGGCTGTTTGCTTTCAGCATATATCGCTTTGATTTCATATTCTAAAAGCCGCTGCTCAGGTGTTACACAAAGCTCGCGGCTCATCCAATAACGGTAACTGCTCCGGTTCACGTTGAATACGTGGCATAACACTGAAATAGGGTATTTGTTGCTCTGATTGAGTTTCTCGAGTATCGAGAATTGTTCAGCGAGTCCGACATCAATAGAGCGGTAGCCTCGGTGTGCCCCTTGGGTATTTTTAAGATTTCCTTCTCGAGATTTATACGTTTAATTTCACGTTTAAGTGCCTTAATTTCAATCTGCTCAGGTGTCATGGGGGAGGCTTCAGGTGCAAGCCCATGGCGCTCGATTTGAAGCTGTGTTACCCACTTACTGACCGTCGATTTACCCACGTTCATGGCTTTTGCCGCCGCTTCTTGTGTGTAACCTTGATCAACGACTAATTGAGCGGTTTCGAGCTTAATTGCAGCACTATAGTGCCCGTTTACTTTTATTCATGTTGTCACCTAAATGGGTTATGAGGGGGTCATAACATTTCTTATTAGGTGGCCAAATTCACTATGCCACTACAATCTTTGTTCATCTTGAATCATGCTACTAGTTTAATATATGGAATACAAAATAGATCCATACTTTTTATGGTGTGCTATTTTTACTATTAGCTCTTAAAAATATCTATGAACTTAGCACAGCAGTTAGTTTCATGCCATAAAAAGGTTAGTTATGGGTCTGTATATGGAAACATAGCTCCAATTGCTTGTTGCTATTAGCGACTTGACGTAGCTGATTGCCAATTAATCATATTGAACAAAGGCGTTGAATCGCTATGGGCTCCTGGTAGCTTAAGTAATGATTCTGCTCTCGATTGATATTCAGGCTTGATGTGTTCTTGGATCCAGCCTTGGGCTCTTATTAGATCTTTACCCAATAGCCCGAAAATAAGCTGTGGACTCCCCTCTGAGGTATTCTGAAAAAATTCACCGCTTGTGGCTTCAATCATACTCAATAAAATGGCGTAGTTATCGTGGTTTTGGTCGGCGAGTGGATCCCCGTTGAAAATCGCATTGACTAAATGGGCTGTGGTGTACTCTGGCGTGCAGACTATGCCATCTTCGCCATCGTTATAATCCGCGGCCACCAGATTTTCTACATCGATATGACGCACATTTGTGCCGTTATAGGTTAGATTTTCCGGTTTGATATCGTGTAAAAATATCTCCTCCCTATGTAATGAGCATAAATCTTCTAAGAGTATTTTAAAGTGAATTAAGGGTATCTTGTTCCCTTGTTCAATTAATTGCGCGACTTCCATGCCACCGTTATGGGCAATGATGGTTGAATCATTAACATAAATGGAGGGGCAAATAGAAGGATGATGTTTAAGTTTTTTCATAACTAACTGATTATAATGACGCTTATCTATATCAAGCGTGTCATTATAAATATGAAGTTGAACAAATTGACTATCTTGACGTACTAACTGTTTGAAATTCCCTTTTCCTGCTGGTTGAAATTTAGCTGGTGTTCTTGCGACTAATTCATCTTGAGTATTATAAAAATAACTATACCCCGCATTAGCATTGGTGAGTGATTTAATGCCTACTGTGTTGATCTCTGCACCGGCTTTTTGTTGTTGATAAGAGCGATATTTCTGTTGTATAAGCATAGCCGATTTGATTCTCATTAGCTGAGTAGCGTTCCTCACTGTATTCACCTCCGCTAGTGAACTTATAACTTTCACTGCTGTCTCATTTTCTTGGTGCTGGTAAATGTTTAGAACATTGAGAGTTTTGGGTATGGCAGCGAATTGACTATAGGCTTTATAGTTAGGGAAATTGGAATGAATACGCATGATGAGCTCACTAAGAAAGATTAATTGATATCACTAACCTAACGTAAATATGCCTCTAATACTTAATGATAAATAATGAATATTCAGTGTCTATGGTCATTATTTCTTCGTATTTATAATGATTTCTACTCATTTTTGATAAGTAACATTTATGATAGCTACCACTTTTAATCAGAATATTTCAAACAAAGTCTAGTGTGTGCGGCGGTTACAGTTTTATATAGTTGTTTAGAGTAAACAATGACTCATTCACAGTGATGACACTAGTGAACATATAACCATAGGAGCACCGGATGCCAATTTCCAAAACCACTATCAATCCACCCTCGTTTGATATCAAGAGTGAAGACGCCAGTATCGCCGCAGCGGATAAACTCGAGATTAAGCAGGTGAGCCATAGGCCAAGTATAAAAAAGCGCTTTTTATCTCTGTTGAAATCTATCCGTATTAAATCTCGCTCGAAGAATGACAAAAAACTGTCGGTAGTAAATAAGCCGCCTCAGTTAGCCAAACCAGCTCAAGTTGCAGCAATGGCAGTCAAAGCACCGGGGCAAAATGTGGATCCCAATTTGGCATTATTCCAAGCGATTCGTAACGGAGTTGACCTTAGGCCGGTAACGGTAGATCAGAAAGTACGACCTGTGACGAACAATTCCGATAGACCATTTTTGCAAGATATAGCAAACAGCCCGATATTGAAAAAAATCCAAGACGCTCGGGTGGGTTTATCCAGTCACAGCGCAGCCCAACTCACTGTGCAGGCAGAGATACACCCTCAGGCAACATTAGCTGTGACAAGTGATACATTACCCCCCCCTCCTCCACCTCCTCCTTTGCCGCCATTGGTTCAGAATCAGCCTGTTAATGTGATGGCTTGTATGGCCGCACAGTCAGATGCAGGAAAGAATGCTTTACTAGATGCTATTACAGGTTTCAATAAAAGCAATCTTAAAAAAGCAACGGTTGAGAGTAAAACTCCGGAGTCTCTGGTCCCTGCAGTTAAACAACAGCTGGTGGATGCACTTTACTCCGATGAATTATTGAAAACGGCACCCGGGATGAACGGGGGGCTTCGAGCAGAACTCTGTGCACAAATGAGTGATCATATTGTGAGTGCGATGGAGGTTGATTGGGAGAAGATTTTACTCGAACAATATGGCAGCTATAAGGATATCCCTACCTTAGAGACGGCGATGAAGGGGCAAGCTGACTCTATTGCTAGTTATTGGGCTGAAGTAAAACGCTTTCCCGACTTATGGAAACAAGCCGATGTTGTATCAGATCAGCCATCTCAGGCTGAACGAAAAGGTGTTGTTGCAGTGGCAATAAACCGCCTTAATGCGGGGAAAAATGGGGTGTTTGGCTCGGATTATACCCGAGGTGCTAAAGAAATGAAGAAAGGAGAAGCGATTCTGGAGAGTGCTCGTCGTTTGGCCAATCAATATGTGACGAGTGATGAAAAGCTGCATTTATTGGGTAACAATTACCGTCAGGCGGCATTCAACGTACTCATGGAAATGCCTTTTATGGAGGGTTTTGCAGCTAAGAATGGTAAAGATGCACTTGCAAAATTGGAAAAGCAATTTATGGCAAGTATCCATGGTGTCGATAATCTTAAAACAGATGTGTCGACATTTCTAGCAACGCATATGCAGAACGGATTTGCCGATTTTACTTTCTCAGGGCAGGAGGCTTTAGTCATAAAACAGACCGCTTTAATAAATGAGTTGCAATTAAAATTGGGTTTATTATAGAGAGTTAAATTAACTAAAGCAGATAAGGTTGGGATGACAGTGGCCTTTTAATACTAGGTCACTGTCTGATTGGATATGGATTGGTTACGCTTATGTGAATAATTGTCGATGAGTATTAATTCAATCTTAAAATTATTTACGTATCTTAAATTGACTTAGCTTGACCTCAATGATGAACTATATAATGTATTAAGTATATCTAATGTTTTTAGCATTGTTGTGAGCTGATGTCTGATTTGTGTATTTGATGCATTTTGAATCTTTTGTTTTGTTTTTATTTTATTTGGTTGGTTGTTGTTGCCTTGTTGTTTTTTTGTTTTGTCTTGGCAAGGTTGATCTATGATTTTTTTGCGATTATGTATTACTTTTTCCTGAAAAAAACATCACAATGTGATCGCACTCAATAGAATTGAGCCGCTTTTAATCATGAAGCTATATCATGAAATTATGAATTTAGGAGATAACATATGACAAGACGCTATGCATTAGGAAACCAAATTATTTACGATGTCCTTAAAAGGGAAATTAGTATAGATGAGTATGTGGTGAGTATTGGTGGGCGTGAAGCCGTCATACTTAAGCTGCTGTGTGATAATGTTAATCGAGTGCTCAGTAAAGAAGATATTCAAGATAAAGTGTGGGGGCATGTGTTTGTCAGTGAAACCTCGTTAACCAAGGCTATTTCTAATTTGCGAAAATCTCTCGCTCAATTTGATTGCTTGGCCTGTGAAATAAAAACTATTTCCAAAGAGGGTTACATGCTGATTTTGGACGAAAGCATTACGGATATATTTATGACCGAAGAGGCCCCTATACTCGAAGTAAAAAATATCGTGAAGAGTGATAAAACTTATTTTAATCATTTAGCTATCTCCTCATCTTCCATGGATCTAACGGCACAAATGCGTGCGGAATTTCCCGTAAAAAGTATGTTTTTTATCTTAATATGTTTTGCTTCAGCCCTGCTTGCCGCTACGTTGGCAACCGCCGCAGTTATGGTGCTCAGTAAACTCGGTTAACTGTTAAGTTTTATAAATGTTTAAATCATCGGAAATTGTAGATTGTGATCATTCACTCAATTTGGGGTCGAGTGATGAGTCCACGCCTATAAAGTAGAGTATGTTGATACTAGTAAGAATTTATCTTTCAATAACATATTTTGTCGCAGGGATGCGATAAATGGTAATGTGGCTATGTTGCCAAAATTAGTTGAACTAAGTTTGATGCAGATGATCAGATCTGCATCATTAACAGACCAACCAAGTTACTGTGTCTAAACCTTACTACCAAACGACCAACTGGAAACAATACAACCAAGCCCTAATCAACCGAGATTCACTTACCTTTTGGATTGATGAATAAGCTATAGTAACTAGCAAGCTAAAGAAGAACAAGGCAAGAAAGGTCGTCCACGATTGTTTAGTGATCTGTCCATCACCACTGCGCTCATGGTTAAACGTATTTTCGTCATGCAACTACGAGCGTTACAAGGCTTTATTAATTCAACCTGAGATCGGTTTAACGAGTCATAGCTGCAATAGCATTAAACTCGCGCTAGTGATGTTCAGTTGTGGCTTATTGTCTTTTAATTGATAGGCGATGAGCCCTGCAATCATATTCAGCATAAAACCATGTACGCTGCGGTGTCTAGAGTGCTTTATTTGAGAGATATTTTTTAACTGGTCGTTAATGGTTTCTAGAGGCTGTTCATAATTCTATGTCAGGCTAATTTCACAGATCGATATGGTTTTCTAAGCGCCCTCAAAATGGATTTAGAGCTGTGATAGCGTCATATTCCAATTTTGGATGGGGTGTGTTCAGCGCTCAGAGGCCTTCAATATACCCACGTTCATCGCTTTTGCAGTATAGCCTTGCTCAACGACTAACTGAGTGGTTTCGAGCTTAATTACAGCGCTATATCGTGCACGTTTACTTGTATTCATGTTGTCACCTAAATGGGTTATGAGTGAGATCATAACATTTCTTACTTAGGTGACCAAATTCAGTGTGCAACAAACTGGCATTGTGGTGGGTTGGATTATACGGGGAAACACAGCAATTACAGCGGCACTTCCAAGCCAACACGGGAAAGAAAAGGAATGTGCTATCAACAATCAGGATGGGCAGAGAACTGCTGTGGCGATGGTATGACTACCCCATATCAGCAGATGATTTGCTTTGTGCTACGAAGAAACTAGCTGAACTCTCATTAACTCATGGTTGTTGGGGCTATGAATTATGAGGGATCCTACAGTGCTGTATGTACAAGTGGAGTCATTGATATGAGATTAAATGTTGGAATTGATGTATACAAAGAAACGCTCGATCTCTGTTTGTTGCTAAATCAAGCCAAGAGCGGCAGCAAATTTAAATGTTTCAAAAATAGAAAGATTGACTATTTAGCCATCAATGATTGGATATACAGGCTGTTTTTTACTGGATATTTCAGGAGTAATCTCGTGATATTGATGATGATAGGTGCATACTAGTTATTTTTTAATCTAATTTAAAATGCAGGGAATAGTTATGCCGGTAAATAGTGTTGTAAAGCCAATAGTAATAAACGAACCACTAGATGTTAAGATCAAAACAGAAGAGGAACAGCAGTTAAATATCCACCGTGTTTCTCATACAGTGCAAAACCCCATCATCAGTCCTGATTCCAAACTGTTGAGTCCTAAGCCTCACATTAAGGATGCGCCAAAACTTAAAAGTGGCAGAGAAGTGTTTTCATCTTTAATTCGTAACAATTCGATAACGAGTAACCGTTCACCCTCTGAGCGTGCACTCGATGCGGTAGCTTCAAGCTTAAATCGTGTTCTGAATACAGCGGTTAAAGATGTAGATCTAACGGGAAAGAAGGTTTTTGTAAAAAACTTCCTGCAGTGCGATCAAAATGAACCGATTAAGTTGACTGCGGATCAGTTTAGCCCTGTTCATCAAGCAGAAATATTTTCTCGATTATCGATTTGTTTTGATGGCTTTATGAATAGTCGTCCTGATGAGTTAAGTGAAAATTTGAATGCTATTAAGGCTAAACTCTCTAAGAATGAAAAACTGAGTACAGCAGAGGAAAACCAATTACTTGAAAAACTTTCTCAAGATGCTTTAACTGATGCTAAGGGTAATAGCCTTTATACCAATAAACTGCTCAAGCCTGCGAATCTAGTACTGGAATTTCCGGGGGATGCTGCGGTTGTTAAGACTGACACTGAAGCGAGAAATAATATGATATTAGTGGAGCAGTTAGGTTTTCCTTGCAGTCTTTTAGAACGACCAAGTGCGAACCTACATGAGACTTATGCATTAAAAGCATTTATGAGTGAAAAAGGTGAGCCTGTGACGTTAGGTCAGCTTTTTGGTGGTGGATTGCAGGGGATTATGCGCGCACCAGTTGATCCAGGGAGAGATACTCAGGGTTACTTTAATGAGGAAGTGCTTGCTTCCGGTGGATTACATTTTGATTTCATACCCAATGACAAAATGTATCAAAATAATCTTGATTCCCTCGGGCGAGATATACTCGATTTAGCTGTGAACCTAAATATGGATAACTTTAGCCGACAGGACATGGAAGGTTTTACGGCAGGTATATCAGGGAATGCCCTACACTATACCATTCAGGCTGCGAAGCATAGTCGTGGCACAAATAAAGCATTTAATTTTGAACAAGTTGTTGATGTGTGCTTAGAACACTTGGTCGGCGATAGCGTCAAGCAGCCAGTGCATCACAGTTTACCTGAAGTTATACAAGGGGCTTATATAGGTAATATGCTAATTAATAAAGGTATATTGAATCCGCAGTCAGAAATCATGAGCCATGATGAAATGCTCGAATGTTTAAAGAATGCCATCTCCGCTGCTGATCAGAAAGTCACTGACTTGATGGCAACGACTTACCATAGAAAATGAGATAGTCTTATATTGAGAATAATGCTCACCTCGTTAACCTTTTAGTTAAAAACCACTTGTAAAGGCTGTCTCTGGATCACAAGTCCTATTCAAGAGACAGAGCGAGTTCGTAACCCTCAAGGATGGCTTGCAATTTGAGCCATCCTTCCCAGAGCGTCTTAACTTACGCTCTTCCATTTCTTTACTGTCTTTCCAACCGCCAAGCTTTGCCAGGTGCTCATATGCCAATTTTGCAATGGGTACTTTCTCTGGAGGCGGCGTCTTTATTCTTTTCAGTCAAAGTAACTTCCACGCTCTTGATGACAAGATTTTCTCACAGCTAATGTCTTCGATTTGCTCATTGGCAAATTTCAATTGGAAGATCCGTACCGCTAAAAAGGCATAAATAGTCGCTAATCTATCTAAGTTAACCTGAACTCGATGTATGGACTCCACCAACCTACAGCCGTAAGTTGGTGTCGACCAAAACAAAAGGAGTCCATACATGAGTAAGCCTACAATAATATCTCTCGACCTTGCAAAAAAGTCATTCAAGTTTGTAAAGTGAATCCATATGGTAAGTTGTTATTCAATAAAGCCATGTCACCACAAAAAACGAAAGACCTTCTTGCCAACTCTCCTCCTTGTGTCGTTGCTATGGAAGGCTGTGCTAGCTTTCACTACTGGGCTCGAGTCGCACAATCATTTGGACATGAAGTCAGAGGGATGGCACCTAAAAAAGTAAAACCCTATATCAGCAATCAAAAAACAGACGCTAATGATGCTATCGGCATTGCCATCGCATCAACACTGTTAGGAATGACTTTCTGCCAGGTTAAAGACCTATCACAACAGAACATTCAAGCAATTCAAATCAGCAGAAAATGGTTCGACCGAACAATCACATCACTGGGTAACCACATACGAGCGTTGTGTTTTGAATATGGAGCTGTCATCACGTTAGGTAAAAAGTCATTAAGGCAAGCCATCACTCACTTTATTTCGCCAGAATCAGCAGACTTACCTGAGCAAATCAAACCATTGCTCATGATTTTATGGCAACAATATCAAACAACAGAGGAGCACTACAAAGCGGTAACGTTACAGTTAAAGCAGTGGGTCACTCAATCAGAACCTTGTAAACGCTTGATGAAACTCGAAGGCGTTAGTCATATTGGTGCAGCCGGTTTACTGGCTTGCTTAGGTGACGGTCAAGGTTTTAAGAATGGCCGGCATGCGGCTGTCTTCGTTGGTGTTACCCCTAAACAACATAGCAGTGGAGGTAAGGTTGTTATGATTGGAATAGATAAGCATGGTGGCGATAAATACCTGCGTTCAATCCTCTATCAAGGCGCACTCTCTGTTATATCAAGGCTGCCAGTAGAGGCGAAAACCTATAAACAGCAATGGCTTATCAATTTAGTCAGGCGAGTGGGTATAAAACGTGCTTGTGTCGCGTTAATCAATAAAACCGTTCGCACCGCATGGGCATTGCTCAATTACAGAACCGAATATAACAGTCAGACCATATAGAATATTGTTTTAGAGAAAGTTTTATAAAAAGTTCAGCAAAATGCATTAACAAATAGGTAAGACCAACCTTCTGAAAACCTGTTTATCCCGACAGCATTAATAACGCTACAATCTCGATAAGGACAGAGGGGGCGAATAGAGCATTGGTTAGAAGATAGCTTCTTCAATAAAAAACCGTATATACGTGCGCATCTAATCTTTTTGTCAAAGCAATTGCTAAACAGGTGGAGTCCATATACGGGATAAGAAATGTTGAACTAATAGCCCTCCAAGTGATCGGAGCTTTCGACCAAGAGAATCCCCATCACATCGGAGGGCCTATGCATAAATTAGTGGAAGTGTTTTGCGATGTCGATGATTTTTGCGCTGTTTTCATTCCTGAATGGGAAAAAACGCTGTTAACCGATGGTACACGCAAGCGTCATCGCGCTGGCCGTATGGCGATGAGCGAAGTGATGACCATCATCATACTTTTTCAGATGTCCCACCACCGTGATTTCAAGAACTTCTACATCGGCTATCTGGCTCATTTCTACAAATCCGCTTTTTCCAATTTACTCAGCTATACCCCCTTTCTTGAGGTGATGCCCAAGGCTTTAGTGCCGC
>NZ_JBHFFD010000045.1:0-7493 GCF_043359565.1 Shewanella sp. S23-S33 | reverse complement strand
CTGAGCCTTCAGGTAATGCCATAATTTTAATTGGTAAATAACCTAAATCATGCAACTCCTCAATATGCTGAGTGCCAACATTATTCGGCCCGAGATAGTTATTGATACGGCGGGAGAATTGACGAATGACCTGATCTTTAGGTTGTTGAAAGAAATCACGGTTCCAACTGTCGATCAAGAAATGCTTGATAAAATACTGCAAGCCAAAAAACACCATTTGGTCTGTATAACCACGACGGGATTTACGGGCGGTCAGGTTACTAAAAATCACTTGTGTATTATCGGGATATTGACGACGGTGATCGACTTTGTAGCCATCAATGGCAGTAACGGGATTCAAGTACATAATATTTTCCTTAATGATTCATATAACTCAAAACAGCATGACAATGACAGAACTCGCTCGAAATATGTGTGGGGACACCTAAACTATCGGTACAAAATAATCTGTCTATGCCCGCCTCTCGCAGTGCCAACTCACTGGCCTTATCTTCATAATGTGACACGATCAAAATGACGCTTTGGGCCCCCTTTTGCTTTAATTTGATGGCAAGTTCAATAAAGGTTCTGCCACCTGCGCAAATATCGTCAACGATTAAGCAGGTTTTACCCGACAAGTCATCACAGAACACTTCAGTAGCGATAATATGGCCATTGACCACATCACGATGTTTATCGGCCCTGATCACCGGCATTCCCTGTAACGCTTTAGCTAAGCCGAATACTTTTTTATTCGCCCCCGCATCGGGCGAGACTAACACTAGCTCCCCCGTTAATTGGGCTGCGATCGCGGCAACAAAACTGTGGTTATCTATTACCTGCACTCGGTCTAACAATGCGGCGGTGACATCGCTGTGAGGGTCAAAAATGCTGACTGAAGCATATTGCTGCTGATTAATCAGGCTGGCATAGACTTTTACCGATAAGGCCTCACCAGCATTACACACCCTATCTTGGCGAGCACCCGGCATATAAGGCAGTAACAGATCGATTTGCTCTGCACCACTGCGACGCAATGCATCAGTTAACAACAAGAGCTGCATGATGGAATGATCGCCACGATAACCGAAGAAAACTGTGACGCGTTTCGCTGGAGGAACAAGCAGCTGAACATGGTTTTCCCCCGCACCAAATTGAAATAAACGGTAGTGAGCCTCATCGCTAGCTGCGGGTAACCGATAAAAATCGGCTTGCGAACATTGAGCGTGAGAAGCATCTTGAGACGTTTGAATACGTTGAGACATAGTAACCTCCTGTCTGTGGCAAGATTGCCGAAATTGACGGCGCCCTTGTTGTCTACATGAACAATAGTGTCTTAAAGACATTATTGTGTAAAGTTGATTTTTAGACTATTTCAGACGGAGCAACCTGAAATGTTATGCTTAAATGGCATATAGTGTCCTTTAGACACTATTGGTGGGCGCGATAACTAAGAAGCTACAATATGGGTATCGCGTAATACAAGAACCGGAGACATTAAGGCAAAATCAGTAATTAAACAGCCTTTACTGATTCAAAGTCACCATGAATAAGGCATAAGCAGTCGCCGTTACTCATATTGAGCAAGGCGAATATCTTACTTAAATCCACATTCACTGTGATCAACATTCTAAATTTCTTAAGAAGCGATACGATGCGGTATTGGGTTTCAAGAGGTATAAATTAGCGGGACGACCCCGTTCGGTGCGCTTTAATCCGGTATCGATCAATAAATCAGCCTGTTCAACCCGCCGACGAAAAGATTTACCTTGGATAGGCTTACCCAGTAGAACCTCATGTACATGCTGCAATTCTGGCAAGGTAAAAGGTTCAGACAGTGCAAATCCTGGCACTAAAGAATATAAGGCTTTTTGTGTTAAACGTTCCCGCGCTTGTTCGATTAACTGCAGATGATCAAACGCCAAGGGCATCTGCAACACATCTGCTAATGGCCACCACTTAACATCACTCACTGAATCAATCTGGATTTGGCAGGCTTGATAACTCATCAAGGCGGTATAGCACACAGTCACGGACCAGCCTCTTATATCACGACTACGATTACCCACAGTGCATAGCTGCTCAATATAAGGTGGCACTACCGCGGTTTTCTCATGTAGTTTACGTAACACGCTTTGCTCAAGGGATTGATCGCAATTTTCATCGATAAACCCACCAGGTAATCCCCATAAACCTAAAAATGGATGATTTGAGCGTTGTACTAAGAGTACTTTAAGTTGCTGATCGTGATAGGTAAACAATACGGCATCCACTGTCAGTAGCTGAGCCTTAAAAACCTTAGGATCGTAATTGGCGAGATATTCCGCTTCAGTCATTGATATTCCCCATCGTTCCAAATCATCAGCTTAACTTAGCATTACACAGCTTCAAACATATTATGTCTTAGCGTCACTAAGTCAATCATCTGAGGCACAGGATGAGCCACTTTGCCCAAATTTACGCTGATAACGTGGCAACATGGTCTCGTTCCCGAGTAAGCCACCTTGGTGGATATACATAACAGGACGAGAGCCACCGCCTTGTAAATATTCCTCAAGCACAATAAAACCTAAGGGATCGTAGAGTAATTCAAACTGCACGCCTGAGGCGCAGACCCGCTGCCACATGGCATAAAATTCGGGATAAAGTTTACCAAAATGATATTTCTTGCCGACATTAACAATATGTGGATGCTCACTGGTATTGGAATTAAGTAAGGAAAATTGCAAGCGCAAATAATCATCGCCACCGACAACGGCACAAGTCACGACACGAATATCCGTTTGCTGACGGATAAAATACTGATTTAAAAATAACGCAGTCGTTCCCGTCCCCGAAGGTAAAAACACCGTTAAATCAACCAATCCATTCGCCTTCGCAAACTGTACTATCTCTTGCGCCAATCTATTTATCCCGTATTCGGCGTAAGCACAGCGCCCCCCCTCTGGAATAAAAAGCGCCGTCGGCTCATTCACGAGTACTTGAGCCTCTATATAATCAGGGCAACTCAGTCGCACATCGCCCACTTGCGCAGTAGGCTCAGGACTAGCCTTAAGATTTGATAAAACGTGAGGTTCAGATTGCGACTGAGTGCACGCCTGCTTTTGTGCTATTAACACACTTAAATCGATAATATTAGCGCCATTCGCTAAAGCGGCAGCGTAATTGCCCGTAGGATGTTTAACCACTTGACTGGCAATATGATCTACATAAAAATCACATTGCCAGCCTTTCATCTTCGCTAATGTTGACAATGAATACAGTGAGTTAGCCAATGGCGAGCCGTGACCTATCACCTTGCTGATGCCTGCAAACTCATGATCTAAAAAATAGCCGAATTTGCGAGCTTTATTGCCACTAAACGCCGGATGCAGTAAATCATCACGTTTTAGGAATATGTCTCTGCCAGCAAAGGCAAATGTATCGACAGCGGAATTTGCAAACATCAAGCTACTCAAACGATTAAATTCTCTGTTTTTTAAACCAGTTAAGGGAAGGCTAGTGTAACTCCGACCTTCCTGTTACGCCCTTAAGAAATTATCAATTTGGCGAAAAACTAGTGAAAATGACACATGAATCTCGAATGCATATAATTAACCCATTGATTATGAAAAATTTAAATAGTTGGCATAGTTATCGCTTAGACATTGACATATATTCAATTTATCGAAGCTAACGATAAAGGCTAACAGGGTAAACATAAGGAGTTTTCAATGGCTGTATTACGCTTAATATTCAACATAGCTTGGTTTGTACTCGGCGGATTTGTGATGGGACTCGCTTGGTGGCTCGCAGGTATCCTGTGTTTTATCAGTATCATTGGTATTCCCTTCGGCCGCGCCTGTTTTGTTATCGGCGAAATGACCTTTTGGCCCTTCGGCCAAGAACAAATGAACCGTCGCCACTTAACTGGACGTGAAGACTTAGGCACAGGTGCATTAGGCATGGTAGGAAATATCATTTGGTTCTTACTGTTTGGGATCTGGTTAGCCATAGGGCATTTGGTCCACGCCTTAGCCTGTTTTGTGACGATTATCGGTATTCCCTTTGGGATACAGCATCTTAAATTGGCTTTACTCAGCCTCACACCGATAGGCCAAACCGTAGTGGCTAAAGCTTAATAAGACAATGTGTTAACTGCGCTATTCACTCTCGATTATTTGGTTTCAAGAGTGGATAGCGCTTTGTCATCCCATACAGCAAATATCGCTTCGTTTAAGGCTATTTCTTCCTCCAATAAATCGTTACAATCATATTGAGTATTGGCAGGCTCACTATCCACAGAAAACTGCACTTGCGGCTTAGTCGCCCCCACAATGTCCAACAGATAATGCGCCAGTTTTGCGGGTGCATCTATAGCGGCATCGTGACCACAATACGCGAGTACAATCAAATCGGTGTAAAAATGCCGTGCTAACGCCTTACTCGATGCCATACTCACCAGCGCATCACGGTCACCGCAGAGCACAGTTATCGGTACTTCCACTGTCAATGGACATTGGTATTGAAAAGCCGCCCAAAGTTGTCGCCATACATTGCGTCGACTTGGTGTGGTATCGCGGCGAAACTCACTCCACTTGACAATTAAATCTCGGTCTCGCCGATGACGAAAACTGGTTAAACGCACTATAGTCGACTCGATTGGATGTAAAGCGTTACCCCGAGCACGCATGAAAAAAGCCTTCAATGCATTTAGCGGATTAAATCTTTGATACCAATACGATAAATTCGCCGCACTGCTGTTTAATACAAAGGCATGCCTTATCTGCCAAGGTCGCTGGCATGCCATTTCCAACGCCAACATACCGCCCATAGACAAGCCGAGGAGATAAATAGTCTCCCCTTCCTGTACCTGCTCATCCAATTGCTGCCACACGGCATAGGCATAATCGGCAATCTTAAGCGGACTTAATTCGTGGGATAGCGTCCCATTGCCCGGAAGATCCGGTGTCAGCACTCGCAATCCCTTTTGTCGCAGACGCTGATCGAAACCATTCCAATGGCGCTGATCACGCATTAATCCCCTTAATAACACCCAAGTGGTCATGACTGAGACTCCCGATACCAATAATGCCGTGCGCACTCTGTCAGCTCAGTCAAACGTTCAGGTGTTAACTGCTCTAACGATTGGGCATAGGCCGCTTCCATCATAAATTGCATGAGTACTGTATGCCTGCGTAAAATCCTGTGGTGACGATGTGTTTTTTGTGGATTAAAAAAGCCAGCAAAATTAAATATTTGTCTAGGATTCTTCTTTATCCATGCCCAAGATCCCATCTCTAATGTCAAAGGTAAAAATGGCACCTGAGCAGAAGGATCTGCCACTTGGTGCTGGCGATAGAGATAATCCCAAATATCACCATGAGTGCGATAAAACTGGCTCTGCGGCGCCAACCGATAATGGCCGTGATGGGGATAACTCTGTTCAAATAATTGTTTTAGATGAAAAATATAATTGGCATTTTCGAAGGCGGTACGGGTATGGGCGTAGGGGAACCAGATATGATCACTCAAGCCAAATCCCGAGTGGGCATCGAGCGAAATCAAACTTGTGCTGCGACTCAACAGTTGTTGTACATAGGCAACTAAGCCCGCAGTTTCCAGCTCCATTCCCCCAATACCGCGATACCAGGGCAGCCGTGACGATATACGCTGTCCTCCCACCATAAAGGACACTTTTTCACGGGATTCTATCGGAGCGTTACGCATCAAATCCACTTGATTACCATTGCCCCGCGTTCCCATGAATAACCCAACAGGATTCACTACAGGTACAAAAGCTAACCGCAGACCCGTTAACATCTGTTGTAGATGTTTATCCCAAACAAGCCGCTGCAATAAACTGTTTAACAATGCCAAAATAACTTGAGATCCAATACGTTCAACCCCATGCACGCCACCCACAAAGAGCACTGTCGGACAAGGCGTATCTGTACCACCTAACTCAACACTGTAAAGGGGGAAATGCTCTTGGCGGAATGGAATGTCGGCAAGGATCTGATAATCCAACTTAAGATGATGAGTATCAATGAGTTGCTGCAGCGTATCTAACTCAAATGGAAGCTCAAAAGGAAGTTTCTTCATGTCACCTTAATCAATAAAATGAGAGAACAACTCATGCCGTTAAAGTGATACTAATAGTGAACAAAGACAAAATGATGACAAACTGCATATCAGAAGTGACTTTACGGGGAAATAGGCGGAAAAATAGCGAGTAAAACAAAGAATAAACTATCCTAAAATCCTACATTAGTCTTCACGATAAAGTAGCTCTCCAATGATGGTTTCTACGTCAACCTGCGCTAAACCTTGGTCAACAATATCTCGCCAACGCCGTCCCTCTTCTGTATTACGAAACGCGATATAGAGCTGCTTATTCGCCAGAATTTGCCGATTGATTTGCAACTTTGTCGCCAGCGGCTGTAAGGGCTTTTGCTTGAGTAAATAGTGCAGAACGTTAACATCAATCACCGCGGCATCAATCCGACCTGCGGCAACTTTTTTGACATTATGCTCATCCGAAGTCACAGCTTCAGTCCGCTGAACACCAGAAACGATCATGCGATCTAAGGCCTGAGTATTCACATAATCTTTCACCACACCTAAGGTATAGCGATTAAGATCTTCAATATAATTCCAACTTACTGGATGGGACTTTTGCTCCACCAGCCCCAATGGACTTTCGCCAATCGGTTTTGAAAAGATAAACTTTTCAGTCTCTACATAGTATTCAGGAAAATAACCTATGTAGTCAGAGTTCGGCATAGTCGTAAGTTTGACAGCGCGGCTCCACGGATAAAAATCCACTTTTAACTGATGTCCCATGACGTTCAGCGCCGCCCGTACCACGGCAATACTGGCACCCTGCTCCGTTAATTGCTCTCCTGAATAAGGCGGCCAAAGTAAAGAAGTAAGCATTAAGGTATCCGCTTTAGCTACGCTCAATCCCATAAAGGAAAGACAATACACAAGGAGCATTGAACGCCATCGAACCATTTAGTACTCCTTTGCCTGCATGGATTTACGACTACATCATCGACAACTCAACGCTTTCGTTTTTATCTGCCGAGATTTTATGACTGGTTAGATTTTATGACTAGTTTTAGTATAGCCATCAAGCCACAGTGGGGAAGTGAAGTTTTGTTACAATTAGAATAACGACATTAGCAGCAAAAGCTAACTCAAAGTACAGCTTGGCTTGATGGTATGACTCGCCGACTTTTTCATTAGCCAATTAGCTTGTTCGTTTATCTGCTAACCGAAATAACTAGACAGAATAAAATTCAAGCCGCATTGCGCGGCTTGAAAGTCAAAAAAGCACACTCGCAAAATCACATCACTTAAGCATTAATATCTTCATATAACTCTTGATACATCAGCTCGCGCATTTTGAATTTCTGAATTTTTCCCGTCACTGTCATTGGATACTGATCCACAAACTTGATATAACGCGGCACTTTAAAGTAGGCGAATTTCTCGGTGAGAAAATGACGAATATCTGCCTCTGTAATCGC
>NZ_JBHFFD010000044.1:0-155136 GCF_043359565.1 Shewanella sp. S23-S33 | reverse complement strand
CAGGCCTCAATGTCCAAGATGGTGAGCTAACCGTTAACGAAGCTAACCTTTCAACGGGTTCAGCGCCTAATAGCAATGCGCTGACTCAGACTGGTAACTTTAGTTTTACCTCTGTTGATGGATTAGCCTCTATCACCATCAAAGGACAAAGCTTTAATTTGGCGGCATTACTGGCACTAAGCCCCAATACTGCGGTAAACATTACAACTCCTTATGGTGTCTTAACACTGACTGGTTTCACAGGCGATGCAAGCGGTGGCTCCATCAGCTACAGCTACACCTTAAATAATAATGTCGACAATGACTCTCCCCCTGCAACTAACACTAGTTATTTAGATAGCTTTGCTGTAACCGTTGTGGATCAGGATGGTAGCCAAGCAAATGGCAGCCTTGATGTGAAGATTGTTGATGATGTCCCTAATGCCAAAAACGACACAGGCAGTGTCGATGTTATCGTGGATAGTTTTATCGTATCTGGCGTTGTGGCAAATTGGACATCATGGACAAATGGCACAAGCGTAACCAGGTTCGATGGTACAAATAGTCCTAATGGTGGTGGCACGGATAATGACAGTGGTTTAGATCAGATCAGATGGGGAAATCCAACTAATACCTATCAATCTGGCTATGGTTTTATTGATAATGACAGTGCATTAAATGGTCAGTTCTCATTAAACCAAGATATCATTTTAGGTACTTTTACCCACTATAATTTCCCAGTCTCTTCAGGAGGAGCAATTACCAAAGCAAGCATGGATGTCACTTTCTCGGTTACTGATGCCTATGGGGTAGTCACACCAGTGACCCTTAAAGTCAACTTTGAACACAATGAAACGCCTAACACCAACGATCCTGAAGCATCAAAGGATATTATTAAAGTCAGCAATACGAATGTAACCTTTGAATATCAGGGGGCAATTTATACTCTGCAGGTAATTGGTTTTAGGGATCCAATTACTAATCAAGTTGTGACTGAAATTAGAACGTCTGAAAATGATGCAAGTAGCTATGAACTAGTTGTGCGTGTAGTAGCTGGTAATGGTTATGAATTACCCTCAACTACTGGCAATGTGTTAGCTAATGACGTAATCAGTGCTGATGATGATATCACAGTAATTGGTGCCGCAGCGGGCAACCAAACAGGTTCAGGTACCTCTGGCAACCTAGGAACCATTATTTCAGGGCAATATGGCACGTTAATCATCTTCGCCAATGGTAGTTACACTTATACAGTAACAGCCAACGCCTCTGCGATTCCGGCTAATGCAACGGAAACCTTTACGTACACCATGCAAGATGCTGATGGTGATAAATCCAGTGCATTACTGACTCTAAATGTAAATACCGTTAATGCAAATACGCTTAAAGCGGCTCAAGATCAAGATAGTGGTCCTGAAGATACTACTGTAATCGGTAATGTACTGGATAATGATGGCAATAAAAATACGTCAGTAACCCATTTCACTGTTGCTAACAATGCCGCTCAGCATGCCGCTGGTAGTAAAATCACCTTGGCAGAGGGTGAACTGACTCTCAATGCAGATGGTAGCTACACCTTCAAACCTGCCGCTGATTGGAATGGTCAAGTCCCAGTGGTTACCTACACCACGAATACGGGAGCAACAAACACGCTGACCATCAAGGTAACGCCTGTTGATGATCCAACGATAACTGAGGCAGATAGCAAAACCATTTCTGAGGATGCCTTAGCTAATGGTAACGTGTTGGAAAATGATACGGATGTGGATAGCACATTATCCATTACCAGCTTCCAGGTGAATGGCACAACCTATAATGCAGGTAATGCTTGGTATCAATTACCTGAAGGCAAGCTGCAATTGAAGGCAAATGGTGAATACAGCTTTGATCCAAAAGATCACTGGAGCGGTTCATTGCCTGAAATCACCTACACCACTAATACAGGTGCCACAAGTACATTGAATATCACTGTTAAAGCAGTGGCAGATATACCTAACCTGACAATTAATGGGTACACCTCTGTTGCTGCTATCAACTTTGAAGATGCCAAGTTCTCTGGCAGTTGGGATGGTGTTAAGGCAAATGACATTAAGGGCCTAAATACCATCGGAACTTGGCATACCAGCAATAAAGGTGGCCAAGTTGAGATTGGTTATGAAAGTGTCTACGTCTCTGGTGGCTCCAATAGCAATAAAGTCATGGAAATTGAGTTCAATGGTGGCGATAAAACCTTATATACCGATATTCAAGCGGATGCTGGTCGATTCTACGAACTCGGATTTGATATTGCAGCCCGCTCAGGTAGCGTAAATACCTCTGGACTGACGATTAAGCTTATTCCGCTAGATTCTCAAGGCAACCCATTAAATGCTCAAGCCATAACGCTATACGATTTCGATCCAACGAATGCTAATTGGTTAAGAGATCAAAAGATCACCTTACCAATTAATCACTCAGGTAAATATCGTTTGCAGTTTGAAGGAGATAATGGGGACTCATACGGTGCCTTGTTGGATAACTTAGCGTTTAAAGTGGTAGACAATATGGGCTATCGCGGTGAGTTTATTAAACTCAGCAATATTTCGTCGTCGCTCAAAGATACAGATACTTCAGAAACACTGAATCTTAAGCTGCAAGGCTTACCTGAAGGCGCTGTGCTGAAAGATGCTGCGGGCAACGAAGCTACCGTAGGTGTTGATGGTACTGTGGATATCAGCAACTGGGATAAATCCAGCCTACAGATTAAAGTCACTAGCCATGGCAACTTCACCATCACTGTGGTGGCTACGGCGACTGAAACCAGTAATCAGGACACAGCGCAGAGCACTGCGGACTTCCAAGTCACCATTCTGCACCCCCACAATGTTGTCGGTGGTCAGAGTGTTGATTCATTCATCATGACCGATTGGATCAATAATACAGCTCAATTTGCCGTTAATTTAGGAGGATACGGTACTGTCGCTTCATCATCCAAGACTCAGTACATTGCTAAAGATACTGAGCTGCTGATTAATGCTGGCAATAGTAATGATTACATCGACCTTGGTGTTTCTACTGCTAACAATATTGTGAACACAGGCAGTTCTTTGCCAAACCTAAATAACCCTGTAGTCACTCAGGCAGAGATCCTTAGTAGCAAATTTATGGCTCAGGATGATATCACCACCGATGCAGGTACATTGATGGCTGATGTGCTGCAGCCACTGCAACCAAAAACTGACACTGTTAACCTTGGTAGCGGTGATGATACAGTCTATGGTGATCAAGGTAGTCAACTTGTCTACGGTGGTAGCGGTGATGACTTACTGATTGGCGGCGAAGGTATTGATGGCTTACGCGGCGGTGACGGCAACGACACTCTGATTGGTGGCCTTGGTAATGACGTTCTACGTGGTGATAGCGGTGCTGATACCTTCGTCTGGCGCTATGCAGAAACGGGTATAGACCATATTACAGACTTTAACGTGAATGAGGACAAATTGGATCTGAGTGACTTGCTCCAAGGTGTAAATAGTAACGACCTAAATGACTATTTAAGCTTTAGCTTTGATGGCGGCTCAACTTCGATAACCATTGATACAGATGGTAACGGACCAAACTCGGTAACCCAGTTGATTATTCTTGATGGAGTGGATTTATCTAGAGAGTATGGTGTGACCAGCGATGTTGGTATTATTAATGGCTTACTCGGTACCAATGGTAATGGCCCGTTAATTGTTGATACTCAGCCAATTGTTGTAGACCCTGAGCTCAAGCATGAACCATTGAAAACTACAGAACTATTCTAGAAATAAAATTGTGAACAATTTAGTTTTAATAACTAATTGGATGGCCTATAGAAATATAGGCCATCATGACCGATACTTGCCATAACCATATAAAAATCCAAAGGATAAGTAATTAGGTGTCTGCTGCAGCTTCTGAAAAAATTGATCAATGGACCATTTCAGCCTCACAAAGAGTGTTAGTGGATCCTTTGCTGGATTGTTTAGTGTTACTCACTGAGCATTTTGGCAATCCGTGCTCGAGCGATTCGCTTGCGGCAGGTTTACCCTTGTCAGGTACAGTATTATCACCTGACTTATTGCCTCAGGCAGCTTCAAGAGCGGGGCTAGCGGCTAAGCTGTCTCGAAAAGGCTTAAACGAAGTATCACCTATATTGCTCCCCTGTATTTTATTATTAAAAGACAAAAAAGCCTGTATATTGCGAGAACTTGATGTTGCATCAGATAAAGCAATTATTCAATTACCCGAGACGGGCGGTGAAGAGACACTGACAATTGAGTCGCTCGAAGCCTTATATGTGGGATATTTATTCTTAGTCAAACAAGAATACCGTGGCGACATGGGCTTCGATGTTTATCTACACGATAATAAAACCCACTGGTTAGTCCAAACCCTCAAAGATTCAGCACCAATTTATCGTGATGCATTAATCGCTTCTGTATTGGTGAATTTATTCGCCTTAGTTTCACCGTTATTTATTATGAATGTGTATGACAAAGTCGTCCCAAACCTCGCTTTTGAATCCCTTTGGGTTTTAGCGATTGGTGCGGCGATTGCTTATATGTTCGATCTTATCATGCGGCAACTTAGAAGTTACCTCATCGATGTTGCAGGAAAAAAAGTAGATATTATTGTGTCTTCGCGACTTTTTGCTAAAGCGATAGGTATTCCCCTAGAAAAACGTTCTCCTAGTATCGGCGGCATGGCGAAGCAGTTAGGTGAATTCGATAATATTCGTGAAATTTTAACTTCGGCAACGATCACAACTTTAGTCGATCTCCCCTTCGCGATATTTTTCTTAATTATTATTTTTATTGTCGCTGGTGATCTCGCTATAGTTCCTGTCATTGGCGGCATAATCATTATTGGCTTCACGCTTTATATTCAACCTAAACTCAAAGCGGCAATCGAAGAAGGCAATAAATTTTCAAGCTTAAAACATGGGCATTTAATCGAGAGCTTATCAGCGCTAGAGTCAATTAAAGCTAATGGTGCTGAAGGAATTGTGCAAAAAAGCTGGCAACAGATGATAGGCCACAGTGCAAACTGGCAATTAAGGTCAAAAAAGCTCTCCAACTCAGTATCGAACGTAGCGAACTTTACGGTGCAATTTACCGTTGTCTGCGTGGTGATTTTGGGCGTTTATCGTGTGGCTGATAATGCGATATCTATGGGCGGAATTATTGCTGCGGTTATGCTATCGAGCCGCGCCATTTCACCTATGGCACAACTTGCAGGCCTGATGACGAGAGCAAACCACACAGCTAGTGCACTACGCCAACTGAATGAAATCATGACTCAAGAAGATGAGTTTGAAAATAAAGGGCATTTAGTTAGCAAACAAAGACTCATAGGCAAGATCAATGCTGATCATGTCGGTTTTAGTTATCCAGGTTCTGAAAAGCCTGTGTTGCATCCGATGTCGCTGACGATTAATCCTGGCGAACGCATTGCCATTATCGGTCGAAATGGTTCAGGTAAAAGTACGCTAGCTAAGCTACTGGTCGGGCTATTTCAACCCACGGCAGGAAGCTTGCGCTACGACGGTTTAGACTCAGCACAGATTCATCCGAGTGATTTACGTCGTAATTTTGGATACCTACCCCAAGATGTCACCCTATTCCATGGTTCTATTCGCGACAATATTTTATTTGGTACACGTCAAGTCACTGAACATCAACTCATCCGCGCGGTACAACTTTCTGGTGTGAGTCAATTCACCAACCTAGAAGCAGAAGGCCTAGACCAACAGGTCGGCGAAGGCGGCATGTCACTCAGTCGCGGACAAAGACAAACTGTCGCTCTTGCTCGCGCCACACTGAATGATCCCCCAGTGTTACTGATGGATGAGCCTACGGCGAGTTTAGATGCTCGCGCTGAACAACAATTTATTCGTTCAATGCAAAATGTCAGCAAAGATAGAACGTTAATTCTTATTACCCACAAGATGCATTTATTGCAACTCGTCGACCGCATTATTGTACTTGAACGCGGCCATGTGGTTGCCGATGGACCTAAAGCAGAAGTGCTAGAAAAACTCAATTTTGGCCTAGTGAACGGAGAGGCTAAAAGATGAGTAAACATTTAACAACAAACGACTTAGACATGGTTGATGATGTCTATGGCGCCATGATGACAGACGCTCCCAGCGGACACAGATTAATCATATGGGCACTTGCTGCTATGGTAGTGTGTTTTTTACTGTGGGCGGGGTTTGCTCAATTAGATAAGGTTACGACTGGAACGGGAAAAGTGATTCCTTCATCACAAGTTCAAGTTATCCAAAGTCTAGATGGCGGCATAATGCAAGAACTCTACGTTCAAGAAGGTGAGATAGTCACAAAAGGGCAGCCTTTAGTGCGTATTGATGATACCCGCTTTCGCTCCGACTTTGCTCAACAAGAGCAAGAGGTTTATGGCTTAAAAACCAATGCTATCCGCATGCGCGCCGAACTCGACAGCATTCTAATATCAGACATGACCTCTGATTGGCGTGAACAAGTGCTAATCACTAAAGAAGCATTGATATTCCCTGAAGCTATCATTGCTGCGGAACCCGCCTTAGTGAAAAGACAACAAGAGGAATACAACGGACGCTTAGATAACTTAAGTAACCAACTTGAGATCCTCGTACGTCAAATTCAACAAAGACAGCAAGAAATTGATGATCTCGCCTCTAAAACAACGACATTAACGACGAGCATGCAGCTAATATCCCGCGAGCTTGAACTCACTCGACCTTTAGCCAAAAAAGGTATTGTTCCTGAAGTTGAGTTACTCAAACTCGAACGCACGGTAAACGACTTGCAAGGTGAATTGAATTCAATGCGTTTACTCCGCCCTAAAGTGAAAGCGGCATTAGATGAGGCTATCTTAAAACGTCGTGAAGCCGTATTTGTTTACGCTGCAGAACTGCGCGCACAGCTCAATGAAACTCAAACCCGCCTCTCTCGCATGAATGAAGCACAAGTTGGCGCGCAAGATAAAGTAAGTAAGGCGATTATCACCTCCCCTGTTAATGGCACCATTAAAACCACACATATCAATACACTGGGTGGTGTAGTGCAACCTGGGATCGATATTATCGAGATAGTACCGTCGGAAGATCAACTGCTGATAGAAACTAAAATCTTGCCTAAAGATATCGCTTTCTTACATCCAGGATTACCCGCCGTAGTAAAAATTACCGCCTATGATTTTACCCGCTATGGCGGCCTTAAAGGAACTGTCGAACATATTAGTGCCGACACTTCTCAAGATGAAGAAGGCAATAGCTACTATCTCATCAGAGTTAGGACAGCAGAATCTAGTTTAACCAAAAACGATGGCACACAGATGCCAATTATTCCGGGGATGTTAACTTCAGTTGACGTTATCACGGGGCAAAGATCCATACTTGAGTACATTTTAAATCCAATTTTAAGGGCTAAGGACACAGCGCTCAGAGAGCACTAAGCCTTTTTTTATAAACCGGGAGGTTGGTCATGAAGACTTCAGCAATACGACAATTTCAATGTTCAAAGATAGCCATAGTGCTGTCATTAATCCTATTACCTTTATCGGCTCAAAGTCAGACGTTAGAACAAGCCGTTGCACATACGCTAGATACAAACCCAGATTTACGAGTAGCCTTCAACCGCTTTAAAGCGCGAGAAGAACAAGTTAATCAAGCGATAGCAGGCTATATGCCAACTATTGATGTCAATGGTGGCTACGGTTACGAACAAACCGACAGCGTATCGACACGTAGACGACCCAATATCGGTGAAGTCGATAGCAAAGGGGTGGCTGAATTAAATCCCGGAGAGTTTGGTGTTAGCATAAAACAAATGCTTTTCGATGGTTTCTACACCAGCAGTGAAGTTGATCGTTATAGCTTTGAAGCTAGCGCAGACCAATGGGCACTGCTTGCTGCAGCTGAAGATATGGCACTCGATGTCAGTAAAGTCTATCTCAACTATTTACGCACCGATGAAGTGTTAAAATTAGCCGAGAAAAACCTTAACAGCCATAAAGAAATTTATGACCAGATTAAACAACGTACTGACTCAGGTTTAGGCTCAATCGCGGACCTATCACAAATCTCGGGACGTTTGGCGCGTGCTAATGCTAACGTTATTTCTGCTCGCAACAATTTACTTGATGCAAAAGCACAGTACGTCAAAATTGTAGCGTCGGCTCCGGCAGACTTAATATTACCAGTGCCAGATGCAGACATGCTGCCAAAGGATCTTAGCTCTGGCATTATTGTTGCGCAAGAGAATCACCCCATACTCAAATCTGCAGCAAACGATATTAGTGCCGCAGAAAATGAACGCTCTTCAGTACAATCCAATTACTATCCTCAGGTTTCTTTAGAACTGAATGGTAACTGGAATAACGATATCAGCGGCGAAGATGGAATATCAGGTGCTGGTGCTTTCCGCAGTGATGTGGGTGGTCATAGTAACGATCTCGTCGCCATGGTGAGGGTGAGATACAACTTATTTGCGGGGGGTAAAGATCTTGCCCGTGAAAAAGAAACTGCTTACAAGTTAGGTGAAGCGAAAGAAATCCGCCAACGCGCCCAACGTGAAGTTGTTGAAGGGGTAAACCTAGCTTGGAACGCATTTGAAATGCTAGCGCCGCAAAAACAATATATTCGCGATCATGTCGTGGCCGCAAAGGATACTCAAACAGCCTATGCACAACAGTTTAATTTAGGCCAACGCAGTCTACTCGACTTATTAGATACCGAAAATGAGCTCTTCGAGGCACGTAAAGACTACTTACAAACTGAATATGATGAAGTTATTGCTAAGTATCGCGTGCTCAATTCTACAGGGCGATTATTAGACTCACTTAAAGTCACTAGACCTGATGCGTGGCGCGGAGAGCGCAATTATGAAGGAGGAGCTAACAAATGAAAACTCTCACATTTTTTCTAAGTGTCACTCTTTTAGCTGGTTGTTCGATGCGCGATACGGTTAATATTGACGAAATGGTCACAACTCAAACCTATGATCTATCTGATAAAGATAGCGATGGTGTCATTGAAGCCCGTGAACGCTGCAACGACACAGCCCAAGGGGCAGGTATTGATAACTATGGCTGTGGCAAAATAAAAGCGATTAACGAGCGAAAGGAAATAAATATTTTATTCCCGAATGACTCTGCTTATATTGCGCCTGAGTACTATCCTCAAATTGAAGAGGTGGCTATTTTTCTACGTCAGTATCCAACGACCAAAGTGACTATCGAAGGTCACACGAGTCGCACAGGAACCGATGAACGAAATACCGTATTATCTCAAGAACGTGCAAATGCTGTCACCGCTGTACTGGCTGAACGCTTTAGTATTGATAGAAGTCGATTAACTGCTATTGGATATGGTTCTAGCCGCCCAATTGTTTTAGAACAGACGCCGGAAGCAGAAATTCGTAACCGTCGTGTTGTTGCAGAAGTCACTGGTGATGATACGGCAGCAGACATGAAATGGACAATTTACTCGGTCGATGACAACTCAAAATAAAGGACTAACACATTAGGTTATGAACGGCAGACTTGATTATAAAGATTCATTATTGCGAGTCTGCCGCTTTAGCCTAATAGCGTCAGCCCTAGGCATATGTTGCCTATATGCGGCCCCCACACAAAACCTTGATGAAGTGAAGATAACTTCAACCCTAGAAAAACATTACGGCGAACGTGCTGGAATGCGAGCAAGGGCTTGGTTCAAAGTGTTATCGGAAGCGAGTACGCTAGATGAAAAAGAAAAGTTATTGAAGGTGAATAACTTTTTTAATTTATTCCGTTTTGTGGATGACAGTAAATTATGGGGAGACTCGAATTATTGGGCAACGCCGATGGAGTTTATTGGTGTGAATGGCGGTGATTGCGAAGACTTTTCGATCGCAAAATACTTCACCCTACTCCAACTTGGTGTTCAAGAGGACAAGATGCGGATCACTATGGTTAAAGCCACTACGGTTAATCAATACCATATGGTATTGGCTTACTATGAAACACCATCATCAATTCCTTTAGTGCTCGATAATCTTGACCATGAAATAAAACCCGCCACAAAAAGAAAAGATCTACTGCCTGTTTATAGCTTTAATGGTAAACAGTTATGGCTCAATAAAGAGCAAGGTCGAGGCGTACTGGCAGGGTCCTCAAAACGATTAGAAAAATGGAACGATCTTAACCATAGATTAGGTGTTGACCGTCTTAGGCAACCAAAATTAAAACTGGAGTAGCACCAAAAATGACACTGTTTAGACAGATTTATTCGCTGCTTTTTAGCCTGTTCTTGCTTGTAGTTGCAAGCCTTGGCTATGTGCAATTCACTGAGACTCAAAGCTTTTTAACAAAGCAAATGGAGTCCGATCTAAACAATGCCAGCACTTCACTCGGTCTAATGCTTACCCCAGCACTTGAAGCCGGCGATACCGCAGCGGCAGAAACCTTAGTGAATGTTATTTTTGAAGGTGGTTACTATCAAAATGTAAAATTGACTTGGATGGTCGATGGTAAGCAACAAGAGTGGAATAATCCTTTAAAAATTGAAGATGTCCCTCAATGGTTTATCAATCTAGATCTGTTTAAAACCATAAAAAAACAAAGCACTATCACCTCGGGTTGGCTGCAGCTAGCACAGCTTGAAATCACTGCTCATCCTGGTTTTGGTTATCATGAACTATGGCGAATCATGTCCAATACCATCATCGCCTTCTCACTACTTTTTCTCGTTGCTATTTTTACAGCAAGAGTAGGCTTAACATGGATATTGAAACCCCTCCACACCCTTTCTGAACACGCAAAAAGTATCGCAGCACGCCAATTTGGTCCAGACATGGCACTACCCAAAACAACCGAATTAAAAGACTTAGTGACTGCATTTAACAGCATGTCAGCTCAATTGAAACAAGTGTTCCATTCTCTTGACGAAGAGGTTGGCGCATTACGTAAGAAGAATCTTGTCGATCCGGCGTCAGGCCTGCCTAACCGCCAATATGTAGTAAGCCGTTTAAATGGTTGGTTAAGTGAATCTAGCAGCGGCGCTTTATTCCTCGCCAAGCTCGACTGGCTCGAAGAAGTGCACAGTAAATATGGCTATCAAGTTCGAGATGAAACCATACGGATCCTCGCAGAAAAGTTTCAACAGCAATTAAACGAAATAACGCCTTCGGTCATAGGGCGTATTGCCGCCTATGAATTTGCATTTTTAGTGACCGATGTTGAACACGATCAGATCAGCAAATATTTACAAACACTTATCCGTACCATCAACCAAGAAATGTCAAAAGCAGGCTGTAAGCCCAACGAAGACTTTGCTATCGGTATTGCGGAACGTATTGGGCAAATGAATGTGTCGGATATTTTGGCCCAAGCCGACAATGCCCTTCAAAAAGCGTTACAAGAAAATAAAACCTTCCACTGGTTTGAAACCACAGAGCAGCAATTATTCACCCGCGAGCAATGGCGCGATAACCTAAGCCATGCCATCAGCAATAAGAAGTTTAAGTTTAGATGGCAACCCATCCAATTTTGCGATGGTGATGGCATAGCGCAACGGGAATTGTATTGCCAATTAGAGCTTGGCGATCAACTCGCCCATGCAGGGCAATTTATGCCGTATATCGAATTATTATCACTTGGTGCCTTACTCGATAAATGCTTAATTGAAACTGTCTACGAGCAAAAACTGCTCGAGCGGAGCTATGAACCGCTCGCAATTAACTTAACACACCAAAGTATTAACGATCCTCAGTTCCATGAGTGGCTAAATCAATTTTTGCGAAATGCCACATTTATTGAGCGCATCTGCTTCGAAATCCCTGAGGCTGGTGTTTATAGTGATCTTAAGTCATGCCAGCACTTATGTAACATCATTCGCGATAACGGTGCTAAGTTTGGTATTGACCACTTTGGTCGTCAGTTTGGCTCTATGTCTTATCTACAGGAATTAAGACCTAGCTATGTGAAGCTGGATCAATCCTTCGCCTACTATGATGAGACACACCACAATAGCGAATTGTGCCGCGCCCTAATCAACGTAGCAAAAGGATTGGACATTCAAGTCATAGTGACGGGTATTCAAGAAAAAGCTCAGCTAGAACGTTTTAACGAGCTTAGAACAGATGCCTATCAAGGCTTTATCGCCCCGCCAGTGAATCTTGACTAAGCCGTATTATTAAGAAGTGATGTTTGCAAACAAAAAGCTCCGTAAGGAGCTTTTTGTTTTTCTACGGTTGAGTGACTATGCCGATACAGTTCTGCTCTGCAAGTCTGCCAGGTGTAAATAAGAACTGTGGCCAACTTCTATACTCATTAAGGATGCGCTATCAAGCGACAACAAACATGATAATGTCAGTGAGTAGTTCCATTTCGCCAATGCAAAAAAGCCTCAGTGTATTCATTAATGAATGCTGAGGCTTTTCTACTTATTTGGTCGGTGATAGAGGATTCGAACCTCTGACCCTCTGGTCCCAAACCAGATGCGCTACCGGACTGCGCTAATCACCGTAAATTTTGTACTATTGTTTACATACGCTTAGAGGGTTCACCCTCTCGTCCACTTTCATCCAAAACATCAGGATGCGTTATCGGACTGCGCTAATTACCGTAAAACATTAACTATTTACTTAACTTACATTAAGTTCGCTAGTCACGCGAAGAATTTGGTCGGTGATAGAGGATTCGAACCTCTGACCCTCTGGTCCCAAACCAGATGCGCTACCGGACTGCGCTAATCACCGAGAATGAAAATCTTTATATTAAAGTAAATGAATGGGGTGACTGATGGGGCTCGAACCCACGACAACCGGAATCACAATCCGGGACTCTACCAACTGAGCTACAATCACCACTGATTTCCACTTACTTTGCTAACCTTAAAGCTCACAACTCTGTTCGGAAGTGGTGCGCCCAAAAGGATTCGAACCTTCGGCCTCACCCTCCGGAGGGGTGCGCTCTATCCAGCTGAGCTATGGGCGCTCGCCTTGGTTAGCGCCGCATATACTAGGGTCAAATCCCCTTTGAGTCTATAGCTGTTTTGCACTTTTTTTACTGACTGCTCAAGTTTTATCACATTAGCTGACTTTTAAAGCGGAATGCAGCCAAAATATGACTTGGATGTTACAGTATTTCATGCTAATTATAGACTTTGGTAAAAGCAAACATATATTTAACTAGTGAGTATCATGTTTAAGGATGAAGATGAAACTGGCCAGCAGCGTGTGAGTGAAATTGAACGCTTACGCAAAAAAATTATTCGCTTAAAACAATTAGCGCATAAATATAAGCATGCTGAGATCATTCAAAACGCATTACTCGAAATATCCAATATTGCGACTCATGCTTCTTCACTCGAAGAATTCTATGTCGGCGTACATAGCCATCTAAAACAGCTCATTCCCGCTGATAATTTTTTTATTTCAACCCTGGATACTCACACAGGTGAACTCGCCATCCCCTTTTTCGCTGATGAGAAAGATGCCCATCCAGCGGAGCTTTATCCTGAACAATCACTATCTACATTATTACAGCAAGGATTAACAGGCTACGTACTCAGAACTGGGGAAGCTTTGTTGTGTAACAATGACACAGTCAATGAACTGATTGCTGCAGGAGAAATTGTTAATTTAGGTTCTCCCTGTCATCTGTGGCTGGGCGTGCCCATCAAACAAGATGACATAGTAACGGGTGTGTTAGTGGTGCAAACCTATGACACAAATATCAGTTATGGTGAAATCGAACTCGAGTTAATGACGTTCATATGTCACCATATTGCTGGGGTAATGGAACGGCTAAAACATCAAGAACAATTAGAGCAAGCTATCCAGCAAAGGACAAAAGAACTCAGCCAAGCCTACGATAAGTTAAAACTAGAAGTCTATGAACGGCGTAGAGCTGAACGCTTACAAAAATCACTGTTCGAAATCGCCGAGCTAGCAAGTTCCAGTGCAGACAACCCAGACTTTTATGCCCAATTGCATAATGTCATTCGACATTTAATTCCGGCCAATAACTGCTATATCGCGCTTTTGGATGACACAGAAACTCATCTCACGTTTCCTTTTTATGTATCGCAATTAGCCAATAAGCACCCAGGCACTCGGCCGCTACAAGACGGCTTAACCGAATATGTGCTCAAACATAAGCGCCCACTACTGCTAGATCAAAGCAGTATCAATGCATTAATTGCCTCTGGTGAGCTGTATTCCCAAGCGCCAGCGTTAAATCATACTCAAACCATGCATCAGTGGATCGGAATCCCGCTTTTTATCCATGATCAAGTTCGTGGTGCGTTAACGATTTACAGTTTTAGCATGACACAGAATTACCAAGTTAAAGACTTAGAATTACTGACATTTGTATCACAACATATAGGCTCGGCTATCGAGAAAAAGCTGTCCGCAGAGTCCTTACAACGCAGTTATGAAGAGCTAGAAGAAAAGGTTATTGATCGTACCAAAGCGTTAGCCGAACTGAATAAAAGTCTTGAGAAAGAAATTCAACAACGCCGTAGTATGGAAGCCAAGCTAGTTCACGATGCCAAACATGACGCACTTACAGGCCTTCCTAATCGCGCTATGTTTATGGAGCGTTTATCTCAAGCGATCAAGCATGTTCGTCGCCATAGCTTAGAACAGTTTGCCCTACTGTTTATCGACCTCGACCGCTTCAAACAGATTAACGATACTATGGGACACCTAGAGGGTGATAAATTCTTAATTGAGACGGCAAGCCGCCTCAAGTCCTGCATTCGTGATAACGACACCTTAGCGCGACTCGGTGGCGATGAGTTTGTGATACTGCTCGATAGCATTAACAACATCAACGACGCGAAAGATATATCAGAAAGAGTGATCCAAAAAATATCCCAGCCCTATCGACTTGGCACAATGGAATTTAGTTCTGGAGCCAGTATCGGTATCACCATCAGTGGCAAACACAGAATCGATACCAGTGAATCTATGTTACGTAATGCAGATACTGCCATGTATCAGGCGAAAGCCAATGGTAAAGGCTGCTATGTTATTTTTGATGATAACGCCCAACATCAGGCCATACAGGATGTCGAGTTAGAAACTGAATTTAGACATGCATTACACCATGCTGAAATCCAGCTTAGTTACTTACCAGTAGTCAATTTTAAAACAGGTCAAGTGCATGCATTAGAAAGCCGCCTGCTCTGGCAACATCCGCAGCGTGGGCTCTTACAGCAGGAACAACTTAGCACGCTTGCTGAACAGTCACACCTTACCGTTGAGCTCGATAAATATACGATCAGCATCATAAATAGCAGCTATCCCCAACTCCTCAAACAATATGATGAATCTGTTGAATTACATGTCATGCTTTCGAGCCAACATCTCAAGCATAAGCATGTACTGCGCAGTTTGAAAAACACTCTCAAGCAAACCCAGTTAAACCTGAGCCATTTGTGGTTATTCTTCAATGAAAAAGCCCTAGTGCAGGAAACTGAAAATCATATCAATGGCTTTGAATTGTTGCAGAAGCTCGGGGTAAAACTCGGTATCAGCCAGTACGGTAGCGGCTATAGTGCATTAAATAGCTTATTGTTTCTGCCGATAAAAGGCTTAAAACTCGATGCCAACCTCACCAAACAAATACAAGGCGAGCAACAGCTTAAGTTAATGTCAGCCTATCAAAAAACGGCATCAACCTTAGAGCTTCAAACCTTTGTCGATGGCATTGATAACCCTGAACAAAAACGTATCTTCAGTGAACTGGGTTATCAGCTGGGCCAGGGGGCTGCTTTAGCCGACACTTTTACCTTATGTGAAACCCAACCACAGATATGTGCTCAGCTCGAATATGCCTAGTAAAAAATAAGTAGCTGATTTAAAAGAATAGTAAGCGAAACCGCTCGCTATTTTTTAAACATATCTCTTAAGCTAGAAATATTTGCCCGCCCCGTTTGCATCCGCTCCTGTTCCGTTTGTTGTGGCTTACGATTTTCCCACACCACATCATCTTGAGGTAACTCAAGTAAGAAACGGCTTGGCTCACAACGCATGGTTTCACCAAATTGGCGCCTTTCGCGGCAGAGGGTGAACCAAAGCTCTCGTTGAGCTCGAGTGATACCCACATACGCCAACCGACGCTCCTCATCGACGTTATCTTCGTCTATGCTGGTTTGATGGGGCAAAATACGCTCTTCTACTCCAACCATAAACACGAAGGGAAACTCTAAGCCCTTAGAAGCATGCAAGGTCATCAACTGCACCTGATCGCCGCCTTCATCCTCACTATTGCGCTCCATCATGTCCCTGAGCGTCAATCGAGTCACCACCTCTGGCAAGGTCATAGGCTCATCTAACTCATCACCCGCGAGCATCTCAGTCACCCAACGGTAAAGCTCTGAGATATTCTTCATCCGCATTTCAGCGGCCTTGGCACTGGTGCTGGTTTCGTATAAGTAATCTTCGTAATTGATCTTACGGATCAAATGCTTCACCGCCTCGACGGGTTCACCACGTTCGGCATGATCCCCTGTCTCCACGATAAAACGACCAAACTGATACAAAGATGACATAGCCGCAGGCGGTAAATGATGATTCAGTTCAGGCTCAAAAATCGCCGCAAACATAGAAATATGCTTCTCGTTGGCAAAATTACCTAAACGCTCTAAGGTTGATGGCCCTATGCCACGTTTAGGTAAATTAACGATACGCAGGAAAGCGTTATCGTCGTCGGGATTCACCACTAACTTCAAATACCCCATGATGTCTTTAATTTCAGCACGGGCGAAAAATGATGTACCGCCACTCAATTTATAAGGAATACGATTCGTCATCAGTGCGCGTTCGAGTAACCGTGATTGATGGTTACCCCGATACAAAATCGCATAATCGCCAAACTGAGTACGGCCGACAAACTTGTGCCGCACAATTTCGGCAACAACACGTTCAGCCTCTTGCTCCTCATTGGCGGCAAACAGCACCCGCAACGGCTCACCATAGGCAAGCTCGCTAAACAGGGCTTTATCGTAAACATGGGGATTATTAGCGATAAGAATGTTAGCAGCCCGTAGGATCCGCTGGCTAGAACGGTAGTTCTGCTCCAATTTAATCAGCTTAAGCTGCGGAAAATCTTTACCCAATAACACGAGGTTTTGTGGCTTAGCACCGCGCCATGAATAGATTGACTGATCGTCGTCCCCCACCACAGTAAAGCGTGCCCGATCACCCACTAACAGCTTTACCATTTCATATTGGCTGGTATTAGTATCTTGATATTCGTCCACCAGCAAATATTGGATCTTGGTTTGCCAGCGCGTACGCACTTCTTCATGGTGGCGTAACAATAAGGTTGGCATCAGAATCAAATCGTCAAAATCTAAAGCGTTATAGGCTTTCATATGTTGAGCATAACGCTGATACAACATAGCAAATAAGTGCTGTTGCTCATCTTTAGCGATTTTGCGTGCATGCTCGGGAATAATTAAGCCACCCTTCCAGTTTGAAATCGTACTGGCAAGCGCTTTGAGTAAATCTTTATCTTCATCCAACTCGTCTTGGGTCAACTCTTTGAGCAGTGCCAAGGTATCTTGATCATCAAACAGCGAAAAGCCTGGCTTTAAGCCTAAGACCTTATGCTCGCGTTTAATGATCTCAAGCCCTAAAGTATGGAAGGTCGAAATCCACAGACCTCTGGCTTCCTTGCGGCCCATAGACTGAGCGACCCGCTCTTTCATCTCGCGGGCAGCCTTATTGGTGAAGGTCACCGCCGCGATATTACGCGCCTTATAGCCACATTTTTCGACCAAGTAAGCGATTTTATTGATAATGACGCGCGTTTTACCACTACCCGCACCCGCCAAGACTAGGCAAGGGCCTGAAACATAATGAACAGCATCGTTTTGGGCGGGATTGAGTTTCATCTTTGCGCAATATCCAAACAAGTCGACAGAAAGGGATGGGATCATAGCAGAATCGACAGTTTTAAGGCTAACAAATCCCCGCTTAGGTTGAGCAGAACTCAACTCTGTAGATAAGCTTCTCCGTGATATAAACCCCAACAACAGCCAACTAAAGTGTTCACGCGTCTGCTTTACTTTTGAAAGCTAACGTACTGAGTTACAATCGAGCTATTCAGTAAAGAGGCGGACAAGATTATGATCAATCCAAAGAAAATCGAAGAAATGGCGAAACAATTGAGCGAAAGTTTGCCCAGCGGTCTAAAGCAATTTGCCGGTGAATTTGAAGAGCGCAGTAAGCAAGTACTGCAAAATCAATTGCTCAAGTTGGATATGGTTTCCCGTGAAGAATTTGATGTGCAGCAACATGTACTACTGAAAACCCGCGAAAAATTAGAAGCCCTACAAGCTCAAGTCAATGAGTTAGAAAAAAAGCTCAACGCGGCGGGCTAACTTATCATGCATGTTTGAAAGAGCACAGTTAGCGATAGCGCAGCTGTGCTTTTTTGTTTTTAACACTTCAAGCATTGAGTCACTTGGGGAAATAATGCAACAACTCGCCAGCTATATCCTTGCTATTGAAGGCTATCCAAGCCCTGTCTACGTGGTAAGCCAATCAAACGAGCAGCAAACCTATCACGATGATAATGTGGAGATTTGTGAGTCCATAACGCTTTATCACTTCGATAACGGGGTTGTGATTAGCAAGCTAAGCGAGCAAGATAAACAAGTTTATGAGTCAGACATGGTTTGTGAAGATTATTGGCTCAGCTATCGAGTTGTAACAGCTCATATTGCGATTTCGCCGCAGCAAAAATCCTTTAGCAATCTATGTCAGCAAAGCTTTTGGCTTAAGATGCAGCAAGGGCTGGCAGTAAAGCCACCGCTGCAACCAGAGCATAAACAGACTTAATGCTTTAGCGTCGAACAATCAAGGAATGAAGCTACAATGGATGTCACAATCAGCACACACTATCAGGACTATCTTCTTTGGGGATTATTGTTGCTTGGTGGCCTGCCGCTACTCACTTATCCCGGTGTGCTTCTCGCCAGTTTGATGGGATTGGCCAGTCAATCAAGCATTAAACCCGCTTTTATCTATCGATTGATGAATCAGTGTTTTCTATGGGGAAGCCTAGTTTATCCCGCCGTGTATATTCCCTGTTATCGCATTACGAGCGATAGTACTGCGACTTCTTCATCTTTAGTCATTGCTGCGTTGCCACTGCTGTATCTAATCTTACTGTATGGCTGCTTTCGCTTTATGGATGCTCCAACTAAAGAGACAAATAGTTAAAGCTTTTGTTGGCGAGCATACTTTTGCTTAAGGCCTTTATGGTTAGCCTTAACTAACTTCCAGCGGTCACAACCATTGAAACGAGCATATTCACTGACTGCGATATCAAAGGCCGCACAGAAGTCCTCATCTAAGCCATTCACCATCACGCCCTCTTCTAAAATCAATTGCTGTAATAGCAATAGGTTAGCTTGACGATCGGCTTTAACATCCACGCGACCAACAAAAGTGTCGCGCCACAGAATTGCTAAAGAATAATAACCATACTGACGCTTTTCGGCTGGGACATAGACTTCAATTTGATAATCAAAATCAAACCATTGCTTTAATCTTTGCCGTTGGATCAATAAATTATCGAAGGGATTAAGCAGCCACACTTTATTAGGTAATGGTGCATTTAGCTGTAATGAAGGGCGATAAAAGTAGCTTTGGCCCGCCGTCTTAAAACACGCTAATAGCCCGTGAGCTAGCAGCTCTGCCAACTCTTGGGCTACTGCTGATTTCATACCTTTGCGTAAATAAGCCATTTGCGCCGCAGTACCGAAGGCGTGGGCATCGAGATAACGATCAATCAAATAGCGCGTAAACTCACTATCTGTCGGTGCTTTGGCATTTACATCTTGTGGCAACACTCGTGCGGTAAGATCGTAAACCTTTTGAAATTTCTCCCGCCGCACCACCATCAACTCACCACGCATAAACAGCTGCTCTAGGGCTTTCTTCGCGGGCTTCCAATCCCACCAGGTACCGTTTTTAGCTTCACTATGTTCGAAATCACTGGCCTTGAGTGGCCCTTCTGCAAGGATTCGCGCCCGCACTTCCTGCATTATTTTATCGTCGGGCTCAAACCAATGCTTACCGCCATTTTGCAGCAGCTGTTTACGCTGCAAACTAAAACGGTAATCGGCAATCGGTAAATAAGCTGCCGCATGGGACCAATATTCGAAAATCTCTCCTTTGGCTAAAGCCATATCGAGCATCTTTGGCTGATATTCTGGCATACGACTATGCAGCACATGATGATGCGCTCGCTCAACCACGTTGATAGAGTCAATTTGTACATAACTGAGACGTGAAATTGCCTCGGTAACTGAGGTATATGGTTGCAATAATCCTTGCTGCTGCATATTTAATTGCAGCCACTCGCGAGGTGAAAAGGGATTAGGCATCGATTCTCCAAATTCAACGACAAGCAAATACCAAACCAGAGAAAAAATATAACAAACTGAAAATAAAAGTATTTAGCACACTATTCAACTAGCAGGTTTGTGAAATGTACGCACAAGTCTACTCACTAGGCAGTATCTTCGGATAACATAAGCCATTTATACCTTAACGGCTATCGGTTTACCTGCCCGTTAGTTTCACGACTCGAAATAGAGCCTATCTGGCATAGGCTCTTCATTAAGGATTGATGATGAATATCTACTATCGCCACGCACAACTCTGCGGCCGCAAAACGGGTAATGGCACTAAGCTGCCATTTTTGATGAATATCTTGTATTCACTTGCTGCTAAAAATGGCGATCACCAGCCCTTTTCAATGGATGACATTAACGCGGTACTGTTTAATCAGCATCAGTCGATTGGTTGCTCTATCGAGGCGCCGCTACCGATAGTGAGTTGGCGCACCGAAGCGATAGAGTATGAGTTATTTAAAGGCGAAGAGCTGGTGTACCTGCCCCAATGTATCATCTTTAGCAATGGCGCCATTGCCTATGTCATTGTCGTCATGGGTGATGAGTATGAGCTGCGTATTTGGCCCGATTACAGTAACCGTGATAGAGAAAAACACCACTGGTTTTCCCACCATGCCGTAGTCTATTCCGCAGAACTTGACGTCTTTAAGCAAAGCTTCGAAGCACTGCTCAAGCATATTAAAAAAGAAAATGACTACGAGAAAAAACACCCAAAATTTGGCAAAGACATCCCACTATCAGATTCATAAACTTGAATAATGAGTATGGGTTTAGCGGCAATCGCCATAATGTTGCCACTATTGATCAGCAACTTGCCCGCAACTTTTGTAAGAAAATCTGTTTTAATACCCGCCGTGATACCGAGTTAACTCTGCACAATCTTAGCGGATAAGTCTCGGTCGTATTTCATAGGGAATGAAATTCAATGTTCAGCATTATTTTCTGGGTACTCACCCTACTTAGTTTGGCCTTATTTGGTAGCGCAGCCTATTTAGTGGTGCGAGCACTCCTCAAAAAATTTAATCGAAGTCAAGGAATCGATATGTCAGCACAAGAACCGTTGGCAGTAGCCACCGCAAAGGGAACTGCATTAAAAAACACCACCTTATTAAAAGCCTTAACCATTGGCATACTCTCAATCCTCGCGTTGATCCCGCTGGGGATCATTATGGATATGACTTCTGATCGCCAAGCCCTTTACCACAGCGTTGTCGATGAAATCGGCCGTTCATGGGGTGAGCAGCAAACCCTCTCAGGTCCTGCGCTGGTGATCCCTTACAGCTATTTTGTGTTGCAAGAAGAAGTCAGTAACGACGGTAAAACTCGCCATGAAGTGAAGCGTACCTATCAAGATGAGCTAGTGATCCTACCGAAAAAGCTCACCCTCGACTTAGACCTAAAACATGATTTTCGCACCCGTGGCATTTATCAATCGCTGGTGTATAACGCAGCTCTACAAGGTCAGGCCGACTTCAGCCTTAACCGTTATGATATTCCTAACCTTATCGCCTTCGATAACAAAAATGCCCGGTTAGTCTTTGGGGTGTCATCGAATCAAGCAATTGATAAAGTAGAAAAAATTGAAATCACCGGTGAATCGACATTACTCTCTGGATCACTGATGTCGGGCACGGGGTTAACCACTGGCGGTTTAGAAAAAGGCTTTAATCAAAAGATCCAAGTCAGCGAAGCGAGTGATTTTAGTGTGGATTTTGCCATGACACTACGCGGCTCTCAGTCTATCAGCGCATTGCCACTAGGCGAGCAAACGCTAATCAATATTCGCGCCGACTGGCCGCATCCAAGCTTTAAGGGATTATTACCCGCAGAACGGGACATCAACGCGCAAGGCTTTACTGCAAGTTGGAATATCAGCCACTTAACCCGTAACTATCCACAAGAGTTTATTAAGAGTAATCAATCGACTCTCACTGAAGTGTCGGCCAATGCGATTTTATTCGAACCAGTGACTCACTACGGCAAGATTGATCGCTCGGTAAAATACGGCCTACTGTTTATCGTGCTGACTTTTATCATGTTGTTTATCTTCGAAATCGGACAAAAAACCAGCCTAAGCACGATTCAATATGTGTTAGTCGGCAGCGCCATGGCCTTGTTCTATTTGCTACTACTCTCGCTATCTGAGCATCTAGCCTTCTTGCATGCCTATTTAATTGCCGCCTGTATTCCCGTGCTGTCGGTATCGGCTTATGTAGGGAGTGCCACAGCAAGTATTAAGCGCGGTGCATTAGTGGGCATTATGCTGGTGAGTTTATATGCAGTGCTGTACTCGATACTGCAACTGGAAGATTACGCCCTATTGATGGGTTCAGGTTTACTGTTAGTCGTACTGTTGATTTTGATGTTCGTGACTAGGCATCACCCTAAGAACACGGCGCAATAGCGCCCTACCGATCCACCCTTGAAGACCCCCGACAGCGCCATCTTTTGCTGTCGGGATTTTTTTATTGGCAAAACCATTGCCGCGTTGTAGCCTATGGCGTTTTATGAAGAGGCTTATATTTTGACCCATAGCGTCTATCTTTTACGCCGTTTAGGTTTAGCTTGGATACTGTTGGCAACCATTCCGGGCTTACTATTACTGACACAGAATCAGCTGTTTCCACTGATCGATCTGCACTCTACCTTAGCCAAAACCTTATATTGGATTACCATGACTGGCACTGCGCCCTATGGCGTCGCAACAGTCTTGTTTGTATTGGCGATCGCCTATCGTCATATGCCTAAACCACTCTTTATAAGTTTATTTTTTGCCATCAGCCTCAGCCAAGTTATCAGTTTAGGCTTAAGCCACACCCTCAAATCCTATTTTAAAGAACCCAGACCTAATCTCGTTTTTCTAGCAGAACAAGCACTGCCTAAGCATGAACCGCTTTCACTCGATGCCTTTTATCAATTGGATAAACAGTCACGTTCAAAGACAATTGCCAATGCACTCGATGGCTTGATCGCTGCAGAACCTGCCTTGAAACTCGACTCACGGATCCATCAGCATTGGGAAGATGAAATCGGCTATTCTTTTCCTTCGGGACATACCATTTTTGCTGTGACGCTAGTGCTTACCGCCAGCTACTATTTGCTACTCGCTGGATTACCTAGCCTAGTCATGGCGTTATGGAGCTGGGGATTTTTGATGGGATTAAGCCGTATGCTGCTTGGCATGCATTGGCCGCAGGATGTGCTGTTTTCAACCTTTTTAGCCGCCATCATCAGCGGATGTAGCGTGTTCTTTGTCAGTAAGTTGCGTCCACTCTCGCATGCGTTTGCTAAAGGATCTGAACGCTAACGCTGTTAATTCAGCGTCTCGATTTGGCTGTCGACTCACATACGATAGCTTCAAACACTATGAAATTAAATACTTAGGCATTGCTAAGCACTGCCTAAGTATTTTGCCACTAGGGCCTGATAAATCCCATTGGCCTTAATTCTAGCGAGCCCTTGATTGAAAGTATCCCGCGCCACTGAGTTGTGGAACACCATTCGATAGGATGTTGGGGGGAAAATAAAGTGGTAGCTTAATGCTTGCTGGGTATCAACATCATCCTCAACGAACTTATTCAGTTGAGCGAATATATAACGATCCGCAATCACTGTATTAATGCGACCTAAGTACAACATACGGTTCTGGCTTAATTGGCTATCGACTTCGCGATAAATAGTCTGTTGCGCTACGGCATTAAACTCAGGGCCAAGTAAGAAGCGAGCATTTTCAAAAGCGGCGACACTGTACTTTTTAAGATCCACAATACGTGTTATTTCAAGGTGTTGTTCGGCCAAACTGATCGCCACATTGGTATATTCAACATAATCATTGGACCAATAACCATCAACGCCATTTGCAGGGTTCATCGTCATTACAGCATCTAATCGATCTTTATTGAAATATAAAACTTGGCGTTTACGAGAGTAGAATTTGAAGTTGACTGGCTGCCCCATTTCCTTAAACGCGGCCTTAATAATCTCGATCTCAAGCCCTGATTCAGCATCTTCGATAATATAAGGCGGTCGATTTAGAGCGCTACCAATGGTTAACGATGCAGAAAATGCATAAGTCGGTAATATGAATAAGCAGATTAGCAACAAACTCAAGCGCATACAGTGTCTCACTCTTATTAGTATCATAACAATAGCGGTAAATAACGGGAGCTCCAAACAGCGCGACTCCCAAAATCTCTATCCGTTATCACTGTCACAACCTTAAAATGTCTCATTTGATCAAGATTTTTGGCAAAGTCGGCTAAGACTGGCAAACTAGAGGCTGACTCAGTTAACCCTAAGCTTTCGATGACAGACACTCCCCACTACAAACTCGATCAACTCGATTTAACGATTCTGCGCTTACTGCAAACTCACGGCAGATTATCGAATCTCGAACTGGCCAATAAAGTCGGACTATCGCCATCTCCTTGCTCGCGCCGTGTTAAAGCCTTAGAAGAAGCGGGCTATATTGCCGATTATGCAACGCGTCTGTCGGCGGATAAGTTCAACCTGCATTTGACCGCGTATATCCATGTTCGAATGGAGAAACATACGCCGGCGATTCTCAATCAATTTGAAACCAATGCACTCGCCTACGAAGAAGTCCAAGAATGCGCGCTGATCACGGGCTCAGAGGCCGACTACCAACTTAAAGTGCTAGTACAAGATATGGCGCACTTTCGCACTTTCCTGTTAGATAAACTCACGACCAACGTGCATATCGCAGGGGTGCATTCCAGCTTTGTCCTCAAAAAGGTTAAGGACCACACGGCCATTCCCTTAGGGCATGTCAACATTCAAGCATAAGCCAACACCAGACAGTCACAGTAAAGACCGCAAGCAAGACAGCGGCACAAGTAACAGTCATAGCACAAAATAGCGGTTAGACATCTGCCATACGGTATTTTTTGACCATAAGATCACAATTCAATGAATTTTTATCATCGCAATGATTCGCCAAATCTCGACCATCCGCCGCACCTGATAGCAATAAAATCTCGCACAAAACAGATAGGCGGCACACAACATTAACTTATAGCCAAAAACAGATAAACTATTGCCGATTAACACCAAATTAACGCACTAAAATTGCGTTGAAATCCTAATTTATCCGCCTAAGATACGCCTTCTTTTTACGGGAGGCACAATGCAATCGGCCAATACAAGTTCAACTAACCACTTCAGCTCACGCTTAGGTTTTATCATGGCGGCAGCCGGTAGCGCCGTTGGCGTCGGCAATATTTGGGGATTCCCCACCCAAGCAGCCACCCATGGTGGCGGCGCCTTTCTACTGGTGTACCTAGTGCTGATTTTCATCCTAGGCATTCCCATGCTGATGGCCGAACTTATGATAGGTCGCCACGGGCAAACCAACCCCGCCGATGCCATGGGCAAACTCGGCTTCAACTCGCTCACCCGCGGTTTAGGCAAGACCATAGGTTTGCTTTCCATAGTGACAGCGGGATTGATTTATACCTTCTACAGTATTCTCTCCGGCTGGTTTGTCAGCTTTGCCATCGCGCCTATCGCCACAGCCTTTGGCTCGAATGATACCGCCGCTTGGCTAGTGGATTTTTCGCTGTCACGTAATCTGGTGTTTACACTGATCTTCAGCACGCTGGTTTTTCTGGTATTACTGCAAGGCGTGCAAGAAGGCATAGAAAAATGGTCGAAACGCTTAATGCCGTTATTACTGATCATGCTGATCGCGGGCGTGGCGTATATCTTCACCCTAAATGGTACGAGCGAAGGGATAAGCGCGCTACTAACGCCTAACTTTACCAAGGCGCTGGCGCCAGATACCTTGATCAGCGCGCTCGGACAAACCTTCTTCTCCCTCACCATAGGCACAGGTGCCATGATGGTGTACGGCAGTTATCTGAGCCAAAAAGAGAATATCGCCAAACTGACCGTCTGGGTTGCCTTTACCGACAGCGGCATCGCCTTTCTCGCCGCCTTTTTAATCATCCCAGCCATGTATGTCGCCCAGCACAATGGCGTGCAGATTTTTAACGCTGAGGGCAAATTACTCGATTCGGATGCATTAGTGTTTACTGTCTTACCCGCGTTATTTTCCACCTTAGGCGATACGGCTAACCTTATCATCAGCGTGATTTTCTTTGTTCTGCTGATCATCGCGGGTTTAACCTCGGCCATTTCTATCGCCGAAGTGCCGACGAGTTATGTGATGCAAAAGTTCGGACTCAGCCGTCAACGCGCCACCTTGATCATCGGTCTATTGTTGACCTCATTATCCTTATTACTGGCGGTATTTTTTGAGACGCTATTTAGTTTCACTATAATGCTGACCACCCAAATCGCCCAGCCGCTGGTCGCCCTCGGTATTGCGGTTTACTTAGGTTGGATTTGGCGCCAAACCCAGCTGCTCAAGGTAATTCGTGGGCAAGAAGGTGTCGATAGCACAGGACTTTTCTGGCGTATTTGGCCAAGGTACGTGAAGTATGTGTGTCCAGTGCTGATCATCGCCATAGCCATCAGACAATTTGTGTAACCCTTTGAGCGAATAACAAAATCCCCGCTAAGTGCGGGGATTTTTTATTTAGCAATTGATGCACTAATTAACTATTTTCAAATAATCAGCAAAGTCTTGCTGCCGCCAATAGTGAATGCGATGACAGCCGGATTTTTTCAATCTATCGATGACATTGAACTGTTAGGGAAGGCTGGATTGAAACGAAAGGGGATGTAAACAGCAGCCTTAAGAGATTAAGGCTGCTTTAAACACTGAGCTGATTACTGTTCGATACCCACAATTAACCAAGGTGAATTGGCTTGTGTTACGTTACGCTCTAAATGCCAGATTTCCTTAATGTCCTCTTCTACGCCTTCAACGGTATCGCGATAGCGGCCGCTAAATTTAACACTCACTTCCGCAAGATTTGCATTGTGTGTGGCGCGGACAAGTTCTGCATCCAAAAACATCACTTCTGTGTGCTGATCGCCAACTAACTCGCGACGTTGGTTGCTGAGTTCATTGTAAAGATCAATAGAAACATACTCTTGGATTTTGCTTAAGTCGTTTTCATTCCACGCCAATTGCAAGGTTTTGTAGTGACTACGAGCACCTTCCAAAAAGCCGGGTAAATCAAAACCGGCTGGCAAATCAAAAGGAACTGCGCTTGTCGCTTGGCCAAAACCATTGCTGCCACTGTTTGCATTATTTGTAACATTGCTGGCAAAACCTGTTTGTTCAGTCTGTTGGCGCTGCATATTTGGATTGGGTTGGCCAGCACCCGCGTAGGCTGGTCTTGGCTGCGCCCCCGCTTTTGAAGCCATCACAGTACGGACGATTTTGAATAGCACGAATGCCAGCAAACCGATAATCAAAATATCCATGATTTGAATATTTTCAAAACCACCGCCCATAAACAGCGCAGCCAATAAGCCACCTGCTAATAAACCGCCTAACATGCCGCCCATCATACCTTTTTTGCCCGGCGCTCCCGCTGGCGCCGTAGTCGGTGTGTTAGTCGCCGCTGGTTGAGCCGGAGCCGTTTGATGGCTTTTGCCGATAGATTTACTACCGCCAAATTTTTTCGCTTCAACGACTGGGCTAGTAACTAAGCTAACCGCAAAAATCATCGCCAGCATAATAAATAACTTTTTCATTTATAGGATCTTGTTCGTGTAATCTGAGGTGCAGCCATAATAGCGGGATGACATTATATGTCAATTAGCAAAAATCGGAGGCTGCGGAGCGAGGACTTCCTTCTTGCATCAAAACGTTTAATCCAGCTAGCTTAAAATGACTGCACAACTCAATTCACATCGCTACTCCAGTGACACGCCGTAAATATATCCCTATAGGCTCGACGACGGCATCCATGCCGTCAACGGTCACTTCCATATCAATGTGAATTCATTAGCATGGATGAAACAGTTAACCTTTCCCTGTCTTTTCCCCTATCCTGTTCACTCTATCTTTACTGGCAACACGTACCTTCGACTTGCAGATTCGTAAGGGGATGGACAGGTGTAATCAATAACCATCTTAACGGTATAAAAGCTATCATTCGGAGTAAATCCTAAAACTTTAGGAGCTTCATCGGAAAGTGGTAATGTAGTCAAAAATGCAGCAATCTGGTTGTCATTTTTTTCAGTAAAAAAACTGCCAGTTCTAAAAGGACGGCAATCAGAATTAATAACTAAAGGCCCAACAACTTCGATTGACTGACCGATATCACCTTGAGGTTCAATTTTTATAATAAAGCCTAACTCCTTCGCCAATTCAGAAGTCACTATTTCCTCCACTATAGGTGATGATGCAATTGAACTATATGACACTAAAATCAAATAAATTAAACACAATATTCTAATCATCAAAAAATCCTTAGTGATAAATTCAGCGGAGTAATACTCCATATAAAGCAATAACATAATTCGATTTATGTTTTGCTTCAAGCACTATTCATGTATCTACGATGCCACTATCATCCTGTCTTTTTAACTATGTTGCAGTTTATCTTGGGTGGTCTGATTTATGTCTCCTGATTGTTCAACATGGCTCAACTAAGAATGCGTCAAAAGATATAACAATTAGACTCTGTGACGTGAGAAGTGATTTAGCACTGTCATTCCAGTGACGCGCCAACTTTGGTTTAAAAATAAGTCATCCATGCGGGCTCGACGGCGTCATCTGCTGCACACGGAAGTGCGAATGCCGCGATCACAGGACGTGAAAGAGCGTCCAGGCCGCCAACAGTCACTTACATGCCAGTGCTTAATCCCATAAACTGCCGTATATTCTGATAGCCTGAACTACCCAAACCGCAGTCCAGACAGAGGTGACCATCTCAGCAGTCACATCTTTTGAATCAAGATTTAGAATAATCGCCATGAATAAAAGATGCGTTTGTCCTATCTTTTTCATCTTTGTCATCTTTGTCATCTTTTCAAAAAGATACTTAGTTTCTATTTTAATAGATAAATCTGTACGATTAATTAGTCAAACCTTAAAATAAATTTCATTGAAACTGGTGCATCGTTTATTAATTTTGCAGAAGAGTTTTCTATTTCCTCAGACTCATCGTCGTCAGTAATTGAAACAAAACACACTGTCGAATTTAACTCAATAGGCAGTTCTCTTTTTATTCTGACCAGTACATTTGATAATGTCAGAATGAGTTCACTCTTAAACTTTGCAAAGTTTATTTCTCGAGATGAGTCCTCTCGAAGCATCTTGCTTATTTTGGAGAAGGCTCCCGAATTATACCCATCATAAAACCACTCAGATACTGCCCATCTATAGTAATTTTCACACTCTATGCTCTGATCTTCTTCAGCAGCGAGAATGCTTTTAAGCTTACCCTCAGAGCTAGCACTTAATGATGCTGACATGGCACTACTGTCAGTGTAAAGAGATACCGCATAGAATGCCTCATCTTTATTTTCTAACAATAACATCTTGATTGTATCGTATGTAATTTCAAAGCATTTTTCTTCTAACTCAATCCAGTCCATTATTCACTCCTTGTACTTAGCTTCAATATTTTCATTTTATGAGGCACTCAGTCCCATGCAGAATACTGATAATTATCATTTATCGCCTTAAAACTCACACCCGTTAAACCAAGAGCCTCGTACTCGTTTTTAAACTGAATAGAACATACAGAAGCCGCTATCTCGTTACAAAAGAATAAATGTTCACGAATATTATTCTTTATTTTAAATTTATCTATAGACTCATAATATGTCTTCTTTAACCCACGTTCCTCTTGCGTGTTCAATTTTCCAGAATCTAAGTCAATCGAGATAGTATAAGTGGACTCATCCTTATCTAAGATAGACAAATAACTTAGTGGAAAAAATAAAAAGTACTTTTTCTGCGGCCGAACTCCTCGATGCAGGTTAATATCGACAGGAATACGAATACACTTAACATTTAATTTTTCACACAAGTATAACATTTCATTAGAAACTAAATTTTCATCAACCAAATAATCACCATTCAGTTGATATGTTTTTGCTTTAAGAGAATAAGCATTTAAAAAATCACCCTCACATGGTGGTGAGTCATAAAACTCATAGTCAGGTAGCTCAGGAGTCCAATGTTTATCCATAAAATACGGTATTCCCTTACCATCAGGATCTGATTGCACAATAAAAAATGGTTGTAGATTTGTACTCAAAATAACTACCCTGTAATAGGTTAAAAGTTTAATGTCCCTAAGAAAGCATTAGCGCAAACTTGAATTTATTTTAAACATCGTTTTACTCTGTTGCTAGCCATAATATTCCTTCGCAAGTCAAAAAATCTTAACGAGCCACCCATTGTTAAATTCTCGGAATGTATAATTATAAATAACAGACTATCAGGTATACCAAGGGTTTAACGGGATTAAGCACTGTCGTGGAAGTGACCATTGGCGGCATGGTCGCCGCCGTAGGGTCTATAGGGACAACTTATTTTTAAACCAAAGTCGGCGAGTCACTGGAATGAAAGTGTTTAATCAATATCCCAGAGTAAAAATACAGCTTTGTTAATAAAACTCACCTATTACAAACACTTCTTATCCGATGAATCATCGGAAGAAAGTGCGCGGCTAATACTGCCGAAGATAGCGGTTAAAGTCCCGATGCCCACATCCATCTGTCGGACATCGCGACTACGACTATCGTCACCACTGACCTCGCGTTGACTCTGATTACCAGCAGTTTCTCGCACAAAATCACAGCTAGCACTGCTCGAATTTGTCGAGGAACAGCCAGTTAATATCAGTATTAACCCAAAGATTGCTAAACGTAAAATCCCTATACGCGCAGTTAATATATTAGCTCTACACCTCTTCAGGGGCACGTAAACAGAGCGTCACATTCTCGCGGCGATTTAAGATAGGTGGCACTATTTACAAATGCTCAACCAAGCAATTAAGAAGTAACCTCCCCCCCCTGTATATCAAGCATAATAAAGCATAACGTGCTAATTTTGCATACATTTGTGAAGTAAAGCTCAGCACTGACACGCCATGAGATGGCTCCACCGGGATACATCGGATACAATTGTTAACAATACAGGGCGGCAGACGTTACCTAGCCCTTTAAACGGACGTTATTTTAACATTTACTATGGAGTATATACGTGAAAAAAGTGCTTTTATTAAGTGGTATTGTTGCGCTATCCGGTTGCGCCTCAAATCAATACTTACACCCCATGAAAGAAGGACCAAGCGCCAAATTGCGACTAGCCTCTGTGCCTAGCAATAATAATTTTATTAACGTCCCAAGCAGAAAAGATTGCATATCTACTGAATTCGACGCTAAAAGCGGGATTGCTACACTTGGTGTAAAAGCGAACTTAATTAGAAGCCTAAGTAGGCTTGATATGCCCGCGTATGATAAAACGCTGGGTGACTCCCATCAAAATGAAGTCTATATCCCCGCAGAAAAGCCTTTTGCCTTCCAATTTAATGGCGTTGGAATTTCGGGATTTGCCCCAGGGCAAACCGATTCAGGGGGAGCCTTGTATTCTTGGTGCCGCAAAATTATCAGCTTTGAACCCAAAATTAATGGCAATTATGAAGCCCTTTACGATTACGTAAAGCTAGCGAGCGGAAAGGAGACCTGTGGAGTAAAACTCTTTGAGATGGTGAAAACTTCAAGAAATGAATACACAAAAGTTGAAGTCGAAAAATATCAAGTAATTGAAAATTATTGTAAATAAACTTTAGTCATTCAAACTGCCCAGTGGAGAGATTAACACAGCGTATGTATGCAAACAGACTGTCAATTTACCGATAGTGTCATCCCTATTCGTGCAGCCCACCTTACCGCGGCTTTGATCATCATCCCCTCACAGCGGGGATGATGAACACTCAAAGATAACTCACAGCGTTACACGCATTTTCCATCCGATGAATCATCGGAAGAAAGAGCTCGGCTGATGCCGCCAAAGATGACATTCAAGAAGCCGATACCGACATCTTTTTGCCGCTCATCGGCGCTGCCCGTATCGTGGCCGCTCGCGTCGCGCATGCTTTGATTATTGTTGGTTCCGCGCACAAAATCGCAGGAGACATTGCTCGTATTATTCACCGAGCAGGCACTGAGCAAAGCGATCATTAGGCCGCAAAGGGCAAGGCGTAATCTTGGCATATTAGTTCAACACCTCTTCTAATGCCTTGAGGCATAAGGCGACATTTTCGCGACGGGCACCAAAACCCATGAGGCCAATGCGCCATGCTTTGCCCGCAAGGGCGCCAAGGCCGGCGCCGATTTCGAGGTTATAATCCTTCAGCAAACGAGTCCGCACCGCAGCATCATCAACGCCTTCGGGGATGTAAACTGCGTTAAGTTGTGGCAGACGTGAATCTTCGGCCACCACAAAATTTAGCCCTAACTTTTCCAGCCCAGCACGCAGCACTAAATGCATTTCGTGGTGGCGTTGCCACGCATTCTCTAAGCCTTCGGCCGCTAAAATACGCAGGGATTCATGCAGTGCATAAAGCGCATTCACTGGCGCAGTGTGATGGTAACTACGTTTGCCGCCCGCGCTGGTCCAATAGGCCATCACTAAGCTTTGATCGAGGAACCAACTTTGCACTGGGGTCTTGCGATTCTTGAGTTTTTCGACGGCTGCAGGCGAGAAAGACACGGGCGATAAACCCGGTACACAGGAAAGGCACTTTTGACTGCCAGAATAAATAGCATCTATGCCCCATTCATCGACTCTTAACTCAACGCCGCCAAGGGAAGTCACCGCATCAACTATGCTCAAACAGCCATAGGTTTTGGCTAATGCGCACAGAGTTTTGGCATCGGACAAGGCGCCAGTTGAGGTTTCGGCGTGCACAAAGGCTAAAAATTTGGCATCGGGATTGGCTTTCAGTGCCGCTTCAACCTCTGCAGGATCAACAGGTGTGCCCCACTCATTGTCCACCAGCACGGCAATGGCACCCATACGCTCGACGTTTTGGCGCATACGCTCACCAAACACACCGTTACGACAGACAATCACCTTCTCACCCGGCTCGACTAAGTTAACGAAACAGGTTTCCATGCCCGCAGTGCCCGGCGCTGATACCGCCATGGTCATTTCGTTTTTAGTTTGGAAGGCGTATTGGATCAGACTCTTAAGCTCATCCATCATGCCCACAAACAGCGGATCTAAGTGGCCAACCGTAGGTCTGGACTGCGCCGCAAGCACTTCGGGATAAACATCCGACGGGCCAGGGCCCATTAAAATACGGCGAGGAGGATTAAAAGCGGTAAAACGCGGTGCTGGTAACATCATGTCTCCTTAATGCGTGTAGGTGTAGGTCGAAGTCTAGTTATTATTCGTTAGCCAATCGTCAGCGGATTAAGTAAGCGACTTAACTGTGACGTATTAATCGGCGGCTAGAGTATTAAGTCTACAAAACTACCACAAAAAAGGGCGCATGTGCGCCCCTCCTTTAGCCTAACTTTGATCTAACTTGTGCTTAAAATGCCATCTCGCCGATCTAAGCTATGTTCTTCATCACTAACGCTATAAGACTTTGTTGCCGTTACCCGCATTTAAAAACAACTGATAGGCAGGGCTTTGAGTTTCCTCTTGATAGACAAAACCCAACTCAGTTAAAAACTGTTGGAACGGCAAGGCATCACTCGCGGGTACTTCAAATCCCGCCAGCACTCGGCCAAAGGCCGCGCCGTGGTTACGATAATGGAACAAGCTAATGTTCCATTTACTCTGCAAGGTAGTTAAAAACTTCAGCAGCGCTCCGGGATGTTCAGGAAACTCAAAGCTAAATAAACGCTCCTCTAAAGGCTCTGGTGGATGACCTCCGACCATATAACGCACATGCAATTTCGCGGTTTCATCACCGGATAAATCCTGTACTTCAAAACCATTGGCCTCTAAGGTGGCGATGATTTGTTCTAGCTCACCTTGGCCTCGGCTTAAGCGAATGCCGGCAAACACCACGGCCAGATCGCGACTGCTGAAACGATAGTTAAACTCTGTCATCACCCGCTTATCGAGTAACTCACAGAATTTTAAGAAACTTCCCGGACGTTCAGGGACTTTCACCGCCAGTACCGCTTCTTTTTGCTCGCCGAGTTCGCAGCGCTCAGACACATAACGCAGACTGTGAAAATTCACATTGGCGCCACTTAAAATTGCAGCGACTTTCTCACCTCTACCGCTGTCACCACTGGCATTAGCGCTGACATATTTTTTAAGCCCAGCCAAGGACAAAGCCCCAGCCGGTTCGGCAATCGCACGGGTGTCTTCGAAGATATCTTTTACCGCGGCGCAGATTTCATCCGAGGTTACAGTCACTACTTCATCGACATACAGTTTGGCGACTCGAAAAGGCTCAGTGCCGATACGTTTCACCGCCACACCGTCGGCAAATAAACCGACTTGCGCCAGCGTCACCGGCTCGCCCGCTTCCATCGCCGCCTTTAAACAGGCGGCGTCTTCTGGCTCGACGCCGACAATTTTCACCTGAGGCATTACCGCCTTATAATAGGCTGCGATACCCGCGATTAGCCCGCCGCCACCCACGGGTACAAATACCACTTCGAGATCGCGCTGCTGCTGCAACATCTCTTGGGCGATAGTGCCTTGGCCTGCGATCACAGCTTCATCATCGAAGGGCGCTATATAGACTCGGCCCTCATCTTTAGCCATCGCCATCGCAAAGCCATTGGCTTGATCGAAGGCTTGGCCGTGCAATACCACGTTGCCACCTAAACGGCGCACCGCATCGACTTTGATATCGGGCGTTGTCTCGGGCATCACAATCACAGCATCCACACCGCGACTCGCCGCCGACATGGCTACACCCTGAGCATGATTGCCTGCCGAAGCGCACACCACGCCGCGCTGGCATTCTTCTTTCGTCAGCTGGGCGATACGGTTATAAGCACCGCGTAACTTGAAGGAATGCACTGGCTGCATATCTTCGCGCTTCAAAAATACCTGACAACCTAAACGCGCCGATAACTTGTTCATGCTGGAAAGCGGCGTCACTTTCGCTATGTCATACACAGATGACAACAGGATTTTTTGCAGATAGCTTTGTGCCAATTGAAAATGGGCTAAATCCGCCTGAGTTTGCGATGAGAGTGGCAACATAGATGCAGTAAACATAATTAGTCCTCCAGTTTACTGCGATCGCGCACCGCGCCCTTATCGGCACTGGTGGCGAGCATGGCGTAGGCCTTAAGCGCGAGTGATACATAACGCTCGCGACCGATAGGTTTCCACGCCATTGGGCCAAGACTGTGCATTTTTTCGCGGCGAGCATTGAGTTCAACATCACTTACTGCCAACTTGATGCTGCGCTTTGGAATATCAATTTCGATGCGATCGCCATTTTCAATCAAGGCGATAGTGCCGCCAGCGGCAGCTTCGGGTGAGACGTGGCCAATCGATAAACCTGAAGTGCCACCGGAGAAACGACCGTCGGTTATCAACGCACAGGCCTTGCCTAAACCACGTGATTTTAAGTAACTGGTTGGATACAACATTTCTTGCATACCTGGGCCACCTTTCGGGCCTTCGTAACGGATAACCACCACGTCACCCGCCACCACTTCACCACCTAAAATGCCCGCCACGGCATCATCTTGGCTTTCATAAACGCGCGCCGAGCCAATAAAGGTCAGATTCGATTCATCCACGCCCGCCGTTTTAACGATACAGCCGTTCTCGGCCACATTACCCGACAATACGGCAAGGCCACCTTCTTGGCTGAAGGCAAATTCACGGCTACGGATACAACCTTCTTGCCTGTCGTTATCCAGTGACGGCCAGCGACAATCTTGGCTAAAGGCTTTAGTGGTCGGAATGCCCGCAGGCCCCGCCATAAAGAAGTGTTTTACCGCATCATCTTGGGTTTGCATTATGTCGTACTTGGCGAGCACCGACTTTAAATTGCCACCCTCATCCGCCGCCACATGGAACACATCGGTATGCAACAATCCGGCTCTGTCGAGTTCACCTAAAATCCCCATCACGCCACCCGCACGGTGCACGTCTTCCATATGGTACTTAGGCGTCGATGGCGCAACTTTACAAAGGTGCGGCACCAGGCGCGACATACGGTCGATATCCGCCATGGTGAAATCGACATCGGCTTCCTGCGCGGCGGCCAATAAATGCAATACGGTATTAGATGAACCGCCCATGGCGATATCTAAGGTCATGGCATTTTCGAAAGCTTTAAAGTTCGCGATATTGCGTGGCAATGCCGATTCATCATCTTGATGATAATAACGTTTTGCCAGCGCCATCACACGCCGACCCGCTTCCAAAAACAGCTCGCGACGATCGGCGTGGGTTGCCAGCATAGAACCGTTACCCGGCAGCGATAACCCTAGGGCTTCGGTTAAACAGTTCATTGAGTTAGCGGTAAACATGCCAGAGCAAGAGCCACAGGTTGGGCAAGCGCTACGCTCGATTTTAGCACTGTCTTCATCGCTCACGTTCGAGTCGGCGCCCGCAACCATAGCATCGACTAAGTCGAGTTTGATGAGTTTATCCGACAGCTTAGTTTTACCCGCTTCCATCGGTCCGCCGGACACAAACACGACGGGAATATTGAGGCGCAGCGCCGCCATCAACATGCCAGGTGTGATCTTGTCGCAGTTGGAGATACAGACTAGAGCATCGGCGCAGTGGGCATTAACCATGTATTCCACACTGTCGGCGATAAGTTCACGCGATGGCAGGCTATAAAGCATACCGCCGTGGCCCATGGCGATACCGTCATCGACGGCGATCGTATTGAATTCTTTGGCGATACCGCCCGCTTCTTCGATGGCGCTCGCCACCAGTGACCCCATGTCTTTTAAGTGCACATGACCCGGTACAAACTGAGTAAAGGAGTTAGCAATGGCGATAATTGGCTTACCAAAATCATTGTCTTTCACCCCTGTGGCGCGCCATAGCGCACGGGCACCCGCCATATTGCGGCCTTCGGTACTGGTAGCTGATCGTAACTTTGGCATTGACTGTATCCTTTATCTCAAATCGAAAATCGTATTCTTAATTCACATGGCGAATGCTTAAGCATTCGCCGTTTGTTGCAAGCTCAGCGGTAACAATACCTTACACTGGGTCACATCAATCAGTTTATTCAACTGATTACTTAACAGTTCGATGGCACGTTCGCTATCGACCTCCATATCCAGCGACAGGCTCGCATCGTCATTCATACGCATCTGCATTTGGGTAATCGTAAAGCCTCGATGGCGAGTCACGCGCAAAACACGCTCAAGCACTTCGGGGCGTTGTTGAACCGTTAATTCCAGAGAGTGGATCATGTTTGTTTCTCCATTTCGTCCATCATATCGCTGTTTGATGCGCCGGGGGGCACCAGTGGCCAAACGTTAAAAGCATCGTCGATTGCAACGTGTAACAAATACGGGCCCTTAGCCGCTAACATTTCGGTTAAGGCTTCTTCCACTTCGTCGGAAGAAAAAATCGTCCGGCCGGGGATATCAAAGGCGGAGGCCAATAACACAAAATCTGGGTTATCAGATAAATCCGTTTCGCTGTAACGCTCTTCAAAGAATAGCTGTTGCCACTGCTTCACCATGCCGAGTTTTTGATTGTCGATCAGCACTATCTTCACCGGCAACTTACGGCGTTTGATGGTGGTCAGCTCCTGCACATTCATCATAAAAGAACCATCACCAGAGACAGTCACCACAGTCGCATCGGGACGGGCCACTTGCGCACCAATGGCGGCGGGTAAGCCAAAGCCCATAGTGCCTAAGCCAGCGCTGGACAGGTGATCTTCTGGACGGCGGAACCACATATGCTGGGCCACCCACATTTGGTGCTGGCCCACATCGCAACAAACAACATTGTCTTCGGGTAATTTATTGGCTAAACGGCGCAGTAGCGCAGGCGCATAGATCAAACTGCCGGGGTGTTGATAATCCCATTGATGCTTACGGGATAAATGCTCCACCTCAGCCTGCCAAGGCGTAATGTTCATCGACATGGCTAAGGCGGGGAGGATTTGGCGTAAGTCACCGGCGATTGCCACCTCTGGCATACGTAACTTGCCCAGCTCAGCGGCGTCTATGTCTAAATGGATCACTTTGGCCTTGTCGGCAAAGCTCGCTAAACGGCCGGTGACTCTGTCGTCGAAACGGGCGCCCACCACGATCAGCAAATCACAATCCTGTACCGCTAAGTTAGCCGCCTTGCCACCATGCATGCCTAACATGCCTAAGTAACCGGGCGTGCCGTGGGCGATACTGCCAAGCCCTTTCAAGGTCGCGACCGAAGGTATACCCGTTATTTTGATAAACTCACGCAGTTGATCGACCGCGCCCGCCATGCCTACACCACCGCCGACATACAACATAGGTTGTTTCGCTTCTGCCAACAGCGCACGGGCGGCGTCGATATCACTCATCTCTGCTTGGGGTTCGTTCATGACGGCCAGCAAAGGTGTACGGTATTCGAGGTGAGCGAGTTGGATATCCTTCGGGATATCGACCAACACAGGGCCAGGGCGGCCGGATGCGGCGATCTCAAAAGCTTGATACAAGGTTGGGATAAGATCGTTGATGTTTGTCACCATAAAACTGTGCTTAGTGCAGCTCAGTGACATGCCCAGCACATCGATTTCTTGAAATGCATCTGTGCCGATAACGGCGGTGGAGACTTGGCCTGTGATAGCCACGATAGGCACTGAATCTAACAGCGCGTCGGCTAAGGAAGTGATCAGGTTAGTCGCGCCTGGGCCTGAAGTCGCAAAGCACACGCCGGTTTTACCGCTGGCTCTTGCGTATCCTACGGCGGCAAAGGCGGCGCCTTGTTCGTGACGGCTGAGCAGATGTTCGACAGGGCTTCCATAGAGGGCATCGTATATTGGCATAATGGCACCACCTGGATAACCAAACACTGTGGTGACTCCATGTGCTGCTAACACTTTGATTACCGCGTCTGCGCCTCTGATCATCTGCCCTGGTTCCATATTATCTCTCGCTACGTTAGTCCTGAATTGCCGAAAATCGACGCTAATTTTTTACTCTTTCGAAGCTTAGAACCTTGCTCTAGGCCCTGAAACGAAGAACCCCCCGGTCCTTTCGGAGCGGGGGGTTCTTTCGAAACTTTTAACCTTTTAGGTCTATCAGTTTGCCATGCGCCGCCCCCGCTGTGATTTAATAATCACGACGGTAATAATCACGAGAATGAGCTTGGCAGCTTGGTTAAACATCAATATGGATTCCTAATCGGTGTTTCTAAAATTTGGGTATTGAATGAAAGTTAGTATCGCTTTGGGCTTTGCCCTAGCGCGAGCTATTAGCTTTACCATAAAGCAACGGCCAAACACAATAAAAAATATCTTTTGTCAAAAAAAATTCAGCTTCCCTGCCGAGACAATGCAAAACAACAAAGTAAAACGTTAACTGTTGAGCCTCAGTCGGCGCGATTCACCTACTGAACGATAGACTCACTAACTGTGTCGTTTTTGCCCGCTCGACAACCCACTGAACAGGAAAAAATTTGTTTCTCACTAAACTGATTTATCACTAAGCAAGCTCAAGATGCGCGTTTCACTATCTTGAGCTTGCTTGGGAACTGATCTGAGACCCAAGTCCTTTGAGTCTCAACTCTCTCCCCCAATGCTGGGCTTAACTCACTATCACTTAAGCCTCAACAATGCTCTTCATATCTGTCATGTAACCGCGAAGCTCAGCGCCAACATATTCCACTGCCGTTTCACGAATAGCTTCGTTAACAGCGATGAGCGTTAGGTTGTCGACACCGGTTGCGCTGTCTTTCAGGCCAGCACCTAAATACTCAGATGACATGGCATTAACATAGTCGCGCAGCATAGGTACGGCGGCGTGATTGAACAGGTAGCAACCGTATTCGGCTGTGTCTGAAATCACTACGTTCATTTCGTACAAACGCTTACGGGCAATCGTGTTGGCGATCAGTGGGGTTTCGTGCAGTGACTCGTAATAAGCCGACTCTTCCACAATACCCGCAGACACCATAGTGTCGAACGCCAGTTCCACACCCGCTTTGATCATAGCAACAAGGAAAATACCTTTGTCGAAATAGGTTTGTTCGTCGATATGCTCGCTCGATACGGGCGCATTTTCGAAACCTGTTTCGCCAGTTTCCGCTCTCCAACGCAGTAAGTTCGCATCATCGTTTGCCCAGTCTTCCATCATAGTGCGTGAGAATTCGCCGCTGATGATGTCATCCATGTGCTTTTCAAATAATGGTTGCAGAATTTCTTTTAAATCTTCTGCAATTTCAAATGCTTTAATCTTGGCTGGATTAGATAAACGGTCCATCATGTTAGTGATGCCGCCATGTTTCAGCGCTTCAGTGACCGTTTCCCAACCTTGCTGGATAAGCTTGGCCGCATAGCCTGGCTCAACGCCATCGGCGATCATTTTCTCGTAACCTAAGATGGCACCCGTCTGCAACATACCGCACAGAATGGTCTGCTCGCCCATCAGATCCGACTTCACTTCGGCGATGAAAGACGACAGTAAAACACCAGCTCTGTCGCCACCCGTTGCGCTAGCGTAGGCTTTAGCAATCTCTAAACCGTCACCGTTTGGATCGTTTTCTGGGTGAACAGCGATAAGGGTAGGCACACCAAAACCACGTTTGTATTCTTCACGCACTTCAGTACCTGGGCACTTAGGCGCAACCATCACCACAGTAATATCGGAACGAACTTGCATACCCTCTTCAACAATGTTGAAGCCGTGTGAGTAAGACAAGGTAGAGCCTTGCTTCATCAGTGGCATAACTGCGTTAACCACGTTTGAATGCTGTTTGTCCGGCGTCAGATTAAGAACCAGATCCGCCGCGGGGATTAATTCTTCAAAGGTACCGACACGGAAACCGTTATCGGTCGCTTTTTGCCATGAGGCACGTTTCTGTTCAATTGCTTCAGGACGCAGGGCAAAAGAGATATTCAGACCCGAATCACGCATGTTCAAGCCTTGGTTAAGACCTTGAGCACCACAACCTAAAATAACAATATTCCAATCTTTGATGTAGTTACAGCCGTCGCTAAACTCAGAACGATCCATGAAACGACATTGGCCAAGCTGTGCTAATTGTTGACGTAAATTCAGAGAGTTAAAATAGTTAGCCATCTGATATACCACCTATAAGTCAGAAATTTTGGACGCAACCAAACTAACATAATGTTACGACTTGGTTGTGATTGAAATCACTATAACCCATGCTTATCATTGCTTAAAATGATATATTCGGAACTTCATATTGCATTATACGCAACGTCAGCCGCAATAACGCTCAGTAACACTGGCAGCAACATCGGCGGCAATATGCAGCACTCAAGCTCAGGCTAAACAGGATAAGTTATGGATATTCGTACCCTCAAATTGTACCTGCACTTATGTGACAGTTTGCACTTCGCCAAGACGGCGGAGCAGATGCATGTGAGCCCATCAACCTTAAGCCGAGCCCTGCAAAGATTAGAAGAGGAAGTAAACGCTAAGTTGTTAGAGCGGGATAATCGCAGCGTGACCTTAACCCACGCGGGACACGAGTTTAAGCGATTCGCCGAGCAGACCTTGAACCATTGGAGCACACTCAAGCACAGTATCGATCTCAAGCAGGACGTGCTGCGCGGTCGGTTAAATCTGTATTGCTCGGTCACTGCCGCCTACAGTCATTTACCGGGTTTATTGGATCTATTCCGCCAAGAGCATCCCTTCGTCGAAATCGCCTTAACCACGGGAGATGCAGCGAACGCGCTAGCAGAAGTGCAGCAGAATCGCGCCGATATCGCCATCGCTGCCCTGCCCGATCCTTTCCCCAGCAGCTTACACTTTGCCAAAATCGACGATGTGCCGCTGTCGATTATCGCACCGACGATCCGCTGTGCAGTACAGCAACAAGTTAGCCAAACGCCCATCGATTGGTCGAGCGTACCCTTTATCATCCCAGATCATGGCCCAGGGCGGCGCCGCGCCGATAACTGGTTCAAACAAATGGGCATCAGCCCTAATATTTACGCCCAAGTCTCGGGACAGGAGGCGATCGCCTCTATGGTAGCGTTAGGTTGCGGCGTGAGCATGAGCCCCGAAGTGGTGATCAATAATAGCCCAGTGCGAGATCGCATTCAGCTACTCTCGTCGCCGGTTGCTATTCCACCGTTCGAGTTAGGTTGCTGCTGCAAAGTGAAACGACTTGATGATCCCATCGTTAATGCGTTTTTGGATGTGATTTAAACGGGGAAAGTAATACAAAATAAAAGTGCGAGTGAAGAGTTTCAACGAGATAGAAAACCGAAACGGCTCTCAAAAAGCTAAAAACTTAGCTAAAGAGAACCGCTTCACTATCGAACAGTTGCTATCAAATTGGTGCTAACAAACTATTGCCACAGGATTTCTATCGCAAGGCAATCAACACAAGATGACAGGATTACACATCCGGCGAGTTGAGCTTATCAATAGGATCGATACGAGTCACCAATAGCTGATCGACCTTGTACGAATCGATATCGACCACCTCAAATTTATAGCCTGCATAGTTCACGAAATCCGTACGCTTAGGGATTTTACGCAGCATATACATCATAAAACCAGCAATGGTTTCGTAGTTCTGATTATGCGGAAACTCCTCAATACCAAAGGCGCGCATTACGTCGGTAATAGGCGTCACACCGTCGACTAACCAAGAGTTGCTATCACGGGCGATGATCTGCTCTTCGCTCTCGTGCAATGACCAAGCCCCCATTACGGCGCGCTGTAGATCGTTGGTAGTCACAATCCCCACCACTAAAGCGTATTCGTTCATTACCACGGCAAAATCGGCGCGACTATTTTTAAAGTATTCCATCGCTTCTGACAGGCTCAGCGTATCGGGAATGATCAGCGAAGTATGGATTAAGTTACTGCCTTTTAAGATGATATTCTCACCGTTGATCACACGGATCAGCAATTCTTTCGCATCCACGAAGCCTTTGATCATATCCAACTGACCATCGCAGACGAGGAACTTAGTATGGGGATCTTCAGAAATTTTACGCTTGATATCTTCTTCACTGTCTTGCAGTAAAAAGTACACTAAGCTTTCACGGGCCGTCATGGCCGAAGTCACAGAAACGGTTTGCATTTCAAACACATTTTCCATCATCTGTTGCTCACCACGATCTAGCACCCCAGCTTCGGCACCCGCATTCATGACGGCATAAATGTCGTCGGAGGTGATGGCATCGTTACGCACGGTTGGGATCTGCAGCAGTTTAAAGATACCACTCGCCATGCCATTGAAAAACCACACTAATGGGCGTAATAGCACAATACAGAAAGACATAGGCCCGACAACAGCTAAAGCGACAGGCTCAGGCATCGCCATGGCAATGCGTTTTGGCATTAAATCGGCGACTAAAATAAAGGCGCTGGTTACCGTTATGAAGGATAAAACAAAGCTCAATTGGCTCAGCCAAGGCTCGGCGACTAAAGGGGAAAGCAATTGATAGAAGTAAGGCCGAAATGCCGACTCCCCCACAATACCGCCCATGATGGCAACGGCATTAAGACCAATTTGTACTACCGTAAAAAAGCTGCCGGGAACGGCTTGTAACTGCAGCACTTTTTCTGCTCGTGCATCGCCTTCATCGGCTAACTGACGTAAACGAATTTTACGTGAAGCGGCAAGTGCAATTTCTGACATAGAGAAAAAACAACTCGCGCCGATTAGACACAATATAATCATCACGTTATCAAAGAGACTCATGTAACACCTTTCATTTAACACTGGACTAACTAGGACCAACTCGCGCTTTATTGCTCGCAAGTCAGTTGAATTCATTGTATTTGAGCAAAGTTTGCTTTGTCTGGTCGCTGCACAACAAGATTGTATTGACCACTTTCACCCCAAAGATGAATGAGCGCTTAGATGACAATCCTTAGGGTGCACTCAGTATATCTGCAAATTCACGAGTTATGCGTGACTCCGCTCTCGCAGCCCACGCATAGCGCTAATGCACTTGCATCATTTAAGTAATGTTTTATGTCGAAACGACTGAATATACAGCATTTAATTATTTTACTCGACTCGATGGCATTAGACATCCGAGCGCGGTGGCTTTGATATTGAGCTGCTAGAACGTACATTTAAACCAACAGAATTGACTATGCAGTCGTGGCTTTGCTTAGTTGCGTTACGTAAAATACGTCCAGAATGGCAGCATGGATGTCACTCAGAGTGCATCGCTAAATCGACAATAGGCGACAGATTATATCTCATCTGCCGCCTAATATTACCTCACCTTGAGTAATTTTTATCTTAGCGACTTATCTACAGCTGTGTTTCACATAAATGTTATCAATTAGTTAGCATGATTGAGGACGTCTGTGGCGTGGTGATGCTAACCGAATATGTCTCCAATTTTGCAGCATAGCGCCTAGACTCTTGAAGCTCAGTAGCCAATCCAGCAACGTGTTGTGATATCTTGGCGAAAGAGTAACGTCACCTTCAACCGGCTCCCATTAAATCACTTCAACCTCGACTCTATTGCGACCTTTATCCTTAGCGCGATAGAGGCAAACATCGGCGCGGCGTAATACGTCGGCCATCTTAAATCCCGAGATCTTATCTAATGGCAAAAACACGCTGCCAATACTGATCGTCACCACAGCCAAGGGAGATACTTGATGGGGAATATTGAGTTGCTCAACGAGATAACACAGTTGCGTAGCAATAGCCGTTAACTGTGCTGGCGTGACCTGCTCGACGACCAAAGCAAACTCTTCACCACCAATGCGAGCCAATAGAGCATTGTTCGGCAGGATATCGCACTGTGCTAAGGCATCTGCCACCCGCTTGAGCACAGTATCGCCTTCAAGATGACCATAAGTGTCGTTGTAGGATTTGAAATAATCGATATCCAACATTAACAATCCCGCTGGAGTGTTAGCTTGTAGCACAGTAGCTAATCTTTCGGTAAAGGGTCGTCTATTAGCTAAGCCAGTTAACTCATCGGTTTCAGCCATCACCTTTAATTGGCTATTCGCGGCAACCAGCGCTTGTTGTAGCACTATCATCTGACGCTCTTTCTGTTCGCGTAGCAGTAACTCGTTCAATGCGGTGGCGAATTGGGTCAGCATATTCTTTTTCTGGGCGTTCCAATTTAATGGCCGCGACACAGTCGACAGCGAGAGCAATCCCAATAACTCCCCAGCATTTTTAATCGCAAAGGCGGCAATCGAACATATCCCCACGGATTTCATTACCTCATATTCCTGTGGTGAAAAAGCCTTTAACGCCTCAAGATCCTCAATCACTAAGGTCGATTCCGTCTCGAATTTTTTAGCCAGTTGAGCAATATTATCTACCGAAATCACTTGGACCTTATTTGCGTGTAAGTCACTGGTCCAAAAGCTGCGGTAATAGGCATGCTGCTGATTGAATTCGAGAAGACTCACCCTTTCAACATCAAATAACTGACCTATTTTGTGGCATACCTCAGTTAAGGTTTTATCCACATTGCAGGTATCTATACTCAAAAATTGCAACGAAATCTCAGCCAACAATTGATTCGACTGCGACTGCCAATCTAATTCTTTAGTTCGTTCTTTGACTAAGTCAGACAATAAATGCTGCTGTTGTTGCAGTGCACGTTGCTGACGTTTATTGATGGCTAAATCATTACGTATCCTTTGATACATACCCTTAAGTGACAATGCAACATGGGCTATTTCATCGGGTCTTGCGGTTACCGTCTCGGGCACAGATAACTTTTTTAACGAGTTAAGATTGATTTTATTAGTGAAATCTTCCAATGCCGACAATCTATCTGTCACCATGAGTCGCACTAAGGTCAAAATCAAATAAATCATCAATAGGGTCTTTAACCCATTACCGAGCACGATAAAAATCAACTGCCGCCACAGCTCGTAGTAAAGCCGATTGGTATCTAACCCTACGGTCAAAGTCGCTATCGACTGCTCTTGATAGGTCACAGGATAGTGAAATAGAGTTTGCGACTCATCATCGGTTAACAAAGGTTTACCCAGATGCATAGTGACGCCATCGATACTGTCTAAATGTACACTCGACACTAGTGGCATCATCCCCAGTCCAGAGAGCAAATCCGATAACAAGCTACGGTCGACGTCCCACAGTGACTTAGCCACGCTTGGCAAAATAGATTCTGAATACTCGCGGATATCCGAAGTCGCATTATCGATACTATCCTGATAGTTCCAAATCAACTGTACCAGCATAGTTAACACAGCAAAAAACGAGCTCACCCCAATAATAATCAGCGTCATCTTGTGGCTAATAGAATGATTACGATGCTTCATGTACACCTGTTATTACGCCTTGAGGGGCAACTTATTCAAAATCTGAGACTGGAAAATCTGTGGCCAATCTTGAGCAACTAACATTTGATAAAATGCCGAGTCTGGTTGCAAAACACCGAACAAGGCAACATTGTCATAGGGGAAATATTTTTTATGCTGCTGATAATATTGCAATTCGACCAAACCTAAAGCGCCAACCAAAAAATGCCCGCCACCAATAACACTCACAGAGTGCTGGCGACAAAGCTGTAAAATCTCAGGTGAAGTATTGATCGTACCGACAAATACATCTTTACCAGACACCAAACCTTTTTCCTTCAATGCCTTAAGCACCCCAATCGCCATACGATCACTGGCGGTCCAAATCACATTCAGATCAGGATAACGATTCAGCAGGGTTAACGCTTGCCCATAAGCCACAGCCTCACTCCATTGGCCATAGACCGTTTGAGTCAGAGTGGCATTGGACTGCATAAAGAAATAGTCGCTGGTGCCTTGGGTACGTAACACTGAAGCAGGTGTCGATTTATCGCCCGAAATCAACAGAACTTTAGCCGCCTTTCCCTCTAAGTCATCCATTAAGGCCTTAGCGGTCGCCGAACCAATAGCGTAATTATCGGGAATAATGGCGGGTAACAGATATTCTTGCCAATGAGGATCTTGCAGCAAGGCATCACGCTCGCCAGGGGAAATATCATTTAAAATCAATTGCACATAAACAGGGTGAGGATAAAGCGCCTGCAGCATTTTTATCGCGGATTGTTTTTCATTAACCAGAATAACGTAATTAGGTAACACCTTTGCAGAAGCTAACAACTCATCGAGTTGAGTGATCATCTTGAAGTGATTGCGATCGGAATGAATGATATCGAGTTTAATATCGAGTGTCGTCGATGCCGCCAACATCAATTGGTCGACATCTCCCCAAAAACTGTCATCGACAGCCCCAGGATTAAAGAAAACCACATCGAGTTTTGCCCATGCTGCCCCACCAAAACCCGCAGTACAGATAAACACACACGCTAACATCCACGAACGCATAGGCGAGTTCTCCTCGACCATGTTCCCTCAAATGTCATCCTTCACAAGAGGTCACTTTATTATTATCGATTCACAACCTTGTTACCGCATCGCCACCCAAAATGTTGCTAAAATCGGCAGCAGATGTTTCGATTAAACCACAAAATGATACAAAGTATACTTTATATGCTGACTATTTATTCAGACACCCTGTCGGTATAGGGGGGCGAGTGGCTCAGTAGCAGAATGTTTATGGGGATGTAAGTGGCGGCCTTATGGTCAGTCTTGCAACCTAACCACGGAGAAAATGACGGGGACTTAAAAGGAATACAAGTTAGAACTCAGACGTTAATGCAGCCTAGCGGTCAAGTTGAATCAAGGTCGTGGGGAGGGGAACCATGATTTTCAGTGGAGGGTAAACCAAATGAGACTGCTCAACGATGCCCTCATATAATGGCATAGGTTGACAAATCTCTATTAACTGATTGAAATAATTAAATATAACTATCAAGCACTCAATCTATTCAGTGGTAATCATTTATCCCAGAATCAATCCTTTATAACTCATATTCATTCAAAGGCACTAAATTGTGCTTGTGACTCTTCTTTTAATCGGTCGCAACATACACCTTCAATCGTCTCGATGTACTCCTATTGCTGTGTAGCCCGTATCGCCCAGCAATAGCCCGTATCGCCCAGCAAAAAGGTTGGCTGTAGCCAACCTTTCAATGAACTAATAATCATAAATGCAGTAAATGCGATCGAATTTTCCTAACTTTAAATCCGCTTGGTGGATAATAAAATTCAATTGCATAGAATGCTCACTGTAGACGACTTTGAACAGTACTAGATAATCTTCGGCATTGCCGCCTAATTCAGCCGCGGCATGGAGTTCGGGGGCTTTATAGCGACTATCGCCATGGCCATTAATGCTGGCGATACCATTGTAATACGGCAGCGGCTGCTCGGGGACCAGCAATACCTGCAAGTTGGATGACTGCCAGTCGGTATTAGCCCATTGCGATTGAGTGAGAATCTGACCAGGGATAAACCCCTGCTCATTCAATTGTATCAGCTCATAGCCCTTGAGCTGATCTTGCCACTCTGGTGCCAATTCATCATCCACAACCGCTAGGGCCTCCAGCACCATAGCTTGTTGCGGTTCTGGTAGCGCTTGTAAACGTGCCTTGGCTAACTTTACTAAATGCGGGTTGTCACTATTAATCATGTCAGGGGCTATCATCTTAATGCTGGCAATTCCCTGAAGTTGATAAGCCTCTTCATACTCATAGTTTGCACATACCGCATCGTCGAACTTAGGTTCGGCAATCGCTTTTCCAGAGTTCAGTTGCTGATCCTCTGCGACATAATAGACATGGCCGCGAAGCATTTCCGAGAATCGCCAGCGCTCCAAAAAGAACAACAATCGCCCTTCTCGAGGCAAATAAGATTGAAACGCCTTCAGGTCGCTGCAGTTGAGCTGTGCGATAAATTGCATGGGCACACGGAAGGCTTGCGCCGCCTCGTCCCAATCCCAATTATGCTCCTCATCAGTCTCCCAATCGTCCTGCCAGTCCTCCCGCCAATGCTCATTAATAAACTCGCGGGTATGGCCAAAGCTCTCAACATAGCCATCCAACATCTCCTCCCTTCCGACCAAAGTCACCGGATAATCCATGCCAACAGGCAAATCCGGCAATCCACCCAGTCGGCTATTACCTAACTGGCCATAGTCTTCGATTGCACAGGGATAGAGATCGACACTACTTCGAATAAATGCCGAAAGCGTATGGGCAAGATGCGGGTCTTTAAACTGCGCCAACTTTTGCTCTAGCAGCTGCTGACGAATGGGGGAATTTTCTGCTAACAACATATCCATATTTACCTCACGACTCCAATATTTGTTTTTTTATCATTTCTATCAACTATTTGCCACCTTCAAATAAGGCAAATTGCTAAACCTATCACACGATTAGCAAAGCCGGAGTCAACGGCTTGCTAATGAGAAGGGCAACAACCTAGGCGATAGGAAACCCCTCCCATTAATTACTGCTACACTCAAATTCAGCGCAAAAAAATTAACAAAAGGATTTGTTTATGGCGATAGCCTGTGTCAATACCCGAGCCAGTTGTGGAGTCGAAGCTCCTCAAGTCACAGTTGAAGTGCATCTCAGCAACGGCTTACCAGCATTTAATCTTGTAGGCTTACCCGAAGCTTCGGTAAAAGAAGCCCGTGAGCGAGTACGCAGTGCCTTGATCAATGCGGGATTCGAGTTTCCAATGCGGCGGATAACAGTCAATCTCGCGCCAGCTGATTTACCTAAACAAGGTGGCCGCTACGACTTACCCATCGCCGTGGGCATATTGGCTGCTTCGGAACAGATTCCCATTAACAGTTTAAAAAATATCGAGTTTGTCGGCGAGCTGGCACTGTCTGGGCACATACGTTACTGCCAAGGATTATTGCCCGCGATTATCGCGGCAAAGCGCCAAGACCATACCTTGGTCTTACCGCAAGATAACCGCCACGATGCCGAGCTAGTCGGCTATCCCAATGTGTTATTTGGTTCGCATCTGCAAAGTCTAGCCGCGTATTTACAAGGGCAAAACCAACTGCCCACACTGGCGCCACAGTTAGAATGGGTAAGCCAAGAGACACCCGAGTCCCATACTTGCCTGAGCGATGTGATTGGCCAATATCAGGCCAAGCAAGCACTCGAAATTGCCGCTGCGGGTAACCACAACCTCTTGATGCTAGGCCCGCCGGGGACTGGCAAGACCATGCTTGCCAGCCGCATGATGGCGCTATTGCCCGCACTCAATTATGAGGAAGCGTTAGAAGTGGCGGCAATTCATTCCGTTGCTGGACTCGACATTAAACCGCAGCATTTTTTACAGCGACCATTTAGGGCGCCGCACCACACGAGTTCTTCGATTTCCCTCGTGGGCGGTGGCAGTATCCCAAAACCAGGGGAGATCTCCCTCGCCCATCGCGGTGTATTATTCTTGGATGAAGTGGCTGAATTTCCGCGTAAAGTCTTAGATTGCCTGCGCGAACCGATGGAAACCGGCGAAGTAGTGATTTCCCGCGCCGCCGCTAAGCTGACATTTTTAAGTCGATTCCAATTAATCGCAGCGATGAATCCTAGCCCTAGTGGCGACTTGGATAGCCATCATAGATCCAGCCCAGAACAAATCCAACGTTACCTTTCGCGGCTTTCAGGTCCGTTTCTCGATCGTTTCGACTTGACCATAGAAGTGCCCAAACTTCCCGCGGGCACTTTGACTCAAGCCGCGCCGCAGACAGAAACCAGCCAAGATATCGCCAAACGAGTTAAGCTAGCACGTGAGCTACAACTCGCCCGTGCTGGTGTGCTCAATAGCGAACTTACAGGGAAACAATTGAAACGCTTCAGCGGACTCAGTGATGGTGATTTAGTATTTTTGGAGCAAAGCGTGGTGAAGCTTGGCCTTTCGGTTCGCAGTTTTCATCGTATACAAAGAGTCGCCCGCACTATCGCCGATCTTGAACAAGCCCCTAACACCGAACGCCGTCATCTTGCCCAAGCACTGGGTTATCGTGCTATGGATAGGTTGCTGGCACGACTATCCCAGCAATATTGAGTCAGCCGCTTTACAGTGAAGATGAACAAATGCACCGACCAGCTGTGCCTAAGATTGAGCCAAACGCCTACACCGAGTAACATAGGCCTCCAATTTTTGTCAGGGGGCTCGGATGGGAATGCTGTTTTCACAGATAAAAGGCTGTATTGCATTTTTAGGTTACGTTATAAATACCGTCTTTTGGACTATCCCAATCGTGTTAATCAGTTTTGTAAAACTGATACCTATCAGTCCATTAAGGACTGCGACTAGTCATGTGCTCGATTTTTGTGCCAGCGCTTGGATCAGCGTCAATGGCGTGATTGAGCGTTGCTTACATCCCGTTAAAATAGAACTGAGTGGTGACGCCGACTTTTCCACTAAAGAGTGGTACATGGTGATAGCCAACCACCAGTCTTGGGTCGATATCCTGATCCTGCAGCGGATTTTTAATCGAAAAATCCCTTTCTTGAAGTTTTTCCTCAAGCAAGAACTGATTTTTGTGCCGATTTTAGGCCTAGCTTGGTGGGCGCTCGATTTTCCGTTTATGCGCCGTTATAGCACGGCACAGCTACGTAAAAAACCTAAGCTAAAGGGCAAAGACATTGAAATTACACGTAAAGCCTGTGCTAAGTTCAAGGCTAAACCTGTAAGTGTGATGAACTTTGTCGAAGGCACACGCTTCAGCAAGGCTAAGCATCAAAAACAAAACTCACAGTTCCAACATTTGCTAAAACCTAAAGCGGGCGGTATGGCCTTCGCGCTATCAGCCATGGGTGAACAGATCCACAAGCTAGTCGATGTCTCCATTTACTACCCAGACGCAGTACCGAGCTATTGGGACTACCTGACAGGCAAGTTGCCAAGCGTTAAAGTACACATCAAGGTCTCCGATATTGATCCTGCGATGCGCGGCGATTATATGAATGACCGCGATTTTAAAATTGGCTTCCAAGAACAACTGAATCAACTCTGGCTCACTAAGGATCAAGTGTTAAGCCAACTCGCTAGCCAAGCGAATAAAGAATAAAGGTAACGCCACTATGTTGAATTTCCTGCCTGGTTCAGTGTTGTTTATTCTGAGCTTAAGCTTGCTGATCATTAATACCGCCGTTTGGGGCTCGCTTATCAGCATTGGCGGATTAGTGAAACTTGTGATGCCAGCACAAGGTGCGCGCAATGCGGTGACTGCGGTCATGAACCGTTTTATGTGGGCTTGGGCCTGCTGCAACGGTGGCATCTTGTATTTGATCGCTAAAATTGAGTGGGATGTCAAAGGGCTCGAAGGACTCGATAAAAACAGCTGGTATTTGCTGATCAGCAACCACCTCAGTGGATTCGATATCGCCGCGCAAACTTACGTGTTACGTAACCACATCCCTATGCTGAAGTTCTTCCTCAAAAAAGAACTCATCTATGTGCCCATCATGGGCCTAGGATGTTGGGCGCTGGATATGCCATTTATGAATAGAACCAGCCCCGCAAAACTCAAAAAGAATCCAAAGCTTAAGGGTAAAGATTTAGCGACCACACGCCGCGCCTGTGCCAAGTTTAGCAATATGCCCACGTCGATCATTAACTATGTTGAAGGCAGCCGTTTTACCCAAGATAAACATCAGCGCCAAAACTCGCCTTATCAACATTTGTTACGTCCTAAAGCGGGTGGTATCGCCTTTACCTTATCAGCCATGGGCGAACAATTTACTAACCTGCTGGATATGACAATCGTCTACCCAGATGCGCCTGAAGATATTCTGTTTGGGGTGATGAATGGTAAGGTCAGTAAGATTATTGTGCGAATTAACGCCCTGCCCGTGCCTCAGGTCGATGCGGCACGTTATTTCTCTGAGTCTGAGTACCGCGTCGAATTCCAGCGCTGGTTAAACCAAGTGTGGGCGGAAAAAGATCAACAAATTGATGCTTTACTCCAAACGCACCAAAGTGTGAATAATAAGGCCACCAGCCCAAATCACACTCAAGCAAGCTAGCTCGTCTCTAGCTTTGCTCTAGTTTAGCAACGCATGCCGCTGCAGCGGATAACTCCAATTCATTGAATACGGTTATTCCTGCGGCGCTGAGTTTTTCAGCTGTCAATCCTTGTCCCGCAATTAACTGTTTTACAAATTGACCATCGTAAATCTGCCTATTACCACAGGATGGACTGCGGGCTTTTAAAATCGCCACTTTAATCCCGTGTTGCTGCGCCAGCTTAAGCGCGAGATCGGCTCCCAGACTAAAAGCGTGGGTCACATCCTCACCCTGAGCGGTTAAGATACGCTGTCCAATCCGCTCCGCTGGCGGTCTAGGTGTTGGCAAACCGCCTGCACATTCGGGACAAATCGCCACAATCCGCCCTTGCTCGAGCCACGTTTGCACCAGCTCGCTCTCCATCAAGTTATGGCCACCGTCGTAGCGCACCGCTTGTCCGAGTAAACAACTGCTCACTAACACTTTTTCCACTGTCATCCCCAAATGTCTCATTCCGCCCATAGCATAACGCGAAGGATAAACATGCCAAATGCATTTGGACGATTTTCTCCAAAACCATCAACATCCGCAACGAGGTTGGAAGGTTAAAACCACGTCATTGTTGACAATTTAATATTTAAATATTCATAACACAAAATATTAACAACGAGATAATTAAAATAAAATGATAAAAATCAATAATAAAAATAGAAATCCATTGAAATATAGACTTACGTCTAAGTAAACACATTGTTGACAATCCACCAAGGGAGGGCTATTTTTTACCCATTGTCGACAATCCTATTAATAGTGATGCGTTCTATGTTGAAGCAAGACACGACGTTCGTTTCTGATGACACTCAAGTTACCCACCTGCACAAGGTCAAATCGACCTCGGCAGATAAAACGTCGACCACATTAGCCGATCAAATTTTGGTGCAGATCCAAACCAGCATTATCAAGGGCGAACTGCCTGCAGGCAGCAAGATTAACGAGCAAGCACTGGCCGAAAAATACGGCATCAGCCGCGGCCCGACCCGCGAAGCACTGCAAACCTTAGAAAGACAACGTTTAGTAGTGCGTGCGCCCCATGTTGGGGCCCGCGTCGCCCAACTGACGGTGAATGAACTTAACGATTTATATCAACTACGTAGCGTACTTGAAGGCATGGCCTGCGAACTCGCCGCCAGCCGTATTACCCCAGAACAATTAGTCAAACTAGAAGATCTGCTCGCAACGCAAGAAGCGGCGCTCGCCAAGGGCGATACTTACTTCCAAGAGGAAGGCGATGTCGATTTTCACTACCAAATTATTCAAGCCAGCGGTAACAAGCATCTGCAGGAAACCTTAGTAGGCGGCCTGTATCACTTGCTACGTATGTATCGCTACCAGTGCACTAATAAAAGTCGTCCCGTGAAAGCGATTGCCGAACACAGACGCATAGTCGAAGCCATTGCCCAGCGTGATGGTGAATTGGCCAGTTTGCTGATGCGCCGCCATATCGAACAGGGGCGTAAAAATACCGAATTACGCTTAATTGAATTGCAAGCCAATGCAGCCGCAAAAGAAACCTTAGCCAACATTAGCTAAGTTCATACGGCTCAATATGCCACGTCCCATAAAATGGAAAAGGATAAAACCATGACTCAAAGCGCAGGATTACGTTTTCGCCAAGCTCTTGCTAAGGCCAAACCGTTACAAATCGTTGGCACCACCAATGCCTATTTTGCCTTAATGGCAGAACAAACAGGCTTCCAAGCCTTGTATCTTTCGGGCGCTGGCGTTGCCAATGCTTCCTACGGTTTGCCTGACTTGGGCATGACCTCAATGAACGACGTGCTGATTGATGCCGGTCGTATCACCTCAGCCACACAAGTGCCTTTATTGGTAGATATCGATACTGGCTGGGGCGGCGCATTCAACATTGCTCGTACCATCAAAGAATTCGAAAAAATCGGCGTCGCTGCTGTGCACATGGAAGACCAAGTGTCGCAAAAGCGTTGCGGCCATAGACCCAACAAAGCAGTCGTGAGCATTGAAGAAATGGTCGATCGCATTAAAGCGGCCGTCGATGCCCGTACCGATCCTAACTTTGTGATCATGGCGCGCACCGATGCGGTCGCCGTGGAAGGTTTAGAAGCAGGTATCGAACGCGCGCAAGCCTATATTGCCGCCGGTGCCGACATGATCTTCGCCGAAGCCTTAACTGAGCTAGACCAATATCGCCATTTTAAAGCACAGGTAAAAGCACCGATTTTGGCGAACATGACTGAATTTGGTCAAACCCAATTGTTCAATAAAGAAGAACTCGCCGAGGCGGGCGCCGACATGGTGCTTTATCCACTCGGTACTTTCCGTGCAGCCAACCAAGCCGCACTGAACGTCATGCAAGCGCTGATGAATGATGGTCATCAACGCAACGTGCTAGACACGATGCAGACCCGTAAAGACTTGTATAAATACTTGGGCTACCACGCCTTTGAAGACAAGTTAGATCAACTGTTCAGCCAAGATAAATAACCGAAAAGCTGCAACCCTACAGGGTTTGGCGTTAAAACCGATTTAGCGTTAAACAAATTACATAAAAAGTGCAGCCTTAACCAATAAATGTCGGCGAATAAGTGCTCTGAAATGAGCACTGAAATCCGCCAGCAATAACCAAACAGAGTTAACGGAAGGGAAGGATTATGTCAGAAGCTAAAAAACTAAGCGGTGCAGGATTACGTGGCCAGAGCGCAGGCGAAACCGCATTGAGCACAGTGGGCGTGTCAGGCAGCGGCCTAACGTACCGCGGTTATGATGTGAAAGATCTCGGTGAAAATGCCACCTTCGAAGAAGTCGCTTACCTTATTCTTTACGGCGAGCTGCCCACGGCAGCCCAACTTGATGCCTACAAAACCAAACTCAAAGGCCTTCGCGGTCTGCCGCAAGCATTAAAAGAAGTATTGGAGCGCATTCCCGCCGACACTCATCCTATGGATGTGATGCGTACTGGCTGCTCTATGCTAGGTAACTTAGAAGCCGAGCACAGCTTTGCCGAACAGAGTGAAATCACCGACCGTTTACTCGCCGCATTCCCATCGATCATCTGTTACTGGTATCGCTTTAGCCACGATGGCGTGCGTATTGATACTGAAACCGATGACGATCAAATTGGCGCACACTTCCTGCACTTATTGCATGGCAAAGCGCCGTCGGCACTGCATGCTAAAGTGATGGACGTATCGTTAATTCTTTATGCAGAACATGAATTTAACGCATCAACCTTTACCGCTCGCGTATGTGCTTCCACCCTGTCAGATATGCATTCATGCGTGACTGGGGCGATTGGTTCACTGCGCGGCCCTCTGCATGGCGGCGCGAACGAAGCGGCGATGGAACTGATCCAAGACATGAAAGATGAAGCCGATGCGCGCGACATCTTAATGGGCAAACTCGAGCGTAAAGATAAGATAATGGGCTTCGGTCACGCAATTTACCGCGACAGCGATCCACGTAACGCCATCATCAAAGAATGGTCAGAAAAACTGGCGGCTGCCAACGGTGACGACCGCCTATACCGCGTATCAGTTGCCTGCGAAGCCCTGATGTGGGAACAGAAAAAACTCTTCTGTAATGCTGACTTCTTCCATGCCAGCGCTTACCACTACATGGATATTCCGACTAAGTTGTTTACGCCAATCTTCGTGTGTTCACGCGTCACTGGCTGGGCGGCGCACGTGATGGAGCAACGCTCTAACAACCGCATCATCCGCCCGAGTGCCGATTATGTGGGCGTTGCGCCGCGCAAAGTGGTACCAATTGCCAACCGTTAAGCAAAATTGACCACACTTGGCGCGAGATTTCACTCAATGTAAGTCTCGCGCCAACTTCATTTTCCGAAATGGATGATGTTATGAGCACTGCTATGAATACCCAATATCGTAAGCCCTTACCCGGCACTCAACTCGATTACTTCGATACCCGCGAAGCCGTAGAAGCCATTCAAGCTGGCTCGTATGCCAAGCTGCCTTACACCTCGCGCGTTTTAGCTGAAAACTTAGTCCGTCGCTGCGATCCGGCCGTTTTAACCGACTCGCTAAAACAGATTATCGAATCTAAGCAAGAACTGGATTTTCCTTGGTTTCCTGCCCGCGTGGTGTGCCACGACATTTTGGGGCAAACCGCTTTAGTTGACCTTGCGGGTCTGCGTGACGCTATTGCCGCTAAGGGTGGCGATCCGGCCAAAGTGAACCCTGTTGTACCAACACAATTAATTGTGGATCACTCACTCGCTGTCGAATTTGGTGGTTTTGATAAAGACGCCTTCGCCAAAAACCGCGCCATCGAAGACAGACGCAACGAAGACAGATTCCACTTTATTGATTGGACGCAAAAAGCCTTTAAAAACATTGATGTTATCCCTCAGGGTAACGGCATCATGCACCAAATTAACTTAGAACGTATGTCGCCTGTGGTGCATTCACGCAATGGCGTGGCCTTCCCAGATACCTTAGTCGGCACCGATAGCCACACGCCGCACGTTGATGCGCTCGGCGTTATCGCCATAGGTGTCGGTGGCTTAGAAGCCGAAAGCGTCATGCTAGGGCGCGCATCCTATATGCGTCTACCGGACATTATCGGTGTCGAGCTCACGGGCAGACCACAGCCAGGCATTACGGCTACCGATATCGTATTAGCCTTGACCGAGTTTCTACGCGCACAAAAAGTCGTCTCCTCTTATTTAGAGTTCTTCGGTAAGGGCGCAGCGGCGCTGACATTAGGCGATCGCGCCACGATTTCGAATATGACACCTGAATTTGGCGCCACTGCGGCCATGTTCTACATCGACCAGCAAACCTTAGATTATTTGACCTTAACTGGCCGCGAAGCCGAGCAAGTTAAACTGGTTGAAACCTATGCCAAAACCGCAGGTTTGTGGGCCGACAGCTTGACCGAAGTACACTATCCACGCGTACTGCATTTTGATTTATCTTCGGTGGTGCGCACCATTGCAGGGCCATCAAACCCACATGCACGGGTGCCAACATCAGAATTGGCTGAGCGCGGAATTAGCGGCGTAGTCGAAAACGAGCCAGGCTTAATGCCCGATGGTGCTGTGATTATTGCGGCGATTACCAGCTGTACTAACACCAGTAACCCACGCAACGTGATTGCTGCAGGTCTCATTGCCCGCAACGCCAACGCTAAAGGCTTAAGCCGCAAACCTTGGGTCAAAACCTCACTGGCACCAGGCTCAAAAGCGGTGCAGTTGTATTTGGAAGAAGCCAAGCTATTGCCTGAACTTGAACAACTCGGTTTTGGCATTGTTGGTTTTGCCTGCACGACGTGTAACGGCATGAGCGGCGCGCTGGATCCTGTGATTCAAAAAGAAGTGATCGACCGCGACTTGTACGCCACCGCTGTGTTATCGGGTAACCGTAACTTCGATGGCCGTATTCACCCTTATGCAAAACAAGCCTTCTTAGCATCGCCGCCATTGGTCGTCGCCTACGCGATTGCCGGCACCATACGTTTCGATATCGAAAAAGATGTGTTGGGATTAGATAAAGACGGCAACCCAGTCAAACTTATCGACATTTGGCCATCGGATGAAGAAATCGATGCCGTGATTGCCAAAAGTGTTAAACCTGAGCAGTTCCGTAAAGTGTACGAACCCATGTTTGATTTAGCCGTCGATTATGGCGAACAAATCAGCCCGCTGTACGATTGGCGCCCGCAATCTACTTATATTCGTCGCCCTCCTTACTGGGAAGGCGCATTGGCCGGAGAGCGCACGTTAAAAGGCATGCGACCACTGGCGGTGCTGGGTGACAACATCACCACCGACCATTTATCGCCGTCGAACGCCATTATGATGGACAGCGCCGCGGGCGAATACCTGCACAAGATGGGCTTGCCGGAGGAAGACTTTAACTCCTACGCCACCCACAGGGGGGATCACTTAACCGCCCAGCGCGCCACCTTTGCCAATCCCAAGCTTAAAAACGAAATGGCGCTGGTTGATGGCAAAGTACAACAAGGCTCACTGACGCGTATCGAGCCAGAAGGCCAAGTGACCCGTATGTGGGAAGCGATTGAAACCTATATGGAACGTAAGCAGCCGCTGATCATCATAGCGGGCGCAGATTACGGCCAAGGTTCGTCCCGTGACTGGGCCGCCAAAGGCGTGCGTTTAGCGGGGGTTGAGGCCATTGTTGCCGAAGGTTTCGAGCGTATTCATCGCACTAACTTAGTCGGTATGGGCGTGTTGCCACTGGAATTTAAAGCCGGTGACAACCGCGCCACCTATGGTATAGACGGCACCGAAGTGTTCGATGTGCTCGGCATTCCAGCGCCAAGAGCAGACTTAACTGTCGTTATCACCCGTAAAAACGGGGAGCGCATCGAAGTGCCAGTCACATGTCGTCTCGATACCGCCGAAGAAGTGTCTATCTACGAGGCCGGCGGCGTATTGCAGCGTTTTGCTCAGGACTTTTTAGAGTCGAATCTGAAGTAAAACTCGCTTTCAACAGGTGGCGACTCCACACGTGAATCGCCACCTTTGATAGCAACGCTAACCTGTATCGCTATTCCCCTTGGAGTTAATAGCATGAGTAAGAATTTTTTCCCGCCACAAATCAAAGTCGCCGCGACTTATATGCGCGGCGGCACCAGCAAGGGCGTGTTTTTCCGTCTGCAGGATTTACCTAAAGCCGCACAAGTTGCAGGTCCTGCACGTGATGCCTTGTTACTACGAGTGATAGGCAGCCCAGACGCTTACGGTAAACAAATCGATGGCATGGGTGGAGCCACCTCGAGCACCAGCAAAGCCGTGATCCTCTCCCCTAGCACCCAAACCGATCACGATGTCGATTACCTCTTCGGCCAAGTGGCGATCGATAAACCTTTTGTCGATTGGAGCGGTAACTGTGGCAACTTGACCGCCGCTGTCGGTGCCTTTGCCATCAGCAATGGCTTAATTGATACGGCCCGTATTCCACACAATGGCGTCTGTACAGTCCGAATTTGGCAAGCCAACATAGGCAAAACGATTATCGCCCATGTGCCCATCACCAAGGGTGAAGTGCAAGAAACCGGTGATTTTGAGCTCGATGGTGTGACCTTTCCTGCCGCCGAAGTGCAAATCGAGTTTATGAACCCGGCTGCCGATGAGGATGCCAGCAGTGGCGGTGGCAACATGTTCCCTACGGGCAATCTTGTCGATGTGCTAGAAGTGCCGGGCATTGGCAACTTTAACGCTACTATGATCAACGCGGGCATTCCCACCATTTTTATCAACGCAGAAGACTTAGGCTACACAGGCACTGAGCTACAGGATGATATTAATAGTGACAATGCCACCCTTGCCAAATTTGAAACCATTCGCGCCTATGGCGCCGTGCGTATGGGCTTGATTTCGCATATTGATGAAGCAGTTGCACGCCAACACACGCCTAAGATCGCCTTTGTCGCTAAACCTAAAGCCTATGTGTCATCGAGCGGCAAAACCGTCAATGCAGATGAAATTGACCTACTGGTACGCGCCTTGTCTATGGGCAAACTGCACCACGCAATGATGGGCACGGCTGCCGTTGCGATTGGTACGGCGGCGGCAATTCCCGGCACTTTAGTCAACTTAGCCGCAGGCGGAGACACTCACAAAACGATAGATGCTGTACGTTTCGGTCATCCCTCAGGCACCTTGCGCGTTGGCGCTGAGGCAAACTTAGTGAATGGAGAATGGACGGTTGTCAAAGCCATTATGAGCCGCAGCGCCCGCGTGCTGATGGAAGGTTTTGTGCGGGTGCCCGCTGCGTAACTTTATCTAAGTAAAACAGTTCAACCAAAGACCTTGCTTCTCCCCCTTCCGGCAAGGTCTTTTTTCTATTCTCGCCCATCATTTTAATCTGCTTCGCCCGTATTTGTCTTAGCATGATATGTTGACATACCTGAAACAATGCTAAGATCCTTTAGCAAAAACGCCAGAATACAAACTCGTCATAAAAAGAATATTGGCAGTAAAACGGTACAGTTAATATATTGCATGATCTATTACAGAATCGTGCCCATCGATTTTGGTTATTTTTAAACCAAGTCAGCAATTTAAGTCGCATTTTTACAGCAAAATGGCATGTAAGGTCTAGGCTAAGAACTAAACTAAATAGAAACCTAATCAGGATGGGTCCGTTTTTGGTAGGGGAAAATTTGAGTCAACTAATCCACAAGCTAATATTTAGTACGCTTTTTATCCTAAGTTTGTGGGGGATCTCGTGCAATGGATTAGCTCAACCATTGAGCGCGGCTTCCACACAGCTCAAATTTGAACATATTCGCAGTGAAGATGGCCTTACCCAAAATACGATTACCAGCCTGTTTATGGACAATGCAGGTATGTTATGGATTGGCACTCAAGATGGTTTGCATGCTTATAACGGTCACAGCTTCAATATTTTCCCCCATTCACCCAATGATCCGAGGAGTATTTCTGAGAGCTATGTCTCTGACATTATTCAAGACTCAGAAGGTAATATCTGGGTTTCGACTTTCAGCCAAGGGGTAAATCGACTCGATTTGAGCACAGGGACCTTTGAACACTTTGGCCAAGAACAAGGGCTTACCGATCCACGCACAACCAAACTCAGCGTTGTAGGCAATACACTCTGGATTGGTACTAAAGCAGGACTATTTTCCCTATCGACCAAAACCAAACGCATTACCCAAGTGAACTTAGGTAATAGTGTTCAACCCCACATCACCAGCTTAGCCAATGTTGAAGACACTTACCTTCTGGCAGGAACACAAGATAGCGGCACCTTTGCTGTCAGTGCCAATACTATCACTCGCTTAAATGTCCCGCAGAATCTCACTGCACATCAAATTAGGGCACATTCCGCTAATGCGATCACTTTAGCTCTGGGTGAGCAATTATGGCATTACAACTTGGCGTCACAACAGGGCGAAATCCTCTGGCAGACAGACGATAATGTGCCTTACATTAAAGATTTTATCCAAACTGAGCAGGGTGACTTTTGGGTTGTTGGGCCAGAAGCCGGTCTTATTCAACTCGAGAGAAACGATAAGGCATTTACTGCTACCTACCACAGGTATGATCCTAAGCGTACCAACAGTATCAGTGAAAATAACATACTGAGCTTACTGCAAGATCCCTTTGGCAATTTATGGTTAGGTGCCAGTTATTCTGGTCTAGATAAAATTAATACCCGTCGTCAGTATTTTCAGCATATTTACGAATCCACCCCTAATCTGTCGAAACAAAGTAACAACATTCGCACCTTGTTCCGCAGCCAAGATAATGCGCTATGGATAGGCACCGAAGGTGCTGGGCTTAAACGCATGTTGGCCAATGGAAAATATGAACACTACACGGAGCTCTTTGCTAACGCCTTAGGGATGCATCAACGCAACTTAAATCTTATCCTGCGAGATATAGACCAAGACAAAAATGGCGTGCTTTGGTTTGCCACTAACTATGGGTTAGGTCGACTGGCGCTAGATGGCCAATTCCAGTTACTCAAGGTGACAGAACGCACTGATCAAGGCTCAGAAACCAATTATATCCGTAGTTTAGATATTGATGAGCAAGGTCACCTCTGGGTGGCAACAACCGATGTCCTCTACCGTAAGGCGATAAATACCGATGAATTTACTTTTATCTCATTGGCACATATTGATAATTTCTATCCTGCACAAAACCAGTTTTTAATCCTCAGAACACACAAAGATACGCTATGGATAGGTACACTCGATGGCCTGCTTAAGCTGGATATGAAAACAGGCACAGGTAAATCCTACTTCCATCAATCCTCAGACAAAAACAGCCTGATCAACAACCGTGTCCGCGATATTTTAGTCACAAAATCGGGCGAGGTATGGTTTGCCACCCATGGTGGGATCAGCAAGTTACCGTCCCAAGAGGCCGATGCAGGTTTTAGCCACTATACCCGCAATCAGGGATTACCAAGTGATACCATCTATGCCTTACTCGAGGATCAAGAACACAACATTTGGTTTAGTAGTAATGCGGGGATAGGAAAGCTCAATCCTAAAACCAATCGTGTCATCATATTTAACGAACAAGAAGGGCTACAAGCACTGGAGTTTAACGGTGGCGTAAAACTTGAAGACAGCGATGGCGATCTCTGGTTTGGTGGTATTAATGGCATAAATCGTTTCAATCCAAAGTCAATTCCAGATCAACGACCCGATGTTAAAGTCGCACTCACTGGCTATAGTATTGCGGGTAAAGGGCACACTATTCTCGATTTGAGCCATCCACCTAGCATAGTAATGGACTATAGCGATCAGCTGATCAGTTTTGAGGTGACCTCATTGGATTTCAGCTATACGGGTAAAAACCGCTTCAGCTATTTTCTTGAAGGATTTGATAACGAGTGGCATGAGCTCCCCACAGGTAATGAAATCACCTTCACCAATATTAACCCTGGCCACTACCAACTGCATGTTCGCCATGGGCTGCAATACAACACTCAAGGTGACTACGCCCTTTCTGTCGATCTTCATGTACAAGCGCCCTTCTATCGAACTCAGTTCGCCTACGCCCTCTATAGCTTGCTCTCTCTATGGCTGTTGGCTTGGATCATTATCTGGCGCAAAAGAAAACGCCAGCAACAGCGCGAATTTGAAACCAGTATCCGCGCCTCAGAGGAGCGACTCAAACTTGCACTTTGGGCCTCTGGCGATGGCATGTGGGACTGGAACATACCAGAAAATCGAGTCTATCGTACCAATATGGATTCTTCAGTCCCCCATTGGAATAGCAGCAATATAGCCCATGAGAGCATGCACTCAGAGGATAGGGAAAGATTCAAATTTGAGCTTAACGAACACCTTCAAGGTCGTTCGCCTTTCTTCGAAGCAGAGTACCGAGTCGAACGCTCCCCCGGTAATTGGGTATGGATTTTAGACCGCGGTAAAGTGGTGGAAAAAGATAGCCTAGATAATCCGATCCGCATGACAGGGACCAACCGCAACATTACCTCACGCAAACTGATTGAAAACGAGTTGGTACTGTCATCACAAGTGCTCAACAGTATGAACGAAGCCGTTGTAGTGGGAGGATTAAATTATCGAATTCGTTCGGTCAACCCAGCATTTTGTGCCATTACAGGGTACACAGAACGCCAAATAACCGACAGGCATTTCATTCACTTAGCCTTTAGTCGCCAACAGCGGGAGTTGTTCAATACAATTGAACAACAGCTACTGCGTCACAAACATTGGGTCGGAGAACTGTGGATCCGCAATAAACAACGTCAGGCCATTTTAGTCTGGCTTGAAATCAACCAAGTAATCGATATCAAAGGCGAAACCAGTCACTTCGTTGCAGTATTTACCGACATCACAGAGCGGAAAAAAGCCGAAGAAGATCTGCGTTTTCTCGCCAGCTTCGACACATTAACTGGCTTACCTAACCGAACCTTATTTCAAGACAGGCTCAATCACGCGATTACTCAAGCGCACAGAGCGAATAATATCGTTGCCTTGCTGTTCTTAGACCTCGACCGCTTTAAACATATCAACGACTCTATGGGTCATCATGTCGGGGATTTGTTACTGAAAGCCGTGGCAAGACGACTGCAAAATGCGGTGCGTGATGGCGATACTGTTGCACGCTTAGGTGGCGATGAATTTACTATTATTTTAGAAGGTGTTGCGAAAACAAAAGCCGCAACCCTGATCTCAGAAAAAGTACTCAGAGCATTCCAAACGCCCTTCCTATTGGACGATAAAACGCTGACCATTTCGACCTCAATAGGTATCAGCTTATACCCTAACGATGCGGACAATGCCGACTCACTGATTAAATTTGCCGATACCGCCATGTACCACGCAAAATCATCAGGTCGAAATAACTTTCAGTTTTATACCTCTAAGTTAAATGAAATCGCCACCCGTCATGTACAACTCGAAAGTGGTTTAAAGGAAGCTATCCAACGCAAAGAACTAAGCTTGGTTTATCAACCTAAATTCTGTTTACGAGATGGTTCACTCACAGGACTGGAAGCACTTTTACGTTGGTATCACACTGAACTTGGCCCCATTTCCCCCGTCGAGTTTATTCCACTGGCGGAAGAAACCGGCATCATCACCCAAATTGGCCATTGGGTGATCAACCACGCCTGCCAGCAATTAGCCGAATGGAATAGCCTAGGATTTAACGGGATCACTATCGCCGTCAACCTATCGGCTCGCCAACTGAAAGCGGACATTATCTCCACCATCGAAGTTGCTTTAGCCGTATCAGGTCTCCCGGCTCAATCCCTTGAGCTTGAGCTTACTGAATCAATGATCATGGGCAATCCGCAGGAATCGGTCAGCATCCTATCTAAACTCAAGGCCCTAGGATTGACCATAGCCGTGGATGATTTTGGTACGGGTTATTCGAGCCTAAGCTATCTCAAACGCTTCCCGATAGACACACTCAAAATCGATCGAGAATTTGTCAGAGACATCACCAACGATCCCGACGATGCCGCCATCACCAGCGCCATTATTGCCCTCGCTCACAGCTTAGAACTGAATGTCGTCGCCGAAGGCGTAGAGACCCAAGAACAGCTCAACTTCTTGGCGATGCAGGGTTGCGATCAAGTACAAGGTTTTTTACTGAGTAAACCCTTAAATGCCGAAGATTGTTTAACCTTACTCAAAAATCAATCTAAGCCACAGCCACTTTGATTTAAGGCGAAGTCTACAAATGTCATCGCAAAATTCAGCCAATAAAAAAGGCTCCTAAGAGCCTTTAAACATCACCACAAATTCCTTACTTTGCTAAACGTTCAACACGCTTAACCCAACCTTCAGGACCTTTAATATGGCCCTTTTGGATTTCGGTATACAGTTTATAGATGCGCTGAACATGCTCGCCCACTTCACCATTACCGACAGTGACAACATGGCCATCTTCAAAAATGTAGGAGCCTACAGCAGAAACCACGGCCGCCGTCCCAAAACCACCAGCCTCGACAATTTCACCAGATTCAATATCAGCGATAAATTTATCAAGCATGACAGTCTCTTGGCGCACTTCACAACCGAGCATATCTCCCAATTCCATAATAGATTGCGAGGTGATCGACTTCAAAATAGTATCTGTGAAGGTTGGAATAATCACAGTGCCATCTTTCAGAATGTGGAAATGATTCATCGCGCCCGCTTCTTCAATCTGTTGATTGGTTGAATCGAGATATAACACTTGCGATGCACCAAAGGCTGCCGCCGCTTTACCCGCACGCAACGAAGCCGCATAGTTACCCGCAGCTTTTGAGGCGCCAGTGCCACCCGATACTGCACGATGGAAAGTTTTGCTGATCAGCAAGCGTATGCCTTTGTTCACGCCAGCCGCGTAATAAGCGCCACTTGGGCTTAACACGACACAGAAGGTATAACGCGAACTTGGGCTCACAGAGAGGCGGTCTTCGGTCGCAAAAATAAAAGGACGAATATACAGACACGCGCCTTCTTGCATCGGGAACCACAGGCGATCGACATCAATCAACGCATTGATCGCATCCATCTGCATTTGTTCATCGATATTAGGAATACAAACGATATCGGCGGAGCGATTCATCCGCTCGGCATTCTTATTAATGCGGAAAGTATAAATCTCGCCATCTTCGTGCATAAAGGCTTTCGCGCCTTCGAAGATCGACTGGCCATAATGCAACGCCATTGCACCCGGTGCCATTTCAAATGGTCCATAAGGAACGATGCGCGGATCGCACCATTGTCCATCATGATAATCCATCAAAAACATATGATCGGTTCTGAGGCTACCAAAGCCCACATTCCCCTCGGGCTTGAATTGCTCAGTACGGCGCTCGGACGCAGGTTTTAAATTGTAGGTTATTTCCATCGCATACCACCTTGATTACTGAACAAGCAGACTAGGGAGCGACAGGAATAAAGTCAAGAGGGGCGCGCATATCTAAAGGTCTAAGCAAATAAAAAACTCGCTAACACGCTTGGTTCAACTTTTCACACGGCCTCAGAGACAGGATAAAACAATCCACAATAATGCCAATGGCAAGTATTTTTGCCACAATAGGGTCGAACTCCCAATGAGATGATCCAATGTCAGATTATAAAATGATCCCCTGCGCCCACTACGACTATCTCGAACTCGCCTGTCTGCGTGGTTATCAACTCAACATTGAGCTTATTGATGGCACCCAATGCCAAGGTAAAGCTATCACCACGCAGACAAGAGCCGACAAAACTGAGTGGCTTATCATCCAACTGCAACAAACTAAACAATCCCTTAGACTCGACCATATCGCCGCCATCACCCCCCTCGAGCCTAATGCTGAATTTAGCCGAGTACTCATTGCGGCCAAGCAACCCTAGCAAAGGATATAACATGGCAACTATGATTTTATCGGTTGAAATCGGTCATTGGATCGGTGGGCATAACGGCCAATACCCCCATCTCATTGAGTTTGATATGGCACATTTAGATAGACCCTTTCAGGTCAGCGAAGGTTGGGGGCATGGTTTAGGAGGCTCCGCTTACTCACTCGCACAATTTGTCGAAACGCCTTATTTCCTCAAACTCAAAACCGAGGCTCCTTGGGCGTTTGCCATTATCGAACAAGGCTTAGCCCAACAAGATATTGAGACTATCGCCACCGCACTCTCAGAACAATATGGGGATCATCCGCCGCTTGTCCCTGCACATTTAATGGAATACTTATTAGGTTAAAGCAAAAGGGTTTTGTTAGAAGAGAGTGGACCTGCTGAACAATACAGGTTTAGTTAGCGAGGTGTATTGCGGAAAAGCTTCACCGAGTCATGACACTCGGTGACAGGATTCGAAATAGGGATCGAAACAGGCTTCTAAACGGGACGAAAAATAGCTTAGCGCTTAAACCGCAACCGCCGCAATCACTGAGACTTCAACCAAATATTCAGGCTCGGCAATAGCGGCTTGCACACAAGCACGGGCTGGCGCATGACCTTTAGGCACCCAAGTATCCCATACCGCATTCATCGCATCATAATCACCCATATCTTTCAGATAAATAGTCGCTGACAGTAAATGCTCACGCGAACTTCCCGCCTGCGCTAACAAGGTATCGACCTCCTCAAGCATAGTGACAGTTTGCTCGGTGATACCTTGATACTTGTCCTTCGCCACTTGACCACACAGATACACAGTACCTTGGTGGATCACTATACTGCTCATGCGGGTACCTACATCTAAACGGGTAATACTCATATTGATAATCTCTTAAATCAGATGCACTTAAATAAATGGCTCAGTAAGAACCGAATCGGCCATTTTAGCGATAAACTGGCTTTATGTCTGCGCCACGAATCTGGGCAAAGGTGAATAAAAACGTGCCATCAAGACAAATAATCCTAGACTACAGCTCACCACGGCCAGCCACACTAACGGCGTCGCCACGGCTAAATTGACTAATTGAAATCCGACTAAGGCTGCGCATGCCGCGATCAAAGCAAAGGGCAACTGAGTCACCACATGGTCATGGGGAGCGCAACCTGAGCTGGTCGCACTGAGCACGCTGGTATCTGAAATGGGCGAGCAGTGGTCGCCAAAAACCGACCCCGCCATCACAGCGCTCAGTACAGGTAACAACAAATGAGGATCTAAGTTATGGGCAATCTCTGCGCCAATAGGGATCATAATTGCAAATGTTCCCCAGCTTGAACCCGTCGCAAAAGCCATTATCGCGCAGAGTAAAAACATTCCCGCTACCAGCAGATGCGGGGAAAGATAAGCCTTAGCCCAAGCAGCCAATAATTTAGCGACGCCAAGATCTTGGATCACAGTGCCAATCATCCAAGTGCAGAGTAAAATCGCAATGGCGAAGGCGATCATGCGAACTCCGTGGCTCAAATCCCCCACTAACGCCGTTAAACGTCGCCCAGACAAGCCTAACATGGCAAGAGTGACCAAGGTTGCCAACAAACAAGCATCGCGCATAGAAGCGCCAATATCAGCCTTAGCAAGCCAAAGTGACACATCCCAAGAAGAGACCTGCTGAGCCCCCGACCACAAAGTTAATCCAACTGAAGCAGACAGCAGAGTCAGCATAGGGATTGCGAGCAGCCAAGGATTTCCCTTAACCTCGACCGTATTGGAGGATTCCACAGCAGTAGCAGCAACAAAAGAGTGAAAACCCACGCCATACCAAGCGACGAGCACGGACAAGCCTAAGGTCACTATGGCGTAAAAGTTAAACAAGGCTACCTCAATAAAGGCTTCCAGTGGCGACACAGGTAAAAAGCTGATCCCCGCGATAAGCGCCATCACATAGGGGCCCCAACTGGAGAAAGGCAATAGCGCGCATAAAGGCGAAGCATTGGAATCAACCAAATAGGCAAGCTGCTCATGGCGAATACCATAACGCTGGCTGAGCGGCTGACACACATGGCCGACAGCAAGACAACTGAAAATCCCATCGATAAACACTAACCAACCAAGAAATACGACCCCAAGACGCGCCTGACGCTCAGTACGAATACGGCTATACAGCCAATCGCCAAACTGACCCACGGCACCGCCACGTGCTAACAATTGCGTCATGCTACCGAGCAGTAACATGGCGAACAGCACATTGAGATGCCACGCTTGCCAAGCACCTTGGGCATAAAATTGTTTTACACCGATATCAAGCAAATACAACCCAGTTTGCAGCGGGTCAAATTGGGCGATCAATAGGGCGCCAGAGACGATACCAACGCCTAACGCCACCAGCGTGCGGCGTAAAAACAGGGCTAAGGTTAAGGTCAACAGTAACGGGAGTATGGCGAGCAAACTAGGCGACATGGACCATTCCGATAAAAAATAAAACCAAGAATACTAACGAGTTAATAACAAATGCAAAAAAACTTAATTTAGAACCCAGTAATAGGGTGTTTTTTGACCAAACGGCAAGAATCGCTATTCCTTAAGTTCTAGGCACTGCTAGAATCACAGTCCCATCCAGAAACCATAGGACTCTCCAGATGAGCCTTGAATTACTGTCCAAACTGGAAACCAAAATCCAGGCTGCACTCGAAACTATCGAGCTTCTAAAAATGGAGCTTGAAGAAGAGAAGCAAAAAGCGTCTACGCTGAGTGAGCACAATCAACAATTGAATGCGCAAAACCAGCAACTACAAGAAGAACTCACTTCTTGGAACGAAAAAGTGACTGGCCTTGTTGGCTTGTTAAACAGCGAAATCTAAACTGCATTAGTTTGATGATGCTGCGCTTCGATCAGTTCGTTCAATTCTAAAATAGCCTGCTTCACTTTTGGCAGGCTTTTTCTTGGCAGTAAAAACCGTCCCTTCTCAAATTCCAATCGTCCTAAATCTTTAACCCAAATAACACCAGTGAGAAAAATACGCGCGTGCTTAACGATAAGCTTAGGTGCGTAGACAGGAAAAACTCTCATATGACCACCTACAAGCATTCTTGTTGTTATTGATTACAGTTGTTTGACAGAAGCTTTGCCACTTGAGTTTCATCGTTAGAGTGGTATTTTTCATCTTTTATCGCCAAAAATACTTAATCGTTTGATTTAGTTAAACTATGAATATGTCACCCTGTGAGTAAAAAAGAAGAACGCCATAATAATGTCACTTGCCAATTTTTTGACACTCTGCTAAATTATTAGCGTTACTCAGGGTAAAAATGAGTCCTCTGGCTCAAGTCCGTACTTTCTTTTACAAGAAGTACGGTTTTTTTTGCCCATTTTTTGCCTCGTCTTTATTCCATAAGTTCAAACGACTAGCCTACAGAGGCCTAACTCAGTACGTTAAACTCCCTATCAAAGCGCTATTTGCCTTGTTGTTGCCAACCGCCCCAATAAAAAAGAGCCCTTAGGCTCTCTTTAACATGCAATCGATACAGCATTATCATCCGCTCATATGACAGCAGTGCGGGTAACGCCTATCGAACTATTTTTTTGCTAGGTAGAAAGCAATTTCTAACAGCTCGTCGTAGGATTTGATTGCCCCTGTTTCAACACGGTACTTACCGTTAACAACCAGAGCAGGTACACCCGTCAGCTTAGCATTTTCAGTATCACGCTTCATCTTTGCCATTTGCGCCTTTACCATGAAAGACTCTGCAGCCGCATCGAAGGTTTTACCATCGACACCGTTAGCAATAAACACAGCACGAACATCATCGCGATTAGTAAAATGCTGTTTCTTCTCATGAATAGCAGAGAATAACGCCGCATCCATTTTCTCATCGACGTTTAACTGATGTGCGACTGCAAATGCGCGTGACATTTCAACCCCCATCTCTTTGCCGATAAAATCAACGTGTGCTTGGTTAAACGCAACGCCTTCTGGCTTCTCGGTGAGAATTTTTGGCACTACGGTTTTAGAGAAAGTAAAACAATGCGGACAATAGAAAGAGAAAAACTCAGTAATCTCAGGCTTCGCAGTTGCTGGGCCATCGTTAATCACTGTGTAATGCACACCTTCTTGGTATTCCACAGCCGATACTGCCAGTGGCGCCATTAACAGAGCCGCGGCCATGAGTAATACTTTTTTCATGAAAATTCCTTAAATCATTTTGATAAATTGGCTGGAGACTAACATATTCCATTTTTTGAGTGTAACTCAAGCTTAAGAGTTCAATCTAATGTCACAAGATACGTCTGTGAAATCATATTTTGCTCAATGCTAATACGGCACTAGGCTCAGTGGTGGTTCGCTAAGGGCAAATAATTGCTCTTTGAACGCCAAAATCTGCTGTTCCCAATACTTTTCATCCCCAAACCACGGGAAGTTCATCGGGAAAGCAGGATCGTCCCAGCGACGGCCAATCCACGCGTTGTAATGCACCATACGCAGCGCCCGCAACGGTTCAATCAAGGTTAACTGTCTTGTATCAAACTCACAAAATTCTTCATAGGCTTCGAGTAAGATCTCAAGCTGCATCAGTTGCTGCGCTCTATCCCCGGTTAGCATCATCCATAAATCTTGAATCGCCGGTCCCATGCGAGCATCGTCTAAATCGACGAATCCGGGACCGTCTGGCGTCCACAAAATATTGCCTGGGTGTAAATCGCCGTGTAAACGAATGGCCGCAAAATCTTGGCGATCCCAAATCGCATTCGCCTTTGCCAACACCTGCTCTACTACGGTAAAGAACGGCAAGCGTAGGCTATTAGGCACCAGATTAGATTGCTTTAACCACGCGAGCGGCTCGGCGCCTAAAATCTGCGGATTCAGCGGTTCACGTTCAGCAAATACCGTTTGCGCCGCGTACTGATGTATACGACCGATGAACCGACCCACTAATTCCAGCTGCTCTAAATTATCGACTTCGAAGGCGCGACCACCCAAGGAAGGAAACAGGGTAAATCGATAACCTTGGTACTTGTGTAACGTATGGCCTTCGATAATTACAGGTACGGCAATCGGGATATCTTCTGCCGCGAGTGCGAGCGCATAATCATGTTCCTCTTGGATCTGCGCATCGCTCCAACGATCTGGGCGATAGAACTTCACCACATAACGCAGCCCTTCATCGCTACGGAACTGATAAACGCGGTTCTCGTAACTGTTCAGCGCGAGTAAGCCCGTTTCTGGGTACACGCCCAGACTTTCGATCGCATCTAAGATCAAATCCGGTGTTAGGGCTTGAAAATGGAACTCTGCGCCGCTAGAACTCGTGGTTGGTGGCGTCATATTCTGACTCATATTCAGTTCACTCTTAGGTGAGGTTGCAGCAAAGTGGCTAAGTATTCCAGCACCTCAAAATCGGCTTCTCGTTCGGTCGAGAGCCAGCAAATGTTGCCGTAAAACTCATAATTGAGCCATAACTGGCTGCCTTCAAATTCTAATAACCATTGATGCCTGTCGGCACCCCACTGACGCTCGCGCACAGTGCAATCTAGCGCCGCGGCTAAGGGTTCGGCAAAGTCGGCGAAACGATCAAAATCGATATCCGCACTGACCGCTAAACTTAAGGCACTTTTATCTAAGCTAATGGTATCTAAGCTCATGGCTTTTAAATGCGTACTTGATAATTTCATGCTTGTTATCCCATCAACTACTACATGACATGATCAAGCCTTGGCCCCAGTCTGGTGGACGCTTGGCCAAGTCTTCATGCTCTGCGTGTTCGGCAAAGGGCTGAGTTAAGATTTTTTGCAGCAAATGCAGCGGCGCAAGATTACCCTCTTCTACTGCGATTATCGCCTCTTGGGCTAAATAGTTACGCAAAATATATTTGGGATTCACATTATTACGCTCAGTTTGCCACGCAGGGATATCAGCCACCACGCCCAATCGCTGTTGATAGGCTTGATACCAAACATCAAACTGACAGACATCGATAAAGTCATCCCGCAGCGCACTGTGTTTGCTGGTTGGATCTAACTTGCCTAATTGACGCCAAGTCTGAGTGTAATCGAGTTGATTTTTCTCCATCAGCACAGTAAATCGACCTATAAGTTCGAGATCCTGTTTGTCCTGCTCCACCGACGAAACATCAACTGCAGATAGACCTAGTTTTGCCCGCATCAAGCACAAATAAGGCTGCACTAGCGCCTCTTGGTATTGATTAAGAATGGCAATTAAGTCATCGGATGGGATCACTGGTGTGAGCGCCTGCGCTAAACGTTGCAAGTTCCACAAACCGACACCCGGCTGCTGACCAAAGGCATAGCGACCTTCGGGATCAGAATGATTACAGATAAAGTCTTCTTGGAATGTATCGAGGAACGCAAAGGGACCGAAGTCAAAACTGTCACCTAGAATCGACATATTGTCTGTGTTCATCACGCCATGGGCAAAACCGACCGCCTGCCAGTGGGCAATCATCTTGGCGGTATCTTGCACTACCTGTAAAAACCACGCTTTATAACCTGCGGCATCACAACTCAAATGGGGATAATGCTGAGTAATAGTGAAGTTGAGTAATTGAGTCAGCTTATCGGCACGGCCGCGCTCACTGTGGCAGAAAAACTCGAAATGACCGAAACGAATATGGCTACGGGCTAAACGCACGGTAATGGCTGCGGTTTCTTGGCTCTCACGCCATACGGGCAAGTCAGAGCCAATCACGGCCAAAGCGCGAGTCGTCGGCACGTGCAGATGATGCAGCGCCTCAGAGACTAAAAACTCGCGCACCGCGGAGCGCATCACAGCACGGCCATCACCACGGCGCGAATAAGGCGTCGGACCGCCGCCTTTAAGAGCGACATCCCATGCGCCATTTGGACCAATCGCTTCACCTAAAATGATCGAGCGTCCATCCCCTAAGCGCGGCGTGTAACCGCCAAATTGGTGGCCGCTATACACTTGGGCATAGTAGGTCGCGCCATCGACGGCCGCATTGCCAGATAAGCCCAATAACAACTCATCGGTGGGTTGGCTCAAGCCAATCAATTGCGCGGCGTCATTACTCCATGCCAGCCATTCAGGCTTAGTTATCCCTTGTGGATATACTTGCGAGTAAAACTCAGGCAGCTGAGTAAAAAAATCCTGTTTAAACTTCATCTTGTCCACCTATTGGCTCATGGTCTTGCAAACCAGCACCGACTTATCGTCGAACTCGCATAGGTGCCCACATTGATAAGATCCAAGGCCAAAACCACTCACGCCAGAACGACTTAGACGTTGCATACCATGAGCCTTGCTCTGGCATTGCTCTAGAGAATCGTAGTAACCATTAATATCTTCGGCCTGCAAAGGTGTCACCGGAATGGCACTCACATCGGGATAATAAAATAGAGTCCATTCTGGGGTTTTAGTACAGCCACTGAGTAGCAATAATCCAAGCCCGAATAAGACATTCGGTAAGGCATAGCTTAGTTTCATTTTTCCCCTATTAAGCCCATAAAAAAGGCGAACCTTAGTTCGCCTTTTGCGCATTCAGTTAGCAGGGATTCTACACTGCTTAGACGAGGGAAATAACCGCTTTTCGACTAAGGGTTTACCCGCTAAGCGCTCCCTACAACATATCAAGCCGTGGTTGCTTTAGTCTGTGCTTTCTCAATCCGGTTGATTCGGCCCTCAAAGCCAGTGACAGTGCCATCGCTCAGCCCAAGCTCGAGTGCTTTACGACAGATGACAATGGCGGCATCGAAGGCTTGGGTATCATTTAGCAAGGTGGCTAAATGCAGGAAACCGGAAGATTTAAGCTCAGTATCTTTGCCTTGCTCGGCGCTAGCCGCTTGGAACAGTGCAATATACTCTTCCGCTAATTGAGCACCATAGTTGAGGTAATCCGCCGATTTACGCTGTTTGTAGCATTCAGCAATCATATTTTGCAGCGCGGTATAGCGAGCACTGGCTGACGTCGCTCCTTGATACTCCTCAAAGGCCCGAACTAAAGTCACATTCGCCCAAGCCCCTGGCGCACCGACCTCAGAACGTGTGTTCGATGCTGGCTCTGCGTCATCTTGGGTGTCAGCTTGTTCATCTGTAGGCGTAGTGCCTAAAATGATCACCGCCTCTTCGTTATGGGCTGCAGGTATATCGACTTCGATGATATCTGTGTCTAGCGCCACCGAAATGCTCGCAGGGCTTTCGGTCTCACGGGGCATTAATTCGGCTTCAACTTCGATAACGGGCTCTACTTCAGCCACGCCAGTATCCTCAACCCTTTTAACTGGCTCAGGTTCTACACGCTCGGGCTCAGCAGCGGAGAAAATAGGTGCCTCTTCGGTGGGAACTACAGGTTTTACCGAGGTCGACTTGGGTTTCATCGCCTCTTGTTCTTCTTTCGCCAATCGCTGCGCGCGAAGGAATAAAAACACCCCGACAGCAATCAGTATAAATACGACTAAGATCTTCATTCTTGTTCACCTTTGATAGCCGCTTCTCATCAGAAGCCGTGTCAATGGGTTTGCCAACGTCCATCAGGACTGTGTCCATGGCAACCGAGTCTAGCTAAAAATTGAGCAGAGATTAACCGCTATTAAAGTCCATTGTGTCGGTGCAAATCAAGTATTTATGCCTTTTTATACGATCTTGCGCTCAAATAGTTATAGCCAATTGCGCTAGACTGGCACAATCGAGTTCCCTAATCCCCCCCCATCCACCTGCTTATAACAAACATAAGGAAAACCTGATGCAAAGTATTCTTATCGTGGCCCATGCCAGTCCCTACGGAACAGAAAAGCTATTTAATAGCTTACGCATCGCATTAGCCCTGAAGGATCAGGACGAGCAAGCGGTCGATCTTAAACTTTTTCTCATGTCAGATGCCGTGTTTGGCGCACTCAAAAATCAAACCACACCTGACTTAAGCTACAACCTGCAGCAGATGTTTGAAATTCTCTCGGCACAGCAAGTTCCTATTCTACTTTGCAAGACCTGCGCTCAAGCACGAGGTGTTACTGCGGAAATGATTATCGAAGGTGCGCACATAGGCACACTACAAGATTTAACTCGCTGGACACTGGCCGCCGACAAAGTGATGCATATCTAAGATTTATTTTTAGGTGTGACATTGGGGATAGTTGGATTATTTAAAGCCCCATTTTGTGCGCACCTTCATAAATTGGCGCTTTCGTTTTGTCAGCGCCAATTTCACTGCCTATGATGGGATATCCGAGTGACAAGCTAAGGTATTCCAATGGGCACAGCCACACTGCTTACGGGCAAACTCCTGTACGAACACCAAACCATTGCCGCAATGGTGACGATTTATTGCAAGGCGAAACACCAAGGCCAAGACGCGACGAGCCTATGTGCAGATTGCATTGAGTTATTGGATTATGCCGCAACACGCCTAGATCGCTGCCCCTACGGACAAAACAAACCCACCTGTAATAAATGCCCAGTGCATTGCTACAAACCTGCGCAGAAACAAATCGTCAAAGAGATCATGATCTTTTCTGGTCCACGGATGTTATTACCGCATCCCGTTCGTGCAATCAAGCACTTACTCGCAGAACGCATTCCTGTTCCCAGCGTTGTGCCCGAGGCGGCTTCAAATCGCCATCAGCGCATAGCAAGCCAACAGAAAAACTAACGGCGATACTTTTACCGAGCCGATTTCCCTGATATAACAGGGCTCGAGGTATCGCATATGAACGAGTTTCATAGTTTTTTCACTCAAGCTTACTGGTGGTTGTCATTATTTGGAGGCGTACATTGCCTCGCGTTAGCTATTTATATTCGCTATTTTTATCACCCAGACGCTAACCAAAAACTCCTCGCCGCTTTCTTAAGTCTTATTGCTCTATACTTCCTCACGGGTATGTTAAACCGCGATAACAGTCCAATTCCCATTCATATCCTATTCAATCTGATTAACCCCATCTATTTTTTGCTCATGCCTTTGCTCTATCTATATTGCAAACGCAGTTTAGCACCAACCAATAAACCGCTAGGGTTTTCAAAGCATTACTGGCCATCTGCATTAACATTATTTTTCGCCATTTTAGATATTGCCCTAAGATTAACTGCGCATCCCATTAACGAGTGGCAACCCATAGCTCTGATGCTTAAAGAAATGAGTATCAGCCAATGGGGCGCTCTACTCCCAGCGCTGTTATCTGTACAAACCTGTTTTTACTTTATCGCGCTGTGGATGTTGTTTCGTCGACATAAACGCAATCAAAGAGATGTCACTCAAACCCAAGAGGCGCTCGGCACCATTCGGTTTCGTTGGCTGATAAGCTTGACCTTGGCCATGTTGTTGAATTGGTTAATCCGCGTATTTGTGGTGATCTTGCCTTTCTATCTTGGTGATAATCTATCGCTACTTTCCCACGCATTGCCAAGGCTGACCTTACTACTGAGCATGTATATGCTGGCGGTGTATGGGCTAAAGCAAATCACCCGCTCTGCCTACTTAAAAGGCCGCATGGCCGAACCAGAGTTAGAGCAACGCCCACTCGTCATTGAAAATGTTCTCACCCCAGAGGAGTATGAATTTTTGCATCAAGTTCAGCAGGACGATGCAGAAAAAAACCAAGGTTCTTCGCCACCTAAGAACTAATTGGCGAAACCGCACTCCAATCATCACCACCAATATCACTCCAACCATTAAGTCGAACACTGAACCTAAGCTGACACATATGTCACTTTTGGCTGTCATTTGTGTCGATAAAGGCTAGTCTGGAACAACTAAAGACTTGAGAAGAGGCGTTACCATGAAATCATTTTTAACAGCCATTGCGGCATCAACATGCCTTATTGTGAGCCTATTTGCTGCCCCAACTGTACATGCAGATGAAAGCTACGATCAGGCAGTAGTCAATTTCCAAAAAGCGAAAGAAACCAGTAAATTTTTCGACACAGCCTATGGCTATGCTTTATTCCCAACTGTGGGTAAAGGCGGAATTGGGATCGGTGCAGCCTATGGCAAAGGCAGAGTCTACCAAGGCGGTGCCTATATGGGTGATTCGAGTCTGACTCAATTATCCATCGGTTTTCAATTAGGTGGACAAGCCTACAGCGAGATCATCTTCTTTAAAGATGCCAAAGCCTACGAAGCCTTCACGAGCGGCAGTTTCGAGTTTGACGCCCAAGCGTCGGCAGTTGCCATCAACATGGGAGCAAGCGCTCAAGCAGGAACCACAGGCAACTCAGCAGGCGCAGGCCAATCGGGTGGTAATCGCTCGGCGAGCGGCTCTTATATCAACGGTATGGCAGTATTTACCGCAGCAAAAGGCGGCTTAATGTTTGAAGCCGCTCTTGCGGGTCAAGCCTTTAGCTTTGAGCCTAAAGCTAACTAACACGAGCCATTCGGCTGTGATATCAAACGGCGAGCCTAAATGCTCGCCGTTTTTTCTTAAATAATTACCTCAAGCTTCTGACTCAGATGTTCTAACTAAAACCAAGTCATTAGGATTGAGCAAAATAAGTTGAAATGTATATTTAACCTAGCGAAGTAATAACAAGGGGATATGGCTTTTACTGATCATCCTTGTGGTGTTACTACCCACAAAAAACTCCCGAATACGCGAATGACCATAGGCGCCCATCACCATAAGATCGATTTGATGCTCAAGTTGATAGATCTCAAGGGCCGTTTGCACTTCTCCCTGACAAACGGCGGTAACCACATTGAAATCCGCCGCAATCAGAGATTCGGTCACCAACGCCAGTTCAGCGGTCGCCAGCGATTGATCATCAGACACCATCACTAAATGACATTCGAGCCCTTTTAAAAGTGGACTCGTTAGCACTTGATTAAGGGCTTTTTTCGCAGTAATGCTGCCATCATAGGCGATCATAAATCGCTTCGGTGCAGTAAACTCGTCCATCACCACTAAAATAGGCTGCTTAAGCGTGCGAATGACATTTTCTAAATGGCTGCCAATGGCCTGCGCTTGATCTTGATGCTGCTCCCCTTGACGGCCCATCACCACCAGTCTGGCATGGGATTCTTGCTCTAACAGGGTTTCGACTAAATCGCCGTGACGCTGCAAGGTTGCAACCATTCTGCTAGGCTGCTTCTCAACAACGCGGATTTTTGCGTCTTGCAGCATATACTTACCCTGTTCAAGTGCGAGTTTGCCTCGGCGCGCTTCGAGCTCAACCATTTCATTGAGCAAGTGCTCCCGTGTACCTAGGCCAATATTTCCCGACAGATCTGGCTCTATCGGATAGGCTGACTTATCCAATACATGCAATAGAGTTACTGAGGCATCCAGTTGCTGGGCGGCCCAGCTACTGGCGTCACATACAGCGAGTGTCACTTTTGAACCGTCGATACAGGCAATCACATTTGTCATCGTTTTTTCCTTTTCCTGTGTTGCTAAGGGCTTAGTGACCAGACATCATGTTTTCAACGTCTTCTGGCTTATCGTGCACCCCAAATTTATCGACTATGGTTGCACTGGCTTGGTTAAGGCCAATTAACTCCACTTCAGTTCCCTCGCGACGGAATTTAATCACTACCTTGTCTAGGGCCGATACCGCAGTAATATCCCAGAAATGCGCTTGAGATAAGTCGATAGTCACCTTATCAACCACTTCCCTAAAATCAAATGAATTACTGAACTTATCTGCCGAGGCAAAAAAGACTTGCCCAATAACTTGATAATGGCGACCTGCGTCGGCAGCAGCCGTTACACTCTTAACCACCATAAAACGGCCCACTTTATTAGCAAAGAACAGGGACGCGAGTAATACCCCCACAAATACTCCCATAGCTAAGTTATGGGTAGCAACCACCACAGCAACGGTCGCCACCATCACAAGGTTGGTTGATATTGGATGATGCTTAAGATTGCGAATTGAATCCCAAGAGAAAGTACCGATAGACACCATGATCATCACGGCAACCAGTGCCGCCATAGGGATGAGCTTTAACCATTCGCCGAGGAATACAATCAATATGAGTAGAAATACCCCCGCTGAAAAGGTCGATAACCGTCCGCGACCACCCGATTTAACATTGATGATCGACTGACCAATCATAGCGCAACCAGCCATACCGCCCATTAAACCCGCGCCGATATTGGCAATACCTTGGCCCTTACACTCGCGGTTTTTATCGCTTTGGGTATCGGTTAAGTCATCGACTATGGTGGCAGTCATCATAGATTCCAGCAAACCCACCACGGCAAGGCCGGCCGAATAAGGGAAGATGATCATCAGAGTTTCAAGGGTCAATGGCACTTCAGGCCAGAGGAAAATAGGCAAAGTATCAGGCAGTTGTCCCATGTCGCCGACAGTACGAATATCTAACCCCATATAAACCGCAAAAAGTGTTAATCCGACAATACACACGAGAGGCGAAGGTAAGGATTTACCGATCACTGGGATGAGTGGGAATAGGTAAATGATACCGAGGCCAGCTACCGTCATCGCATATACGTGCCAAGTCACATTGGTCAGTTCGGGCAACTGGGCCATAAAGATCAGAATCGCCAGTGCATTCACAAAGCCCGTCACCACAGAGCGGGAGACGAAACGCATCAAGCTTCCTAGCTTTAAGTAACCCGCGGCAATTTGCAGCACACCCGTTAATAGGGTCGCCGCGAGTAAATACTCGAGGCCGTGTTCTTTCACTAAGGTCACCATCAACAACGCCATAGCACCCGTTGCGGCAGAGATCATACCAGGACGGCCACCTGTAAACGCGATGACCACTGCGATACAGAATGAAGCATACAGGCCGACTTTAGGATCGACGCCTGCAATGATAGAAAAGGCAATCGCCTCAGGGACTAACGCCAGTGCAACCACAATACCGGCTAACAGATCTCCGCGTATGTTGGAGAACCACTCTTTTTTCATGGTTTGTATCATGTCACTCACTCTGATTGAAATTTAATCATATCTTCCAATAGCTAATATCAACACTTGACTCAAATGTCAGCGCATAGCCAATGAGGTACTTATGCGTCAAGGTGACGAAATGCAATTGGGATTATGGGGTACAGCAAAACAACTACCGAGTCGGTAGCGACTAAGGACGGATCTTAACGATCCAAAAAGGAAGGATTAAACTAATGCGGCTTAATGCTCATCACCGAAAAATAACCTCACTTATATGAGCCAACTCAAATTTGACTGCATTAAAAATAGTTGTGCTATTGGGAATAGCGACATAATGACGTGTATAAAACAGGCCGGAGTATAGAGAGTTGTTTGCTCAAAATCAAAAAACTTCAGTTAACATCAGAGTGATTAAAATACCCACCATACTTTGGTGGGTATTGAATAAAAACAACCGCAACAACTCAGGGATAGCTTAGGTAAGTATTAAGCACCATCTGATATCGCTTTATGCCGAGGCAGTTTGATTGAGATAAGCGCCGCTAACGCAATAAATGCCGCCGATATCCACAGACAAGCCGCCATGCCATACACTTGATACACCCAGCCAGACAACACAGTCCCGATCAAGCGTCCCATAGCATTCGCCATGTAGTAAAAACCCACATCTAACGATACGCCATCGTCATCCGCATAACTGACGATAAGATAGCTGTGTAATGAAGAGTTGATCGCGAATAAGGCGCCAAATAGCATCAATCCCCAAATCAGTATATTCTCGGCATGAAAGTCATAACTTATCGCCAGCGCAATGCCTGCTGGCACTATGCTCAATATCGCCGCCGAACCTAAGGCGCTACGTCCATCGGGAACCTTGTTTTTGCCCGCCGACTTTGTCCCCGTCAAGCGAGGTGCGAAGCCTTGCACTATGCCATAACCTATCACCCAGAGTGCGAGAAAACCGCCGACATACCAATGATCCCAACCAAAGGCTGAGGCCAAATAAACGGGTAAAGCCACCACAAACCACACATCCCGCGCACCAAACAAAAACATGCGTGCGGCAGAAAGCGTGTTTACCGCCGGACTCTTAGAGAAAATTTCCGTGAACTTAGGTTTGTTTTTGGCTTTACCTAAATCGCGTTGCAAACTTAACAGACTACAAATCCACACCAGCAATAGGCCAATCGCCATGCCTAACACGGCCTGCTGGAATCCAAACAGGGTCAGTAAGGCGCCGCCCAAGAAGAACCCCGCGCCCTTTAGCGCATTTTTGGAGCCAGTGAGCATGGCAACCCACTTATACAGCTCACCCTGAGCATCATTGGGCACCAACAACTTGATACTGCTTTTTGCACTCATTTTATTGAGATCTTTAGCGATACCCGACAAGGCCTGCGCCGCCATCACCCAAGCAACCGTCAGCATACCGCTAGGCACAAGCAGCATGCTAAGGGCAACAATCTGCATAAATAGGCCCACATTCATGGTCTTATTTAAGCCTAAACGCGCCCCGAGCCAGCCGCCGACTAAGTTCGTTACCACCCCAAAGATTTCATAGAAGAGGAATAGCATGGCAATTTGCAGCGGGCTATAACCTAATCCATGGAAATGGAGCACCACTAACATACGTAATGCGCCATCGGTGAGCGTGAATGCCCAATAGTTGCCTGTAACCACCAAATACTGGCGGATCTCGGGTGATATGTTAGACAAGAACCCTGTCAGCTTAGCCATAAAGCTTATGCCTTATCCATCAGACCGACCATGCGGGCCAGTTCGACGGTGCGATTGGCATAACCCCACTCGTTATCATACCAAGCGTAGAGTTTGACCTGAGTACCATTGATGATCATGGTCGATAGCGCATCGATAATGCTCGAACGGGGATCGGTTTTATAATCCACCGACACTAACGGGCGTTCCTCATAACCTAAAATGCCTTTTAATGGCCCTTCGGCGGCTTCTTTTAACAGGCGATTGACCTCAGCCTCCGTTGTTGGGCGACTCACCTCAAACACGCAATCGGTTAATGAGGCATTCGCAAGCGGCACCCGCACGGCATGGCCGTTAAGCTTACCTTTGAGTTCAGGGAAAATATGGGTAATGGCCGTCGCCGAGCCCGTTGTCGTGGGGATAAGGCTTAAACCACAGGCCCGCGCACGGCGAAGATCTTTATGCGGCGCATCTAAAATAGTTTGAGTGTTGGTAATATCATGAATGGTCGTCATGGAACCATGCACTATGCCGAGGTTTTCGTGGATCACTTTGACGATTGGCGCCAAACAGTTAGTAGTACAGGAGGCTGCGGTTACAATCGGATGAATGGCTTTGTCATAGAGTTGATGATTCACCCCCATGACGACGTTTAACACGCCCTCTTCTTTAACGGGCGCAGTGACTACAACGCGTTTAACGCCTTGTTCTAAATAAGCTTGTAGCACTTCTTTGGTTTTCATCTTACCCGAGGCTTCAATCACCACATCGCAGGCGGACCAATCGGTTTCCCCGATGGTTTTATTGCGAGTACAGCGAATACGCTTGCCATCGATAATGATGTCATCAGCATCGGCATTGGCTTCGTACTGCCAGCGACCATGCACAGAATCGAATGTCAGCAAATGGGCTAAGGTCGCCGCATCCCCTGCGGGATCATTAATCTGCACAAACTCAACCTCATCCCAGCCCCAAGCAGCGCGCAGTGCTAAACGTCCCATACGGCCAAAGCCATTTATCCCGATTTTGATTGTCATACCTGCATCCTTCACACTCAGTTTGATATTAGGTGTTTTATATTATTTTTTTAAGATTAAAGCGTTATCTGTTCGATATAGCCGCGCTAATGCCCTTCTCGTTGGCAATGGCGGTAATAATCTCAGCGGTTTTAGTGTATTTAGCGCATCCACTACCTAATACTTTGATATTTAACATTTTTATAATTCTCACAGAATGGGACCTATAGCGTTAAAGATCCAACCGATTAAGGTGAATGAAATCAATAAAATAGCAAAAACGATGGCCAGCAAACGCCATTGCATCACCTGCTTGAGCAAAATGAACTCGGGAAAACTGGCGGCAACCGTAGACATACAAAATGCCAATGTCGTCCCTACGGGCAAGCCATTAGTGATAAGGCTCTCCATGATAGGAATAACCCCAGTCGCATTGGAATACAGAGGAATACCAATCAATACCGCCGCAGGAACCGACCACCATTGACCATCGCCTAAGTGGGCTTCGATCCAACCGTCAGGCACAAATCCATGGAGTGCGGCGCCAAGCCCAACCCCAATAATGACCCATTTCCACACTCGGCCAAAAATCTCTAGGGTCTCGCCTTTCGCAAATTCATGTCGCTCGGTTAACGTCATGGATGTTGATGTCATACCCTCGCTATTATCGCGACTTGCTTGCGCCTGACCTTGCTCGAGTGCTTTGGCGGCAAAGGACTGCAGCCAACGCTCAGCGCGAATCGAGTCCAAAAATGCCCCCGCTAACATACCCACTGACATGCCGACCAGCACGTATATCACAGTGAACTGCCAGCCCAGCAGACTCACAAGCAACAGAACAGCGACTTCATTAATTAACGGCGAAGTGATCAGAAATGCCATAGTGATCCCAACGGGGATCCCCGCGGAAGTAAAACCTAAAAAAACCGGAATGCTAGAACATGAGCAGAATGGGGTAACAGCGCCAAAACCCGATCCCATAACGTAACCGACAAAACGATTTTTACCCGCCAAGTAATCCCGAACCCGCTCAACATTGAGCGAGGCCCGCACCAAAGCGATGCCATAAATCATCAGCAACAGGAGCGCAAAAATCTTAGTGGTATCTTCAATAAAAAAATGGATGGCGTCGGCGAGCTTAGTATTGGGCTCTAAACCCATCAAATCAAAAGTTAACCAGCTTGCTAAATCTGAAAATATTTGCAGCATTGTTACGCCACCTTAATATTAAGCAAAACTTTATACACGTAAACATATGAAAAAACGTATATTTGAGGTTAAATTTTTGCTGCTAGTCTTCTAGCAGCAAGCTTTAGCACGGTCAGGACGCCCGCCCATCTTGCACAAATTACGCATATTTTCTTCAAGGAATACAGTGTTTTGATTGGTAACTTCACTCAACACTAACTGACTCCATTCGGGTAAGTCATTATTGATACGATAGAAAATCCATTGCCCCTGACGGCGATCAACTAATAAACCGCATTTACGTAATTGGGCCAAATGTCGCGAAATCTTAGGCTGGGTCTCTTGCAATGCCTCGGTCAATTCACAGACACAGAGCTCCCCCTCTTGCTGGATCAACATCATGCAACGCAAGCGGGTTTCATCGGCTAAACATTTAAAAAACTGGGTTGGATTAATCATTGATGCCCTTAGACTGAACTAGTACAAACATTTTGTTCCTTTTGTTAACTTTCCTAAATGTTCATTCAAACAGCAAGCTGTGAGCGGTAAGAAACAACACTCGTTTTTCATGGCTATGGATCTTTTGGAAAGACCTTGTACAATATATACGAATTTTCATATATGTAAATATCCGTATATAAGATCACCTTAAGTTTCACGCATTAGTCAAAATGGTGTTTGAGTATAGTGTTCAACACTAAGATACATACGAAAATTCACATATAAAAAATCATTCAAACCCACCGACAATATCGTTAGGTGAGGGCATTATTTTATGGTTGAGGGTAGACAATCTCTACTCTTTGAGGAGCTTGTATGTGGTTAGCAGGGGCAATTTTTGTTCTCACCATAGTGTTAGTAATTTGGCAACCTAAGGGGTTAGGCATAGGTTGGAGTGCTACCTTGGGCGCCGTATTGGCCCTACTACTGGGTGTGGTCCACTTAGGGGATATTCCTGTGGTATGGAATATTGTCTGGAATGCGACCGCCACCTTTATTGCCGTGATCATCATCAGTTTATTATTAGATGAGTCGGGATTTTTCGAATGGGCCGCGCTACATGTGGCCCGTTGGGGCAAAGGTCGTGGCCGTTTACTCTTTACTTACATAGTATTACTCGGCGCGACTGTTGCCGCATTGTTTGCCAATGATGGCGCGGCGTTGATCCTCACCCCGATCGTAATTGCGATGTTACTGGCTCTGGGCTTTAGCGCCGGAGCAACCTTAGCCTTTGTGATGGCGGCGGGTTTTATTGCCGATACCGCAAGTTTGCCGTTAATTGTCTCTAACCTAGTCAATATTGTTTCGGCGGACTTCTTCAATATAGGTTTTAACGAATACGCCTCTGTGATGGTGCCCGTCGATATTGCAGCTATTAGTGCCACCTTAGTCATGCTGCATCTGTTTTTTCGCAAAGATATTCCCGCGACCTACGACTTGCAAAAACTACGCGAACCTAAGGCCGCCATTCGCGACCTCAACACCTTTAAAACCGGTTGGGGCGTATTAGTCTTACTCTTGGTGGGCTTTTTTGGCTTAGAACCGCTCGGTGTGCCCGTGAGTTTAGTCGCTGCCGTGGGTGCCCTGCTCCTGTTTGTTGTTGCGAAAAAAGGCCATGCCATAGATACCACTAAGGTACTGCGCGGCGCGCCATGGCAGATAGTGATCTTTTCACTCGGCATGTATTTGGTTGTTTATGGTCTTCGCAACGCAGGCTTAACCGATTACCTATCGAGCGTATTAAATAGCTTGGCAGAACAACGGCTTTGGGCTGCCACTATGGGCACGGGCTTCTTGGTCGCCTTTTTATCGTCCATCATGAACAACATGCCAACGGTGTTAATTGGCGCCCTGTCGATAGACGGTAGCAATGCCACCGGCGTGATTAAAGAAGCCATGATTTACGCTAACGTGATTGGTAGCGATTTAGGCCCTAAAATCACCCCCATCGGCAGTTTAGCAACCCTGCTATGGCTGCATGTACTGGCGCAGAAAAATATTAATATTACCTGGGGCTATTATTTCCGCGTCGGCATAGTGATGACGCTACCTGTGCTATTTGTCACCCTAGCGGCACTGGCACTGCGCCTCTCCTTCTAATCTTCGTCCATGGGCACTAGAGCATCTGTTTAGTGCCTATGGATAAATTTATAAGCGATTATTTATCAGAGACATGTTATGACTAATATGATTGATGACAGCATTAAGATTTACCACAATCCAGCCTGTGGTACATCGCGCAACACTTTAGCATTGATCCGTAATAGTGGAGTCGAACCCCAAATCATCCACTACTTAGAAACGCCACCCTCCCGCAATGAATTACTTAAGTTAATTAATGAGATGAAAATCTCTGTGCGTTCATTGTTACGCAACAATGTTGAACCATTTGAACGACTAGGACTTTCTGAAGACACATTTACTGATGAAGAACTGGTTAACTTTATGCTGACTTATCCCATTTTAATTAACCGTCCTATCGTCGTTACGCCGCGAGGCACAAAACTCTGTCGCCCATCTGAGACAGTGCTTGATATTTTGACCAAAGCACAACAAGGCCCTTTCACCAAAGAAGATGGCGAAATCATCATTAATGAACAGGGACAAAGAGTTCGCACATGAAACCACTAAACCACGATATGCCAGCGCTCAAACAAGAATTAATGGTTAATAACATGGATATGGACTGTTTTAATCTAACTCCTTTAACCCATCCGCCTAGAATACTGATGCTTTATGGCTCAGTACGAGAGCGCTCCTATAGCCGACTGACGACGGAAGAAGCCGCTCGACTATTAACACACATGGGCGCAGAGGTGCGTATTTTTAACCCTTCTGGACTTCCACTTCCTGATGATGCGCCTGACAGTCATCCCAAAGTCATGGAACTAAGAGAAATGGTACGTTGGTGCGAAGGTATGGTGTGGTGTTCACCAGAACGCCACGGTGCGATGACCAGTATTATGAAAGCTCAAATCGATTGGATCCCTTTGGCTGAAGGTGCTGTCCGGCCTTCACAAGGTAAGACATTAGCAATAATGCAGGTGAGTGGTGGTTCACAGTCCTTCAACACACTAAACCAAATGCGTATATTGGGCCGATGGATGCGCATGTTCACCATACCCAACCAATCTTCAATCGCAAAAGCTTGGTTAGAGTTTGACGAGGCAGGCCGAATGAAACCTTCGCCTTACTACGATCGCGTAGTTGATGTTATGGAGGAATTGATGAAGTTCACTTTACTCCTGAGGGGCAATGTTGATTTCCTCACGAACCGATATAGCGAACGCAAAGAAAGCGCTTCAGAGCTATCAACCCGAGTAAATCAAAAAGAAATATAGATTAAACACTAAAAGTATTCTGAACTATGGAGCAAAAGATTAGCCCAGCGCCAACTTTTGCTCCAGATAAGAACCATCACGCCAAATAAATACATTCCAAATACACGAGTGAGCACCTAAATCCTTAAAGCCAGCTAAAAACTCTCTGTAACTTGCTATTAAAGATGCAATTCGTCCATTTGCTTGAATTCATGTTTAATCTGTTGATATTGCGATGGCCATTCATCGTACCAAAGAGCAAACTCCTCTACAGGCATAGGCCGAGCAATGCCGTAGCCTTGGCACAATTGGCAGCCCAATTCAGCTAAACTTTTACCATGGGCAATGGTTTCAACACCTTCAGCAATCACATTAAGATTAAATACTGACGCTAAGCGGATAACACCCTCCACGATACGCCAATCATCTTCGCTATCGAGCATGCCTCGCACAAAACTCTGATCAATTTTTATCGTCGATATGGGTAATTGGCGTAAATACGTTAACGACGAATAACCTGTACCAAAATCATCTAGGGAAAAATGGACACCCAAACGCTTACATTCCTGAAGGATCTCAATTGCCAATGTCATATCTTCAATGGCGGCACTCTCTAAAATTTCCAATTCTAGATCCGAGGCCGTCAAATCGGGATATTGCATTAACGTCGATTTTAAGAATGCACTAAAGTGTTCAGCCAATAGCTGCCGAGCGCTCACGTTAATACTTACTGCTATCGGACGACCACTCTGTTGCCAATTCTGCCATTGCGCTACTGCAGTATTGATAACCCATTCACCTAAAGCAATTTCAAGATCACTGCCTGCAATATCCGGTAAAAACTCACTCGGACCGACTATACCTCGCAGTGGATGACGCCAACGAATTAAGGCTTCCGCACCAATAATTTTACCGGTAGCGAGATTCACTTTTGGTTGGTAAAACATCACAAATTCATGACGTTCAAAAGCTGACTTAAGTTCTTCTAACCAAGTTCTCCGAGCAATAATGTTACGATCAATGTCAGGATCAAACATTTGGAAACGATTCTTACCTGCCGATTTTGCCATATACATGGCTTGGTCGGCATGGCGCAATAAAATGTCGGGGTCAACGTTATCCTCTGGATACAAACTCACGCCAATACAAGCCGTTAAACAAAGATTTATATCGCCGATTGATATCGGCTGATCGACCGCCGCCAGTATTCGTAATAGTACTTGAGTACATTCTTCCTCAGACATCATCTCAAATAAGATAACGAACTCATCGCCTCCTACCCGGGCCAACGTATCTTGCTGCCGAATCACCACAGACACATTATTTGCAATCGCGATCAACAGTTGGTCACCAACCTCATGGCCATAACGATCATTGACCACCTTAAACCCGTCAAGGTCCATAAAACACACGGCACAGAGACTGCCATTACGTTGAACATGGGCAATCATTTGCTGAAAACGGTCTAAAAGTAAGCGACGATTTGGTAATCCTGTGAGTGCATCATAATTTGCCACGCGATCTAACTCAGTCTCATGGGTCTTTAATAACGTGATATCGACTTGAGTTCCTGAAATCATCAACGCTCGACCTTGACTATCCTCTTCAACGACTCGCCCCTTACACAATATCCAGCACAGCTCGCCAGTCTTTTTAATGCAGCGCACTTCCAACTCTATACTGCTTGTTTTATGGATGAGATGTTGTAAAACCTGTTGCTCTATATTTTGCACATCTTCGGCATACACATATTGGCGCCAATTATTAACCGTCAGCTTCATCTCGCCAGCTTGATATCCCAAAATGGCTTCAAATCTTGGGCTGATTTGCACTTCTCCAGTAACAGCATTCCAGTCCCAGAATCCTTGTTCAGAACCTTGAATAACCCTTTGCAATTGTGCTGTTTGAGCCGCTAGTTGTTGTTGAAGCTGTCGCGCCTGGGTAATATCTTGCACTGTACCGTGCAATTTAAATATCTTACCGTGCGGATCACGCTGTGCTTGACCCCTAGCCATAATCCAACGATGGGCACGATTAGGATCTAGCAACTCAGCTTCGCATTCATACTCTTCTCCCGTATGCACACATCGCATCACCAGCGTACTTAACGCTTGCCAACTCTCAGGAGTAAATAATTTCTGCACTTGTTCTATCGAAGGGGCAGCTTCTTTATATGGCAAGCCATAAATCACAAAAACCTGTTCAGACCAAGTATGCGAATCAGTAACTAAATCCCACTCCCAACTGCCAATCCCTGATAATTGTTGTGCTTGTTTTAATCCCAACTCACTAATGAGTAAATGTTCAGCATTTTTTTCTTGAGTCGTGACATCCCTTGCTATTCCAAATAAGCCACAAATTGCACCTTGAGCGTCAAACACAGGACCTTTGGTCACTTGAAAAATGGCTGCTTCACCCTGAATATGTAAATACTCTTTATGTGTGGTGACCATTGCGGATACTAATACAGTGCGATCTTTTTCTTGGATAATATCAATAGAGTCAGCATCAAAAATATCAGTGTCATCTTTGCCCAAGATGTCACTCATACTCTTGCCGACAAAGGTAGCGGCACCTTGGTTGACCAAAATATAACGCCCCGCCAAATCCTTAACAAAAATACCATCGGTTGTTTGAGAAACCACAGAATCGAGCAGTTGATGATTCACATCCAATTTCTGTAATGAAGCACGTAAATAGCCGCTTAGTGCACTGATCACTATGCCGTAAACACTTAGACTAATAAGCTGTAACCAATCTACAGAATGAATATTGTCGAGACTATTGGCGGTTGGATGAAGATAATAGACACATAGAACAGAGAGACATGTCGCGACTAATCCGGGGGCGAATCCGCCACCAATAGCGCTTAATGAAATAGGCAACATAAAAATCAGCAATAGTAAGCGCTGGTGCTGCTCAGCTGAAAGCGAATTGGCAAACCATAGCGTTATCAGCGTAAAACTCAATATCGCAATGTATTTAAGCCATGAGATATTGCTTATCGCTACAGAGCGAGCAAAGGTTATTTCTAGCAAATTACCCGATGGAGCATTATGACGGTCAGGAACGGCATTCAGAACAAAAAGTAGGATAAAGGCACTGGTAAATACAAAGAAAAAACCTTTAGCGAGGGATAAACGAAACACAGTTTCAGTGTCCGTAAAGACAAGCAACAATTGATCGGATAAAAAGATCCATCCAAGCGCTGCAAGCGCATAAATAGCCACAGCTAAAATAATATATTGAGTCCGAGATTTATGATTATGTACAGTATTGTCAACCATCCTAACTCCATCACAACTAGCGCCATCAAAACGACTCCCTTGATCTATGATTGACACTAACGCCAACCAACAATAGGTGGTCATTCCACAGATGAACATCATATTCAAGCTAAAGACTATAACTTAAAAAACATCAGTATAATCTAATAAAAACCCGAAAGAACAATGTACAACATAAAATGTAAATCAAATACATGCCTAAAATATAGCTATCAGATATTAAACTGCAAACAGTATCTAAAAATGATTATTGAGCGTTCAATCGTTAACGATAAAAAGCGATATATAGCTAACTTACAGTAAATTTTCTAAGTAAATGCACAGCATATCTGGCTCACAGTGCGATTAAAATCTAAAATCCCTGATGTAAATCATTAGAAACTCAGTCACCACATCGCATTTCTAACTCACCAACTAAGATGAGTGCTGAATCAGCTATGCTGACATAAAACCTCTACCTCCAAAACATAAAAAAACCATAATTTAAATACCTAAAAAGGTAGATATTACGGGTAAGGATATAAGCCCATACCTGTGAGGTTAAAAGAAAAATATACAAGCACTATTAAAACCCATGTCTATAGAACTATCGCAAATGCAATGGAATATCATACTTCCTAAAAAGCTTGATTATCGAATCCTTATATAGTGGTTTGATAATGTAACCTTTAGCTCCTGCAGCTATTGCCTGCTGAACTGATGACTTATTTTTATTCCCAGTCAACATAACAATGGGCGTAATTGCATTTATTCCATTAGACTTATTAATGTGATTAATAATATAAAACCCATTAGTATCAGGAAGATTTATGTCCATTAAAATAACGTCATATTTTTTCTTAGAAAGTAAATCTAACGCCATACGTCCAGACAATGATGTATCAAGTTCAATGGCATACGTTCTAAGAAGCATAATAGTTAAATTCAAACTAATGTGATCATCCTCAACAATTAACATCTTTGGCACTACAGGAACTTCAACTGATACAAGAGAATTTTTTGACTCCGAATACAATCGATTATACGTGTATTTAGTATCAGGCACGGTTGGAGCTGCCTTGTTGCTAACCTCAATATGCTCCTGTTCTGGCAAAGGGGCTTCTGCGACCGTCGCCACATTTGATACATCAGTAACAACAAGTTCAAGTAAGTGCAACGCCTTACTTTGTAGTTTCAACAAAGCTGGTCTAATTTCATTAGAACGAATAAATGATAATATCTTCTTCAATGAAGCCAGATCTAACTCAGCGGTTCTATTACTTGCAAGGTGCGCTTCTGCCATATCTAATGATTGCTCGATTTCAATCAAACTTAATTCAAAGCTATGTTCTAAATCCTTCTTACGCTGAACACCTTTAAGGACAATCTCCTTGATGTGCGAAGAGTAGTTATCTTGCACATTTACAAACTCTTCTACTTTTTTATATTTTCCTCTCAACCCAATTTCCCGCAATAAATGTGTACATATTATAATTGCTCTATGCACTTCATACATTGGTCTAGCGATTAAATAATCATTAATCACACCACTACGATAAGCCTCGTACGCTTCTCTTTCTTGATGTTTTGGAATAAGAGAAACAACGGCATGCTCACATATTTCTACAGCCTGCAATTCCTCTATGGCTTCGTAATAAATAAGTAAAGTTTCTTGTAAAGTTTCAGCAGCAACAAGAATCACTTTGGGGGTTGATTGTTTGATTTGCTCAACAAGCTCAGCATTCGTTTTAATCACATGAATACGAGAAAAATGACGAATTAGAACACTTATCAATAATCTATCATTATCTTGATCGTTCGTATAGAGAACGATATGCTCAAAATTGACTCTATCCACTAGCATTACTCCTTTGCATAAAAAACTCAATTAACGCAAATAAATCATCATCAACCTCTTGCCAACATTTTAAGATAACTTTGTAATCAATAGCATTGTTACGCGAAACACGCTCTAGTTCTTGGCAAGATAAATTTAATTTTTTTGCTCCTATGTAAAGAGAATTACTTTTAAGGGTATGGCTAATTGCAGTAATAATACGAAGATCATTATCCACAATTGCAGACCTTAATGCTTCACGCTTAACAAGTAAATTACTGTAATATTGCTCTAAAAAAATAGATAACTCTTCATCGCTTATATCTTCACCTACAAAATTATATATATCTGATAAGTTGACTATCTGTAAGATGTCTACTAATTCCTGCGGTGCTTCATCACAACAGAAAAAACTATTATCAAAAGAAGTATTATCAGTTTTAACTGTAGACTTTTTTAAACTTGCATTATTTGACAAAGTGACTTTTACTTCATCTAAAAGGCCAATCAAATCATTCAACGTCAGAGGCTTTACAAGTACGCGATTTGCTCCAGCCTGCAAACATTCATCTTTACATATGTCGCCATTATCAGCGGTCAACATCACAATAATCGATGGCGCTAATTCCCGATATCCTTCAACTTCTCTAATGACGCCAATGAGGTCTGAGCCCGATATATTTGGCATTATCACATCAGAAATAACGACATTTAATTTATTTGTCTTAAAAAGCTCAATTGCTTGCATCGGATCTTGAACACAGGAAACTATGACTCCAACAGATAATAACTGCTTTTCGATGACAAATAAGTTTTCTTGACAATCATCAATAACTAACACACTAATATTACTATAATCAGCACTATCCGAAGCCTGCTCGTCAATAATATTCAAATAATTTTTAACATTAACGAAATCAGTTACTGATTGAATTCTGAGTGGTGGATATGAAATCACTTCGTAGTCGGAGTTAGACTTAGAAAGTGACACTCTCCTCAACTCTGCAACTCTTTCTTTTCTTGTAAAAATACTAGTTACAAATTCATTCTTTGAGATAATATCATTTTGATTCAAGTCAATAAAAAGTATTGAGCTTTCAGTTTCAAATTCCAGTAATTCATTACTTGGTAAATATAGCAACTCGAAATCAAGCTCTTTGGAATATCTTGAAACTGATTCGTGAAAAATCGAACTGTTAGTATATGCTGTTACTGAAGCATCAATATCAGAACGATAGGAGCCGCTTACATCAGGTGCCGTAAAGTGACTATCTAAAGCAAAATCAATAACAAAATAGAAAACGCTACCATCACCGATACGACTAATAACCTGAAGGTCACTTCCCATTGAACGGCATATACTTTTACTTATGTATAGGCCTAAGCCAACACCACTATACTGACGGTAAGAATTTGATGATGCCTGCTCATACTTACCGAACACTTTTGATTGTTCCTCTTCAGTTAAACCGATACCATTATCAATAACAGAAAACTTTAGTTTTACATTTTCGAATGACTGTTCCAGAACTTCTACTTCTAATAGAATCGACGAGTCAATTTTATTGGAAAACTTAATTGAATTGGAGATTAAATTATAGATAACTTAATTTAGTTTAACTTCATCACAAATAACCCTGCGATTAAAATTTAATGGCATAAAAAAGTCTAAATTAATGTCTTTTTTATCTGCTTGAAGGCTAAACGCATCAACAACAGATTCGCCTAACAACCTAACATCTACCGAATCATTTTTAACATCTGCACTACTCTCATTTGTCTTTTTAAAATCCAACATACTATTAATGAGTAATAAAACTTGTTTTGAAGTACTGAATGCGACAGATAATAACTTCTTATCCTGTGCCCTTACATTACCTAAACTGAGCTCAATTAAGCCTAGCACTGCGTTTAATGGTGTTCTAATCTCGTGACCTAGAGTGGCAATAAAATCACTTTGAAAGCTATTCAATTGTTCCAGCTCTGAACATTTCTCTATTAATACTTTTTCTTTCTCATATCGTTTAGATTCATCTATAATTAACCCAAACCGAGTTCCATCATCAAGGAAGAAATCTCTATACTCAAAATACAACCCTGATTTAGTTTTAAAAGATAGACATATTTTTTTATTAGTTGCACATTTATATCTAAACCACTTCATAATTCTATAATTATTTCTACCAACAACCTCATAGCTAACAATATCTTGAATTAAACTAAAAAATGACTTGCCAATATAATTATCAAAATGTAAATATGGGAAAAGGTATTTAACCCTGCCACCAATAAAATCAATATTGCCAAGACTATTTACGACAAGAACACCATCTGAAGTAATTTTCTGATATCTAAAGTCATCACCCGCAGGATTCTCACACCTAAATTGGCCATACTCGAAACTTTTTGTTATTGGCGCATCATGTTCTACGACACAGAGAACAATAAAATTTTTATTTGCCATCTTTAATAGGCTAAACTTTAAACAGTTACTTCCTATCATTAAGCATTCATTAGGCGTGATATTCTGTTTAATCTTTTCAAAATGCTGAATTATTTTTTTCTTGGCATTTTTTAAAAAATTATTATTTGAGAAAATTTGATTCTCGCCTAACCACTCCACCTCAGGTGATAACATAAATGCACAAGAATCAAACAAGTCTAAATCAATACCATTCATCATCGCATATCCTTATTGCAAACTAGCATTCATTACTACTGAACTGAATTTTTATACTGATTAAACCAGCTATACACTTTATCACACGCTGAGATGAGCCTCTCAGGATCAATATTATAATTATCAATGAAATAATCGACAGTAACCCAATCACCTTCCATATACGCCAGAGTAAGTTGTAAACAATGAGCTAGGTATCCATGATTATTAAGTAAAGCACGCTTTATTTGCTGTTCAAGAGGAAGCGGCTCTATCGCTCTGTTCATCGGTTTATCTAAAATGGCATCTAAAGTAGATAATAATCCAGTCAAAAATGCTGACTCTTTCAACAAAGGAAATCCCATTAATGATATTAACTCTTCACATAACCGAGCCCTGATTATAGTATTATTAATTAACACAACTGGTTTATTGGGGTTAAGTTCAGCCAAAATAATGAGACTTACAAACTTACGAAGTTTATTTTCACCTAAAAAAACCATAGTCTGCTTAATAGAGGTAAATTCATTCACATGCTCAAACTGACTTGAATTGACATATCTTAGTAATTTATAAGTAAGATCTAAATCTTGAGAAAAATAATTTTCAAGTTTTTTATAACTAAAATCAGACTTAAAAACCTCATTATAAATAGACATAACAAAATGTTGTGTAGCACCTATTTCACTCCCCTCTATGAGTTCTGGCTTATAAAAATAATAACCTTGAAAATAATCAAAACCGAGTGACTTAGCTAGCCTATACTCTTCCAATGTTTCAACTTTCTCTGCAAGTAGTTTTAAATTATACTGTCTAAATTTAGGGATCAGATGAGAAACACTATCCAAAGGCGTTGAAATTATATCAATTTTTATAAGTTTAAAAAAAGGAAAAAAACGTTCCCACTCAGGAGAATAAACAAAGTCATCTAAAGCAAGATAATAACCCAAGTTAAATAACTCTTTAATTAAAATAAAGTTATCCTCGCTTGGGCTAACAGTTTCCAATACCTCAACAATAATATTTTTGTATGGGAACATGTATAATAAATGGTCTCGCAAGAAATGAGATGGAAAATTAATTAATGCTGGCTTCCCTTCGGTTAAATCCTCTAGATCCATACTTAAATAACTATTTACAAACACTTTAGCTGTAGCAACATTGTCTGTAACACCCTGTGGGAAATAGTTATCCCGGCTATTTCTAAAGAGCAACTCATAAGCAACAACGTTTTTATTTCTATTCAGTATAGGCTGTCTTGCCATATAAAAGCGCATAGTTCACCTCTTCCCTTTGGGTCACTTAACTTTATAATCATTAGTGAATCAGTCCTTTAATTTTTCAGTCTAGACCTAGGTGCACCATCTTTCAACTGCACTTTTCTAGCCTAGACTATAAATTAGCAGAAGTAGTGATTAAATCCGGTTTAAATCTCAGATTTATGTTTAATTTAGGTGAATATTTAAAAAATTATCCTCAAGACATAAATACCTATTTTTAGGTATAACCATCTTGTTTATCCATAAAAATTAAGTATTAAATGAACCGCAATTCTAGTATTCCGCAACACAATAAAATGAATAAAAAGAACACTTAAAACTGAAAAAAACTATTATTAATCCTTTTAGACATAATGGACTTATTGGCTTATTGGCTTATTGCCAGTTAATGGCGTCATTACATAGCAGTGATACTAGATGAAGAACTTACCGCACTAGGGTTTGCTGGCGAGGATGTCACAACGATTTGACTGGATTTGATGCGAGGCTGAGCCCGTGTAGTGTCGTTATCCACATAAACGGGCAACATAAGCAGGTGATGAACACCATTTTGAGCTAGCTTAATAACAACACTAGTCGTGTCCCCAAGGTTTGGGTGGTAATGCTACTGGCTGGGTAAGATCAAAATCGACTTTAAAATCGCGGTTTTCGCGCGTAAGTTGATAGCTAAACGTTGTTGGCGTAATTTCCATGTGCCACACATTCGTGATCGACTGGGTTAGTCCATTCTTGACGAAGTTATCGATAGATTCCCTATCGATTGGAAATGACTGTTTCTGTACTGTCCCATCATTCATAGTGTCACCGCCATACATGGTCACAGCATCTTCACTTCCATCCTGATGGCGATGGTCGTGCTTCAACTTAAGCCCTTGCTGCGTTTTAGTCAGCACCCAAGTACGCGAGTGGTCATCACCCACATGGAACGGGATCTTAAGCTCAGTGTCGCTACATTCACGCACGTGCATAATTAACGACTTGCCGCTAAAGGCCGAATCAGCCGTGTCACCCGATACCACTTTTCCCGCAAAGGCTTGGCCACAATGGGCCGCGATTTGTGCGAAAAACGTATTCTGCGTCTTGGTGGATAGCGACTCAACTTGAGCGGCGATGGATGGCAACGCGATAAAAGACAAACTGATAAGCCCGAGGCTCGGTAGGGTAATGTTGGGATTCATTATGTTCTCCACTTTTTTAGATGGAAAACACCCTAACACTAGGAAATAAATTCAAACTGAATTTCACCTAGTGTTAGTGATGATAAACCAAAGTGATTACCAGCCGATATAAGTACGCGATCGATTACCCAGACGCTTTTTGATAAAGCGAGCCGTCATAATACTGCCTACCATCATAAAAATGAAAATCCCAGCGGAAAAGAGCACGCTAGTCACAGCAGAACCTGGTGGGAAGCGGAAACGCATTACGGTTGCAGCCGTGTTAAATAGCATATCGAAGAGTGGATGAATAAAGAAAATTGCAAAACTCATCTCGGCGACTTCGACTAACCAAGGCAAACGACTTCGTCCCGACAACCATTCACAGAAATTCAGTACTAATACACATAAACAAAGTTTCTGAATAAACTGCCAATCGATACCGTTGTACTCAAATGGTGCCTTATGATAGTTACCAATATGCTGCACTATGTAAGTTTGTTCGACTAAGCTAACCACTAAAAAAATCATCGCTAGTGCGGTGAAAATAGAGCCAAAGCGCGTCACAATATGTTCATCTTGCGAATATAAAATACCAATCAAGTAGAAAGGTACAAAATACACGACTGAGTGGATGAAATTGACGTTGCCTATAGGTCTATGCAATAGGATTGCTACCACACAGCTCAGTACAAATAGTGTCCAACGCATCTGCTGCGAGCAACGGATAAACCATAAAAAAATCGGCGAGAATAAAAACACCGCCATGATGAAGGGAATGTACCAGTGCGGATACAGAATATAACCGTTACGCACAGTATAAAAAATACTCAGCAAGACATTATCGAGCGGCTGATGCTCCATAAATATCCAGCGCAAACACAAACAAAATAGACCTATCAATGACACAACTAAAAAAGGATAAAGTACGTTTTGTACTTTGTTCTTCATAAACTTGCTGTAGTCGAAATCCTTATAAAAAATGCGATGGAAAAAGTATCCCGAGATAAACACAAATAACGCCGTGCCACCACGCAATAGATTTTCCAGCAACAGCGGGAAACCTTCACCAGAGTTGTAAATACTGTGGCCAAGCACGATAAAGATAATCGCAATGCCACGCATGTAGGTAAATTCGAGCTGATTTTTTCTCATTATTAATTCATCGCACAGTAGAGGGTTCTTCCATCAACAACGCTCGCAGAAACCCTAATAGTTCCATGGACTTCCGCTTCGTTGAATACCAGATACTGACCCTCACGCTGAAAGGGGAATGCTAAAGGTAACAGAGTTGCCGCCTCAATGCCCTCACAAAAATTTTGTACTGGAACATCGAGTAATGGACTGCCACTCACTGACAAGTTACTAAATTGCGCGCTCATCCCTAAATAAGCTTGAGTCATTTCCTCTTGATAGGGCACTACATAAAAGCCAGAACGTACGTCACCCACATCAATAAAACTGCTACTATCGCTCACGCTCGGCATAACCAATAACGGCACTTTTGGATCCTGCACATTCAACAACAATTGAGACAGTTTTGCTTGAGTGGCAGGGTAATACGCTAGCATCTCCTGCAGCTGTTTCTTTTGTTTAGTGTCTTTCTTGTCTAACGGGGATACTGGCTTTACGCGGTTCAGTAGTAAATCCACAGGCAACATACCCGACATGACCGACTCTTTCCATACATAAGGGTCTTGAGTGCTATCCAACAATATGCCCGCCAGAGCGCCAATATTTGCCGCCTCAGCCGTCCAACCAACCCACATCTTCTGCTGTTGATAATAGTCATACACATATTTTGTCAGTATTTGCTGATAACCAAGTAAAGTTTGATTTTGACTCAACACACGCGCACCAGCGGCCAATTCCACGTACTTAGCGCTGCCTTCAACAAGATCATTGATGTAACCGACTCGATCTTCATTCGGCGCAATTTGGCGCCATTGCTGCAACCAATAGGCTGCATAGCTAAGATGTAATGACTGTTGTTCAGGTTGTGCCAGCGCCGCCATTAAGGCATCAAATAACTGTAAACGATAATAGCGAGCATCGAAGTTGAGCGGAAAGACCTCACCCTCATAACGCTTACCGTCTTCTAATACTCGCCATTCGGATTGGGCATAAAAATGGAAGGCTTCATGCAAGCCATTGCTCGCCCAGATTAAAAAAGCTAAATCCGTTGGCTTAGTGTCGCGAGTAAATTGGATGTTCGGCACTTCGAGCTGGATCAATACGCCTGGCTGGCCATTATATTGCGGAAAGCCGAAACTCACCGATAGACCCGAGTGCAGATTGACCGACTCTAACACACTGTTATCTTGGATTATTTCGCCACCAGGCTGTCGAAGCCAGACATTACCACCATAACTAAAGAGGTGTACTTTATCTTCAAGGCGAAAACCAGGCCACAAAGCTTCGCTCTGGCGACTATTCTGTGCCATAAAATCGAGGTAAAGACGGGCGAGTTGTTCCGGAGAGGCCTCATCGGCAAACGCGGGGGTAGCGGCAGAGACACCTAAAAGCCATAGGATCACTACCATAATATTTTTCATTTATCTGCCTAAACAAACACAAGGGGTTTACAAAACAGCGCTAGCATATAGCGCAATCAAGCAATAGTGAAACATTTGCAAAAAAATATTTTTACCCCAGAAAATCTCAGTCAAAACCAAATCAACGACTCCTAATGAAATCATATTTTTAGCACAATTTTGCATCACTTAGGCGATTGCGTTCGCAATAGGCTTAAGTCTTAGGTTCGGTCGGCTTATCTCCAAACCACAGTGCGAGTTTATCCGCCGCAAGGGATTTCACTTCATCATCGATATATAAGGTCACCATAGTCAGGGCAGCGGCAAGAGCACCTAAATCATCGGTAAAGCCAACTAAAGGAGTCAGATCGGGAATCGCATCTAAAGGCAAAATAAAATACGCTAACGCGCCGTAGATGACTGACTTAGCCCACTTAGGCGTATTGGGTTGTTGCGCTGCATAATAAAGCCATAGTGCCCGCTCGATGACCTCTCTACCAGCTTGACGGCTAAAGAGTTTGATCTTGTTCCAAAATCCGCTGTCAGTAAATTGATCATCCGCCATCATATTTCTCCAATACCCTAAAGTTGTTTGGGTATACACCCATGCCACTTCACAGTGTACGACGATAAGCCGCAGGGGTCAGGCCAAATTGTTGCTTAAAACGTAAGGAAAACTTTTCCGCAGATTGATAACCACAGGCCAAAGCCACTTGCAATACTGGCTCGCTCGAATTCTGCAACATGGCTAAACCATGGCAAAGCCGCACTTCTGCCAGTAACTGCCTAAAACTGGTGTCTTCTAAGGCCAATTTACGCCTAAGGCTTGCCGTGCTCATGTGTAACTTGTCGGCAATATCCTCCTGCTGCCATGATGCCGAAGGACTCACACTCATCAAGGCCAAGGCCGCTTGAGTCACGCTGCGTTGGGAGTGTCCATACAACCAGTTCACACTGCGTTTATCCGGCAAACTTAACAGTAACGCGGCCAAATAATGCAGTTGAACAGGATCGGCCAGAGACAAGGTCAAACTCTGTAATAGCGCATTCCAAGCTAAGTCCACAGCGCGGGATACGTTTTGGACTGGCATAGGGTCACGCCAATCGGTAGCGCTTGATAAAATACCTTGAGGTAAATCGTGAGGGAGTAATAACTGCACCGCCCGATAACGCCCAAGAAAAGGTCGATTAACAAAACTAATATGCGAACCAGCAGGAATTAACAGTAACTGCCCTTGGCCTACTAAAACAGATTCATCTTGCCAGAGCAGAGACTTTTCACCATAGATAACCCGAATAATCGACGGCTGATGTACAGGGACTTGAGATAAAGATTGTGCCTGCTTCGAATCATATTCAAACATACGGATCATGACACCAGCCTAATTATCAATGGATTATCGATTATATACCGCAGTCAACTTGGCGCTGCCGAGCGCTTGTGCCCTGAGCATAAAGCCCAATAAGGCAGGGCTAGCATCCTTTGGCAATTCTAAAGCACTGGGTAATGCCCACACAGTAAATTCATACCTGTGAACGCCATGACCTTGGGGCGGGCATGCGCCACCAAAATTTGTAGTACCAAAATCGTTCTTCAAGGCAATGGCGCCTTTGGGCAGTGCATCAACATGCGAGCCCGCACCTTGTGCGAGCGAAGTTTGCGCTAAGGGTAAGTTATATATGGCCCAGTGCCACCAACCGCTGCCCGTTGGTGCATCAGGATCATAAGCTGTCACTGCAAATGCTTTAGTTCCTGTGGGCACCTCAGTCCAAGTCAGTTGCGGCGAAATATTTTCCCCTTGGCAACCAAAGCCATTAAACACTAATTGCGATGTCAGTTTATTGCCCTCGCTCATATCTTTGCTCGTTAATGTCATAGCACTTGCTTGTCCAACGAATAACCCAAGCACTAAACTCGCCCCTAACCACCCTTTATTCATGTCTATCTCCTATTCATGTTCGACCTGACTCACTTTACGTCAATCAAAAAAATAACATCTGCCCTAAAACGACAACTTTCTGCCCCAAATGCTCAAATGTGAGAAAAAAGTTATCATTTTTGCATTTTTCAAGCAGGATGATGATTTTGTAACGAAAATATCTGCATAACAATGCAAATATGGAATGCGGTATAAATCGGAATGATGATTACAGCAGCCTTTAAATTAAGATTAGATATTTGAAATAAGATATTTTATGCAAATAATATTATTTAAATAATGCTGACAATATTTACTTTCATAATTTAGATAAAGATACTTAAGCATGATTGACTCAATTTAATATCGATAAATTAAGTTAAATTGACGTGCTAATTATTTAAAAATAAGACATAGGTCATGATTTTATTTATAACTCGCATATAAACTTCATTACGTAATAAAAACCTAACCGTTTTCTCTAAGTCATAATGGAGTCGTATATGAAGAGGAAATCTAAAATTATGGCGCATATCAGGCGCACACGGCATATCATGATGCCTAGTCAACGTGACTATTTCGATCACTCCTTTATCTTCCTCCGCTAACCTTAGCGTAGGTAGTAGGCCAATTAACAAGTCTAAAGTGCTATTGCCCTAATAGGCGCAAACACTTATCGTACTGTTTTCATTTGGTTTATTATCTAACACCTTAATCAAAGCATTCTTTTATCAGTGCAGTTTTACTGCGGCTAAGCTATTCATACGCTCAATAAATATATTTCTACTTATATTTATTTCGTAACTTTGGCATAACCACATTTAATCTGTGCACGGAATAGCTATATCTAATTTTCATACCATTAATGTTTTTAATTAGGTATAGGCACACTTGTATCTATTTTTTATAAAGTAAAAGGGAAATTAACTATGAAATCATTAAAAGTAGCCGCTAGCTTATCTGTTAGATCTTGTTTCGATATCGACAGAGAAGTTGTCAATGTATTAACCACAGATTTTTGCGATGTGGGCGCGGCTGTCGTCTCTGTTGATGATGTTAGAAATGGTATTGTTGAAAAGATTAAAAACACCGGATTGAAACTGCCCATTTTCGTTTCAGTTTGCTGTGAAGAAACCTTCCCTGATGATGTTTGCTCATCGATTACAGGGGTATTTGAACTCTGCGGTGATAACACTGACTTCTACGGAAAACAGGTTGAGACTGCAATAAGTAAATATGAACAAGCGCTATTGCCACCTTTCTTCGGTACGTTAAAAAAATACGTCGAAATGGGTAACTCTACCTTTGCCTGTCCTGGTCACCAAGGTGGACAATTCTTCCGTAAACACCCTGTGGGCCGCCAATTCTTCGACTTTTTTGGCGAAACCATTTTCCGCGCGGATATGTGTAATGCCGACGTGAAACTGGGTGATTTACTGATCCATGAAGGCGCTCCACTGGAAGCACAGAAATACGCTGCCAAAGTTTTTAATGCCGATAAAACCTATTTCGTACTTAACGGCACTTCGTCATCAAATAAAGTTGCGACTAATGCGCTGTTAGCGAAAGGCGACCTCGTGTTATTCGACCGCAATAACCACAAATCAAACCACCATGGCGCGTTAATTCAAGCAGGTGCTACACCTGTTTATTTAGAAACGGCACGTAATCCCTTCGGATTTATTGGTGGCATTGATGCCCACTGTTTCCAAGAGTCCTATTTAAGAGAGCAAATTCGTGAAGTCGCGCCAGAAAGAGCAGATGAAAAACGCCCATTCCGCTTGGCGATAATCCAACTCGGCACCTATGACGGCACTATCTACAATGCTCGCCAAGTGATTGATAAAATTGGCCATCTTTGTGACTACGTCTTATTCGACTCGGCTTGGGTGGGTTATGAACAGTTCATCCCTATGATGAATGACTGCTCACCACTCTTGCTCGAACTGACTGCTGAAGATCCAGGCATTATCGTGACTCAGTCGGTGCATAAACAGCAGGCGGGTTTCTCACAAACCTCGCAAATCCATAAAAAAGATAAACATATCAAAGGCCAAGATAGATATTGCAACCATAAACGCTTCAACAACGCCTTTATGATGCATGCCTCTACCAGTCCCTTCTATCCTTTATTTGCGGCGCTAGATGTAAATGCGAAAATGCATGAAGGCGCAAGCGGTCGTTATCTGTGGCGCGAAGCGGTAAAAGCGGGTATCGAAGCACGTAAGCTATTGCTCAAAAAGTGTAAATATATCAAACCATTCGTGCCAACAATGATCGACGGCCGCCTATGGCAAGACTATGAAACCGAACAAATGGCCGATGACTTACGCTTCTTCGAATTCGAACCTGGTCAGAAATGGCACTCCTTCGAAGGTTATGAAAAAGGCCAATACTTTGTTGACCCTTGTAAGTTCTTATTAACAACACCGGGCATAGATGCTGAAACTGGCAAATATACCGAATTTGGTATTCCAGCGACTATTCTGGCTAACTTCTTACGGGAAAATAATATTATTCCAGAGAAGTGCGACTTAAATTCGATTTTATTCCTGATGACACCTGCGGAAGATATGGCCAAGATGCAACATCTGGTATCACAAATATCTCGTTTCGAGAAATTAGTCGATGAAGATGCGCCATTATCTGAAGTATTACCTAACGTTTATAACGCCAATAAAGCCCGTTATAAAGACTATTCTATCCGTCAACTCTGCCAAGAAATGCACAATCTTTATGTCAGCCATGACGTAAAACAACTGCAGAAAGAAATGTTCCGTAAAGCACATTTCCCTACAAAAGTGATGGACCCGCAGGAAGCAAACCTAGAGTTTATTCGTGGCAAAGTTGAATTAGTCCCACTCTCGCAAATTGAAGGAAGAATTGCAGCAGAAGGCGCACTCCCTTACCCACCAGGCGTGTTATGTATGGTGCCAGGTGAAATATGGGGCGGTTCTGTTCAGCGTTATTTCCTTGCCCTTGAAGAAGGCATCAACCTATTACCTGGATTCTCACCAGAACTGCAAGGTGTTTATCTCGAAAATACCGCAGACGGCAAAATTCAAGCAATGGGCTATGTACTAAATAAATAATGAAGACTGACTGCAGAGTTTATTAACCCCACTCTGCAGTCAAATTCATGCCTCCTATAATAAGTCACCTAAATTAGGTTATTAGTATGAGTAAATCAGAAAATAAAATTGGCGTCGTCCAATTAACTATTATCACCATAGTCAACATGATGGGTTCGGGCATTATTATGCTGCCAACCCAATTAGCTCAAGTCGGTACTATCTCCATTTTATCTTGGTTAGTAACAGCAGCAGGGTCAACGGCCCTCGCCTTCGCCTTTGCTAAGTGCGGTATGTTCAGTAAAAAATCCGGTGGTATGGGCGGTTATGCCGAGTATGCCTTCGGCCGTTCTGGCAACTTTATGGCCAACTACACCTATGCCGTCTCGCTGTTAATCGCCAACGTCGCGATTGCCATCTCTGCCGTGGGTTACGCTGCCGTGTTGCTGGAAGTTAACTTAAGCCCGATGGCAATTTGTCTTGCGACCATTGGCGTACTTTGGTTGGCAACCATTGCTAACTTCGGTGGTGCCCGCATCACGGGTCGCGTCAGTAGCGTGACTGTGTGGGGGATTATTCTGCCTGTGATTGGCGTATCTTTAATTGGTTGGTTCTGGTTTGACATCGACCTCTATAAAGGTGCATGGAACCCGCATGATATGCCATTCTTCAAAGCGTTAGGCGGTTCTATCGCTATGACTTTGTGGGCGTTCCTCGGTTTAGAATCGGCCTGTGCAAACTCAGAAGCCGTCGATAACCCAGAAAAAAACGTACCTATCGCCGTGATGGGCGGTACCTTAGGTGCAGCAGTGATTTATATCGTTTCCACTAACGTCATTGCCGGTATTGTGCCAAATGCCGAGCTTGCCATGTCGAATGCGCCATTCGGTTTAGCCTTTGCACAAATGTTTAATCCAGTAGTTGGTAAAATCGTGATGGCCTGCGCCATTATCTCCTGTACTGGATCACTCTTAGGTTGGCAGTTCACTATTGCCCAAGTGTTTAAAGCCTCTGCCGATGAAGGATTTTTTCCGAAAATTTTCTCTAAAGTCAGCAAAGCCGATGCGCCAATCTGGGGCATGACTATTATCGTCTCGATCCAAACAGCACTATCGCTGATGACCATTAGCCCATCACTGAGTAAGCAGTTCGAAGCACTCGTTAACCTCGCCGTCGTCACCAACATTGTGCCTTATATCTTATCTATGGCCGCGCTTGGCATAATGCAAAGACAGCAAAAAGTGCCTATCAATAAAGCCCGCGTTGCCAACGTGATCGCCGTAATCGGTGCGTTGTATAGCTTCTATGCTCTGTACAGCTCTGGCGAAACCGCAGTGATGCTTGGCGCCATAGCCACCTTCTTCGGTTGGACTATTTTCGGCGTGATCTCAAACCAAGCGCCTGTTGCCGACACACGTCCAGCCTAAATACGACTAACGCATGCTCGGAAACAATTAATACCAACATCCACATCAAGACTAACGATAACTCAGGGATCATAGGCCAAGCCTATGATCCCCTGAAGAATACTTGCTCATTATCGGGGGATTTATGAATAAGACTTGTCTCGCTTTAGTGTTACCTATGCTATTAACGGCCACCAGCAGTCAGGCGGTTGAACTCTATAAAGATCAAAAAAACACCTTAGATTTAATGGGTTGGTTAGGGTTTGCAGCATTAAATGACAGCCACGATACTTCAGTTATCGACGACTCATCACGCCTAAGATTCAGCTTCGAGCGCAGCGAGAAAAATGGTTGGACCGCTTTTGCTACCACAGAATGGGGGATCAACATGGTCTCCAGCGACGATGGGCTAGTGATGCAAGGGGGCAAACTCGCCGCCGAAAAAACCGATGATTTTCTCTATAACCGCTTAGGTTATGTTGGCATGTCCCATGATACATGGGGCAACCTAAGTTTCGGTAAACAATGGGGCGCCTATTACGATGTCGCAGGTACTACAGATTTACCGAACGTATTTGCAGGTTACAGCGTTGGCGCTTACACCTTCGGTGATGGCAGCCTCACAGGTACAGGCCGTGCCGATTCCGCCTTCATTTACCGTAATAATTTAGGCCCAGTACAAATCGCCCTGCAATATGCCGCCAAAACCAATGGTGATGTCAGCCTAAAAAACGATGACGGTAGCGAGATGACCAACTCAGAACTGAGTTTTGACAGCAGCTACGGCGCCAGTATCACTTATGCGGTAACCGATAAATTTAAGCTACTCGCAGGTTTTAACCGCGGCGATTTTGAAGGCCACTTAGGCAATACTCAAGTCGATGAAACCAATGAAATTATCGGTATTGGTGCCATGTATGGTGACTACTATCACTATGCCGAAGGACGGGAGGCCAGCGGTCTCTATGTGGGCTTTAACGCTCACAAAAGTAAAAATAATGAACTGGTCAACGGCGATCTCTACGACGCCACTGGTGCCGAGTTTATGACGGCCTATCAATTCGACAACGGATTTGTGCCTATGGTTGTACTCAGTTATTTAGATTTAGACACAGATGCAGCTACGCCGATTCAAGGTCAATGGACTCGCCAATTTGCCATGCTGGGGCTGCATTATCGCTACAGTAACGACACTGTGATGTTTGCCGAGATGAAGCTAGATTTCAGTGATATGGATGATCCTGCACTTGAAGCACAGGAAGACAACAGCTTCGCAGTCGGGATTAATTACTTCTTTTAAGGCTCAAGGAAGTTTAACCAAGGTGGCTACAGCACCCATTCAACTTTGGCATTGCTTAGTCGCATGAAGCAGGACTGTTTTGAGTAACAGTCTTTAGTGACCGTTCTAATCACATGTTGAGTTAAATCATGTTTAGCAGGATAGGCAGCTCGCGTCATCGCTCATATGCGTGAGCTTATTTGAGACTGAGGTGCGGCGCACGTTCCGTCTACAAACGCTCGCCGTAACACTCATTGGATGGTACCGCAGGCTTACCATTATCTCTACGCCACTCCAAGTTAGTTTCTGGAGTGGCTTTTTTTCTAAAAAATTGAGCGGTTTAAGCCGATGTGCATTACGACTTTACGCTTGACTTCAATGGCCAACGTTGACCTTACCCTTCGCCATTTATCGCATTAATACAGCGTTGTACGACTTCTTCGAAAGTGCCATCTATGCTCACTTGGATAACGTCAGCTTCATCATTCGCGGGCATTTCCAGCGTGTCGAACTGACTCTTGAGTAGCTCAATCGGCATGAAGTGGGCTTTTCTGGCAAACATGCGTTCTTTGACTAATCCAAAATCTCCATATAGATGAATGAACACCAGCTTGCTGTTGTTCTGACGGATTAAGTCACGATACTGGCGACGCAGTGCAGAGCAGACAATCACCCCCTGCTCCCCCTTTTGCTCAATGCTATACACAGCGTCGTTGATGCGCTCAAGCCAAGGAGCGCGATCGCTATCATTGAGCGGTGAGCCAGATTTCATCTTGATAATATTGGCTCTAGGATGCAGATCATCACCATCAATAAATTTCGTCTCTAAAGCCTCTGCGACCGCGGCACCAATCGAAGATTTGCCACAACTAGAGACGCCCATGAACACATAGCTATTGCCTTTTTTTCTCTCAGTCACTTTGTTAACCTCATGCCAATTCTCGAATTTAGTCACTTCCCACTCTACCATATTACGGGTAACATGTTACCGGTAACCTACAAAAATGTGGACAACTTAACTAACAAGGAAAAGTCCTCTTATGTCTGATATGTCATTGATTCTGACAGCACTGGGTTCAATTGCCCTGCTACTGTTCTTAGTGATGAAAGTGAGATTACATGCAGTAGTATCACTGATACTGGTGTCGATCATTACCGGCCTTTTCTCTGGCATGAACCCAGCCGATATCACCAATACGATTCAACAAGGTATGGGGGGAACACTGGGCTTTGTTGCGGTTGTGGTCGCTTTGGGAGCCATGTTTGGCCGGGTAATGGAAGAGACTGGCGCGCTAGATCAGATAGCCCATACACTGCTGAATAAATTTGGTAACGACAAAGCTCACTGGGCCATGACCTTTACAGGCTTTATCTGTGCGCTCCCCCTCTTCTTCGATGTTGCTGTGGTACTGCTGATTGGCATCGCCTTTGCCGTGGTTCGTAAAGGGGGCGGCAGCGTCGTTAAAATTGGTATTTCACTGCTCGCGGGTATTGCCACCTGTCAGGCATTTCTCATCCCTGCACCAGGGCCTATTTTGGTCGCTTCCCAGCTCAATGCCGACTTTGGCTACATGATCGTCTTCGGTTTATTGGCATCGATTCCGGCGATGATTCTAGGCGGCCCGCTCTTTGCCAGTCTCATCTCCCAAAAAGTCCATGTTGAGCTGCCTGCCCACGAGCAGCAGGAAAAAGGTGAACGAGAAGGCGGACCGATCCCCTCATTCGCACTATCAATCAGTATTGTGGTGTTCCCACTGCTGCTTATCGGTTTAAAGACAGTGGTGTCACGCTTTATTGATGAAAAATCCGATCTGCATAATTGGCTCGCCTTGATAGGTCATCCCTTCACCGCCATTTTGCTAGCCTGTTTAATCGCATTCTATGTACTGGGCGTGAGACGCAATATTCCCAATGAGCGCATCATGGAAATCTGTAGCAGTGCGTTACAACCTGCTGGGATCATTATTCTCGTCACCGGTGCTGGTGGCGTGTTCAAGCAAGTGCTGATTGACTCGGGTGTCGGCGATGCATTAGGCAATATGTTGGCAGGTTCGGGATTACCGATTGTAATACTGGCATTTATTTTGTCGGCGTCGGTGCGCGTGATCCAGGGGTCGGCAACCGTGGCCATGTTAACGGCTTGCGGCCTTATCATCCCAATACTTGAACCACTAAACTTAGATGGTGCTCAATTGGCGGCAATTACGATTGCCATTGGCGGTGGTTCAATTGTGCTCTCGCATGTCAATGATTCAGGCTTCTGGCTCGCTAACCGTTTTCTTGGATTGTCAGAAAAACAAACACTGCAAACCTGGACGGTAATGGAGACCATTATTGGTACGACGGGCGGCATAGTCGCAGTCATCATCTCTGCGTTTCTCTAACGATAACCTGTGATGACAAACATAAGTCGTTAAGCGAAAGAACGAGGGGAAGTCTACAGTGTTTCCCCTAAATCAATACGATAGCCCAGATCGATAACCGATTCAGCTATCTCTTTGCCATTTAACCTGTCTAATAGCTCAGTGGCAGCAATTCGACCAATCTCTTTTCTCGGCGTAATAATGCTCGCCAATTTTGGCGTCATAGATTGGCCAATATCATGGCCATGAAACCCTGCAACGCCAATTTGTTCAGGGATCTTGATGCCTTGTCTTTGACACTCAAATATCACCCCCGCAGCCAAATCATCGTTGGTGCAAAAAAAGCTATCCACATAGGGATATTTCGCTAATGTTTGTTGCAATAACGACGCCCCCAACGAAAACGACGAGGCCTCATTTGTGGTCATAGCCAAAGATGTAAGCCGAGCTTGCTGCATCGCTAACTCGTAGCCTCGCATCTTAAGCTGAGTGCGAATATCCATGCGCGCGCCTAGGTAGGCTATGTGGCGATAGCCTTGTGCAATCATGGCCTTAACCATTTCGCATGCGGCCGCTGTGTTATCGAAACCCACACACTGTTGAATCGAAGGCGACACACTATCCATCATTTCGATGACCGGAATGCCCGCCGTTTCAATCATTCGCACGGTACGCGGCGTGTGGTAACTTTCGGACAAGAGTAAGCCATCGATATTGTAAGAGAGCAGTGATGCCACCCGCTCTTCTTCTAATTCGGCCTGATACCCGTAGTGAGCCAGCATGGTTTGATAACCGCGTTTGCCGGTCACATTCTCGATACCGCGCAGCACTTCAGCAAATACTTGGTTGGTTAACGAAGGCACTAACACGCCAATGGCGCGGCTGGTCGCTTGCGCTAAAATTTCCGGCGCGCGATTAGGAATATAACCTAAGGTTTCTAGCGCGATAGCTATCTTCTCTTGAGTGCTTTGCGCCACCCTTGTTGGATTTTTTAAATAGCGACTCACCGTCATTTTGGTGACCCCAACTTGATCGGCAACGTCTTGAAGACTGGGTCTACGCTTTTTATTCATAATATCTAATGTTAGTTAACGAACCGCGGATATGGGTGAGATGTATAGCTAAAATATCGAATATAAACAAATAGTAGACATAAACATCAGACAGGGATCTTATAATAGTTCGCCCAGCGATACCAGTTGAGGACTATTTTCGCGGAATGACCATGCTAGCTAGGCCACTCCAAACTCATATCTGGAGCGGCCTTTGAACATTATTTGTGATGGCGAAAAGTGTTACTTAGCCTGTTGGCGCCCCTGAGCGGGCTTTCCTGCAGATTTGCCACCCGTTTTTGATGGGCTTCCGCCTTTAGCACTGCTGTTCGCTTGAGCGCCGCCGGCCTTAAAACCAGACTGGCCGAAGGGCGCCTTCGCTCCCGGACGGCTCGAATGGACTCCACTGGGTTTAGCTCCCGCGGGTTTAGATCCCGTTGGCTTAGTGCCATTCGCGGCTGGTTTTCCGCCTTTAGCAGCGGGTTTTGACTCAGCACCAGCCTGAGCTTGCGCGCCGCCTTTCGCTGCACTTTTAGATTTACCGTCGCCCTTGCGGTCATCAAACTGATTGCCCGAGAAGCGAGTAAAGGCTTTTTGGCCTTGGTTAGCATCTTTCATCCACTTAGGTCCGCGCTCATTTCGACCCTCTGGCGGCACTAACTGATGCGGACTATTACCGATCAAGTCTTCACGCCCCATGGCGGTTAAGCCTTCACGGATCAATGGCCAACCCGCAGGATCGTGATAACGCAGCAATGCTTTGTGCAAGCGACGTTGGCGCCCTTTCTTCGGTACAGATACCACTTCGCTGGTGTGCTTGACGTTTTTCAGCGAGTTTAACTCGGTATGATAAATCGTGGTCGCATTCGCCATCGGTGACGGATAAAAATTCTGTACTTGGTCGAGCTTGAACTTACGCTCCTTCAACCACAACGCTAAGTTCACCATGTCTTCGTCGGTCGTGCCTGGATGGGCCGAAATAAAGTAAGGGATCAGGAACTGCTCTTTGCCCGCTTCCTTAGAAAACTTATCGAACAATTCTTTAAACTTATCGTAGGCGCCCATGCCGGGCTTCATCATCTTGCTGAGCGGACCTTCTTCGGTATGCTCAGGGGCGATTTTTAAGTAGCCGCCCACATGGTGCTGCACTAACTCTTTAACATAAGCCGGATCTTCGATCGCCAAGTCGTAACGCACGCCAGAGGCGATCAATACTTTCTTGATGCCAGGTACGGCACGCGCAGCGCGATACAAGTCGATTGTATGTTTATGATCTGTGCCTAAGTGGCCGCAAATCGATGGAAACACACAAGAAAGACGACGACAGGTTTTTTCAGCCTTTTCGCTGGTACAACCTAAACGATACATGTTGGCGGTTGGGCCGCCTAAATCGGAAATCACCCCAGTAAAGCCTGGCACTTTATCCTGAATATCTTTGATTTCTTTAACAATCGACTCTTGTGAACGACTCTGAATGATTCTGCCCTCATGCTCGGTAATCGAGCAGAAAGAACAGCCACCAAAGCAACCACGCATGATGTTGATTGACGTCTTGATCATGTCATAGGCAGGGATTTTTTCCTTGCCGTAAATCGGATGAGGAATACGCTGATAGGGTAAATCGAATACCGCATCCATCTCATCGGTATTGAGCGGCCATGCGGGCGGATTCACCCAAACGGCGCGGTCGCCATGGGGTTGAAATAACGCACGGGCACAACCTGGATTTTGCTCTTGGTGCAAAATCCGTGAAGCATGGGCATATAAATATTTGTCTTCAGAGACTTTTTCAAACGCTGGCAGCAGCACATAGGTTTTATCCCATGGCTTAGGTTTAGGCGGCTGAACGCTAATTGGCTTAGGGGCTTCGTTATCGAATATCTTCACATCCGACGGGCCAGACAAGTTAGCACAACCCACATCATCGGCGCCGTAAGGATTCGGCAGCGGCTCTATCTTGTGCAATTGGTCAATCTTGCGCGAGTCCATACCGCGCCATTCGGGCAGCGGCTCTTTACGGATAACGGCTGTGCCGCGCACATCGTGCAGCGAGCTAATGGGTTCGCCGGCAGCTAAGCGGCGTGCCACTTCAACTAAAGGACGCTCGGCGTTGCCGTACATCAGAATGTCGGCCTTAGCATCGAAAATCACACTACGGCGTACTTTATCCGACCAATAATCGTAATGGGCGATGCGGCGCAAACTGGCTTCGATACCACCAATAATCACAGGCACATCTTTAAAGGCTTCTTTACAACGCTGGGTGTACACAGTCACGGCGCGATCTGGGCGCTTGCCGCCAATATCACCCGCGGTATAAGCATCGTCAGAACGTAAACGACGGTCGGCGGTGTAACGGTTGATCATCGAATCCATGTTACCGGCGGTGACGCCAAAAAACAGATTCGGGCGGCCCAATTGCATAAAGGCTTCTTTGCTCGACCAATCTGGCTGGGAAATAATCCCAACTCGGTAACCCTGAGCCTCTAACATACGGCCGATCACCGCCATGCCAAAGCTTGGGTGATCCACATAAGCGTCGCCTGTGACTATGATGATGTCACAGCTATCCCAACCAAGCTTATCCATCTCCTTGCGAGACATAGGTAAGAAAGGCGCAGTGCTGTCGCCCGTGGCCCAATACTTGGGATGACTAAAGAGTGTGGATTCAACTTGCATGGATTGTGACCCGAAAACGTAATGTCAAATAAAGGCGCCACGAAAATAAGTTACGCCAATTTAGGGACGCGGAGTATAGCAGGGAATGGAGGATAGATGCGATTAAAAAAACACCAATCGAGGCATTTTCAGGGGTATTTGAGCCAGAAGCGTAATACCCCTAAATCCGCTATGGATATGGCTTAGGGCGGAATTAACCGCCCCAAACCTGCGAGCCTAGAGACCCTTTCCTAAACCTTGAGCAAAATGCAGCAAATTCACCAACGCCAAACTGATAATCACTAGCCAAGTGAGCAATACGCCCCAAAAACGACCAAAATGATAACCACCTTGGCCTTGAGTTAAGCCAATAGCATGGAGTAAGCGCGCCACTATCCACACAGTCCCAAAACAGTGTAAATAAAATGCAGGCAAGCCACCCGCTTCGGCCACCAGCATTAAAATCAATACGATAGGCGCATTTTCGATCAGGTTAACATGCACTCGATTAGCCAAAGCTAAGGTGCTGTTACCACCATCCCCTAGGCCGATTTTCTGACCTCGCCTTAATTTAACTACTCGATAAGCCAAAGCGACAATTAATAGCCCTGTGAGGCTAGCGTAAAGACCCGTTACCATCAAAGACATGCCTATTTCCCCTTATCAAAAAGCTGACTATAGCCCGAGCTGCAAAAAATCAGCAATTTATTTGTATTAAGGTTAAAAGCCATTAACCTTTTATAGACAAGATAGGTTAATATGCGCGCGTCATTCCCTACAACTTTTTATACAGTGAATACCCCGATTGGATAACGACGAGTTTATCGAAAAACGCAGATTTATCATAAAGCTAGGCAAAGCCTTGCATAAGTTTGGCACACCCGCTTATCGTCTAGAAACCCACTTACAAACCGTTGCTCGCACCTTAGGTATCGAAGGCTATTTCCTTATTTCTCCGACGTCGATGACCTTCGTTTTGCAACATGATACTGATCAAGAATATAACCATGCCGCTCGCGTTAAGCCCGGTGAACTCGATTTGGGCTCACTCGCCCGCACCGATGAATTGGTCGATGAGTTAACCTCAGGTAAACGCACTTTGGCCGAGGCCTTAGATCGCTTAGAAGAAATTGCCAATAAACCCAATCCCTATGGCCCTGTATTAACTTGCTTTTCTTTTGGAACTTCTGCCGCCGCTTTCGCTATGCTGATGGGCACGGGTTGGAACGATGTATTTTGGTCAGGATTATTAGGCTTATTCGTCTATGGCTTGGTATACCGTGCCGAACGCTCGGCCCGCATGGCCGAAGTGCTCGAACCCTTCGCCACTATCCTTTGCGCCATCGCAGCCTGTGGCATAGCGCGTATCGATCCAAATATTAATATCCCAGTAGTGATCCTCTCCTCCATTATTATTTTTATTCCCGGCTTAGCCTTAACCTTAGGTTTAGCCGAACTCGCCGCACGGGATTTAATTTCTGGCACGGCGCGCATCATGGATGCGAGCATGCAATTATTTAAGCTGTACTTTGGCGCAGTGCTCGGCATGGCAATCGGTAAAGCTATGTTCGGCGAAGCGATTCACATAGAACCTGAGGGTTTACCTCGCTGGGCGATATGGTCGGCGGTTCCGATTCTATCTATGGCGCTGGTTTTTATCTTCAAAGCACGGATGCAAGATTCGCCTTGGGGCGTATTGGCTGGGATAGTGGCGTTTTTCTCAGCCATGCTCGGCGGACATTATTTTGGTGATTCGGTGGGGATCTTCTTTGGTGCCTTGGCAGTAGGAATTTATTCTAATCTCTTCGCCCGCTGGATGAAGGCGCCTGCCTCCATCGCCCTGTTGCAGGGAATAGTGATCTTAGTCCCCGGCAGTAAAACCTATATCGGACTCAATGCACTGATCTCAGGTGAGACCATGCTCAATCAGTCGCACATAGGCTCGCAAATCTTTTTGATTTTTATGTCGCTGATTGCGGGGCTCATCTTTGCTAACGTCGCTGTCCCACCTAGGCGTACACTGTAACAATCGCTAATCCGGCTGGAGCCCGCGCCCAGCCGCTACCTCAAGATAATCTTAAGCTAACCTTAAGTAAAATAAGAAACTTATTAAAATGTTTCCTTGACTAACACTCGTTTTCCATGTGTTATTAAATTGTGAATTGCAACGTAAAATTGTTTTCGCTGCAGTCGTCGATTTCATGGGAGTGGCCTTTTATGCAGAAATTTTTTCAGTATGCATGCATCCTATCTTGTTGTGTTGGCAACCTAACCAGGGTTGCCCAAGCAGAAGAGGCTAAGCTCGCCGATCCCGCAAACCAAGATCAAACAAAACAAAAAGTCAGCAAGATTGTAGTGGTCAACAACCCCATTTTTGATGAGTCAGATCCCGATGCTTTTTTCATTCACCGCTGGGCTAACGCCCTGCATATCAATACCAAAGAATATGTGGTTCTCGATAATCTAACCTTCAGCGAAAATGATACTGTTACACAAAAAGATCTCGACGAATCCCAACGACTTTTACGGGCAATGCCTTATATTCGCGATGCGAAAATTTATATCGCAGAAAAAGATCCCCAAGCCGATGTCGATCCATCCGTTGAGTCCGTGGTGGTGGAAACCTGGGATAATTGGTCATTATTACCGACAGCGAGTTTGAGTAGTTCAGGTGGCGACACACGTTACTCCTTCGGGCTCAAAGAAGACAACTTGCTTGGAACGGGGATCCGCACTCGACTTAAATATCAATCCAATGAATCTCGGAATGGCTATAAATTTGCTTTCGAAGCGCCGCTCAGTATTATTGAACACGGCACAGTTGCCGCTGAGTTCTACGACAATAGCGACGGCCAAGCTAAACACGTTTATGTGAGTAAGCCCTTCTATTCCCTCAATACGAGTACCATGTATTCGGCGGAGTTTTTAGACGATAACCGTACAGATACCCTCAGACAAAATGGGCAAGAGGTGAATGAGTTCACACACACTGTCGACTATCTCAATCTGCAATATGGCTGGTTAATTAATAAAAACAGTCAGCACCTTTCTCGCTTTATTACTGGTGTCACCCAAGACAAGCACGAGTTTGCCCATTCTGAGCGCTATCCTACGTCCATGCTCCCTCAAGACAGGGACTTTATGTACCCTTGGGTCGCGTACGAGTTTATCGAAGATGATTTCCACGTACTGAATAATGTTCACCTGATCACCAACAATGAAGACTTTAACTTAGGTTGGCATCACTATGTACAATTCGGCATAGAAACCAATGATATAGGTGATAATAATCCCTTAGGCTACCACGTTAACTGGCAAAGCACTGGCGGGTATAAGTTTAACGATCAACTGTGGCTGTTAGAAATGGGTGGAACAAGCACTATCGGTACCACCCAAAAAGATACTTATAAGGTCGATGTTCAAGCCGAATACTTCTATCAAATCCATCCTAAGTGGACGGCTTATGGCAAAGCTTGGGCTAGCCTTTCACAGAACACTTATCTGGATCTAACAAAAGGATTAGGGGATGAAACTGGCGTGCGCGGTTATCCAAACGAATACCAACAAGGGGATAATCAGTGGTTACTGACCGCCGAGATACGCAACTACCCCAATATCAACTTATACCAACTGGCTGAATTAGGCTGGGCAGTCTTTGCCGATCTGGGTCAAGCCTCCGGCGGCCAACTCGCCGAGAATAACGAAGTCAGCGGTCCACTGGGTAGCATAGGCATAGGCGCGCGGATTTATTCCTCTCGATCCAGCTATGGCAACGTAGCCCATATTGATTTTTCACTCCCTTATACGGGCGGCGAGTCAGTAAACAGCTGGGAATGGCGATTCCTAGTGAAAAGCAGTTTTTAAACCTAAGCTACATAATAATCTTATGAACTATGTACTTTTTAAGACAATCCTTGACGCCTTGTGGCCTAAAATAATCCTGACGCTATCTGCCTAACCTCCTGCTCAACCCTCTGTACCAAAGAAGCGTCTGCCAATAAGGGAGAACCACAATTAAAGGGAGGTTTAGGATCATATTCAAACAATAACTGCAGTGTTTTAGCCTGTTGTTCACCCTCTATATTGGCAATGAGTGCCAAAGCAAAATCGAGCCCTGCAGTAATACCGCCGCCACTGATCCGATTACGGTCAATCACAATACGTTTATTTTCAAAGGTAATTTGAGGATATTGTGCCAACACTGAAGCATAAGCCCAGTGAGTGGTCGTGCGATAACCATTAAGTAAACCTGTTGCCGCAAGAATCAAGGCACCAGTGCATACAGATGTAATGTATTGCGCTTGCTCCCCCTTGCGTTTTAAGAAAGAAATGACTTTCTCATCCTGTATTTGCGTCAAAGGATTTGCGCTCCCAGGCACTAAAAGGATATCTATCGGCGGACAATTATCGAAATCGTAATTAGGCTGTAAGTTAACGCCCGCATCACAGGGTAATAGCGTGCTGGTTTTCGCAAAAGTGAAGGTTTCAAATGATGGCACAAAGGCTAAAAACTGTAGTGGCCCATAGGCATCGAGCATCGTCATGCCGGGATAAAGGAAAATACCTACTCTTAATTTGTGCTTGATTGGATTATTTGTTTGATCACTTTGAGCCGCTTCAATATTTTCACTCATCACAGATTCTCCATCGGTAGTGACAATTTCATATTTCAGGTAACACTGTCGTTGCAGTTAACCCTATGACCGTCACTATAAAGCCCATTATTCCCAACCATCAGGCACAAACTCGCCCGAATGTTTCAAATGGTACACCTGAGCCTATCTGTTCCACTTAAGCAAAAATCACAACACAAGAGCCATTGAGGCTAATGTATAATCAAACGCCTGAATTGAATTTGGAGCAAAATCCAGTATGCACACCAAGCCCCACATGCGCATAAAACAAAGCCCGCGAGCGATGCTCAAGATTCTCCACGTTTTCAAGGAAATGCTTAAACAACAAGATTATCGTGATATTGCAGTGGCAGATATTGCGCACAAAGCCGATGTCGGGCGCACGACGTTTTATCGCTACTTCAAACGCAAGTTGGATATTCTTATTGCACTACATCAAAATATTTTTGAAAATATCTTTGAAGATCTACGGTCAACCGAAGACTGGCTTTCAACTAACACACCACCCTCATTGGAAAAACTGCTTATTACTTTTAGCCGAAACAGCATGTTTCGCCGCTCCATGTCATTTAGACTAGGTAGCGACCTCGATGCAGCAACTAAACAATTACAAACTAAACTTGTGCAACATATCGAAAATAAATTGGTCAACACCTTCAACACTGACGAATTTATTATTCCAAGCTACACATTAGCCCATAGCATAGCAGCTCTTTATTTAAGTCAAATTCAACAACTTATCGCCAGTCCCACGCCTTGCCCTATACAACAAGCAAAATACTTACACTTACTGACTCGAGGCATGATTGTAGCGGCATTGACGACAACTAATAGCAGCGAAACCCACACCAATGGAAATCATTAAGGTAAAAATCACAGCATTTACATCATTCTCAAGCGATGAGTTTGGTAATCCAACGCAAACCAAAGGTGCTACGCAGTAGTTTTACAGTGCTGTTGTGGCGCATTTGAAACAGGCAGCCAAGGCTAAAACTGACGATTAAACCTGGCGTCGATCCTATAAAATCACGACTGCTTTGCGCTAATTGTCGTTTCCTCATCAGTAACAAATCATGCTGCAACTGGCCTTGTTCCGTCAGCACAGTCAGCTTCAACTGCTGTTTTTTAAGTAACTGTTGAATTAGCATAGTCGCCCCTCCTATTTTTGATGTTCCGACTCTCGAGTCGAGAGCAAAAGCTGTAATTGCTGCCAAGTCTTCGAAAAGCCAGTTTGTGACAGCACATAGCCAAGACTACGCCAACACCAAAGCAATAAAACAAACTGTAGCACCACCAAAGCGATCACAGTGGCCAATAACGAACCGCTCAATTGAAACAGCATATAGCCCAACAGCAATAAAATACTGCCCCAGAATAACGTAATGCCAGTACCAAAACAGACGACTAAAGCCGCAGCAATAATCAGGCTACGCCCTGTTAACCGCCATTCTGCCGTTGCTATTTCCCCAGCCAACTTCAACTGCTCGAGATAGGCTTGCTTCACTGAACTGCTAAGAACAGCTATTTCAGCCAGTTGCTCCATTGCCTGATCAATAACGTTATGCTGGGCAGCAGCTGATGCTGTCTGCCCAGTTTTGGCGGTTTGCGCACTATGCTGGACGGGCCTTTGTTCTGGCGCCTCTGACCTTGCACGGTTTTGCATAAATCCACCTTAGCGACGGCGCAATAAAGCCGTTAATACCACGCCAGCGGCAAAGGCAATCCCAGCTGTAGCCAATGGATTTTGCGCTGCCAACTCACGGGTTTTGCTATAAGAACTTTGCAGTTGTAATTTGATTTCCTCCTGCTTGAGCGCCAGAGTTTCCTGTGAGCTAGCTGCCGTTTTACGCAAAGTGTCTTCTGCAACTGCGGCTTTCTCTGCTACTGCATCAACGGCATGGTGCGTCACTTCAGTTGCTTTCGCTGTTGTGGGTGAATTTAAAGCACCGCTATCTTTACTGTTAGTTTGTTCTGCTACGCTTTTTGAACTGGCCATAGAAAGTCTCCTTGGTGAACACTGTGCAATGCAACAAGATGCTGCACTTTGCGTACAAACCAATGCAATGGCTATACCAAACAATATAAACGCATAAAAACAAAATGTTAGAGTTACATTATTTCTATTAACCCTCCCAGTTAACGGTAGATGTTACCTGCATTGAGTAATTTTTACCTACAACGAAGAAAGACTAAAAATAGCTGTAATGGCGGCTAAACTGAAAGCTAAATAAGCGATAGACTGAATGTACGAAAGAAATAGATAACTCTGATTTTTTAATGAGTTAATCAAATAAAATTTATCATTACTGTATAAATTAAAAAACAAAAAGCCCGTTTGTCATTACGACAAACGGGCTTTTTGTTGAATGAGGTGAGTTGGCCGATAAGCCGGGTCCTGTCTTGGACAGTCATTCATCTAGGCCTGCAATCGCTCACAGGCTCAAGCGACCTACCCGGTTCCAACGCGAGCCACGCCATACGGAACCCTATTTGGTCTTGCTCCGGGTGGAGTTTACCTTGCTACGAACTATTGCTAGCCGCACGGTGCGCTCTTACCGCACCCTTTCACCCTTACCGACCTGATAAATCAGGCAGGCGGTCTACTCTCTGTTGCACTTGTCGTCGGTTCGCACCGCCCAGGCGTTACCTGGCACCCCGCTCTTTGGAGCCCGGACTTTCCTCCCCGTTCTTGCGAACGCGGCGACTGTCTGGCCAACTCGGCGCGGATTATAGCCTAAGCCACCCTGATGCACCACAGATAATCCGCTCGTAACCGTTTTAGCGCTTATAAATCAGACTCTAGGCCGTATTTATACAGAGCATTCTTTTTAAGTCCATGAATTTGCGCGGCAATTGCTGCGGCTTTCTTCAATGGCAATTCCTCACATAAGAGTTTGAGCGTATTAATGGCGACGGTGGGAATTGCTTCATCATCACTCAAATGGTAGCCATGCACCATAAGCACGATTTCACCCTTCTGCTGATTCGGGTCAGTACTAACAGTGGCAAGAACCTCTGAGACAGGGCCAGATAAAAAAGTTTCGAAGGTTTTGGTCACTTCACGCGCCATGACGACATGGCGTTCGCCACCAAGCACTTCAACCATAGTCGTTAGACTGTGCTCGATGCGGTGTGGTGATTCATAAAATATCAGCGTGCGCGGATCTTCTTTCAGTGCCAATAACTTATCAGCGCGAGCTTTTTCTTTAGACGGCAGAAAACCTTCGAAAGAAAAACGGTCCGATGGCAAACCCGAGGCGCTCAGGGCGGTAATTGCCGCGCAAGGGCCGGGTAAGGGGATCACATTAAACCCAGATTGGCGCACATGGGAAACCAAGTGATAACCCGGATCGGAAATCAACGGGGTACCCGCATCTGAAATTAATGCAATCGACAGCCCAGCTGCAAGCTGATCGACAATCCACTGGGCACGAGCACGCTCGTTATGATCATGCAGCGCCGTAGTTTTTGTGGTAATACCAAAGTGGCTCAATAACTTACCGCTGTGGCGAGTATCTTCACAGGCGATCAATGAAACCTGATTCAGCACCTCTATTGCCCGTGAGCTCATATCGCCCAAATTACCTATGGGAGTAGGAACTATGTAGAGTGCGACGCTTTGGTCCATATATACCTCTGTAATGACAGTGCCAAGACTTTCGTCAAGCGCGAGAGAAGGTTAAACTAGAGGCTGCATCTTACCAGAGTGAAGCCCAGTGTTAAAAAGCCTGAATACAACTAAGTTCGTTTCCGTGGCCATTTTATCGGTAATCTTGGCGGGTTGTGGCACTTCAACGCCCACCTCGACCGGAACTGCACCCACAGTGGCCACCTCTTTAGCATCCGCACCTTTGTCGGCCAATGTGTATTTGGCACAAGCCGCCAATAGCAAAGATCCGCAGCAGCGCGATACTAATCTGCTGCTCGCAGCCCATGCCTACATCAATGCCAACGACTACGCAGCAGCGCAGAAGCTACTAAAATCGATACAGCCAAGCTTGAATCAGAGCCCAACATTTCTGGCCGAACATAAATACTTGACCGCGCGCGTGCTTGAACATACGTCCACCTATAGTGATGCACTTAAAGTTCTGAATTATCCAAGCAATTGGAGTTTGCCAAGCTGGCAGATGACGGCTTATCACCAATTCAAGGCACATTTATATCAATTGAATAAACAGCCTATTGAGCAAGTGCGTGAACTAAGTTTACTGACGACTTACTTGCCGCCCGCCCAAGCTAACGAGGTGAATAACGCGATTTGGCAAGTTCTGCAGCCAATGCACGAACAAACCTTAAAAGCCTTTACCCAAGATGCTAAGACTCCTGTGTTTACGGGTTGGTTGCAATTGGCTTATATCGCGAAGCATTATGCTGTCGATCCGACACAGTTAGTACGCTACTTAGGCGAATGGCAGAAACAAAATCCTTATCATCCTGCAGCGGCTAAGCTACCCGCCGATCTTGACAGAGCCTTAAACGCTAAGCCATTTACGCCAAAAAACATTGCGGTGCTGTTGCCGCTGACGGGCCCAAGAGCTAACGCTGCCAATGCAATTCGCCAAGGCATATTAGCCAGTTACATGGCCAAGCAAAATGACCAAGTCGCAGTCAACTTTTATGACACGGCAAACGATGCTGCCAGCGCTTACCAACAGGCACTAACTGCGGGAGCCGAATTTATTATTGGCCCATTATTGCCTACTGAAATTGAACAACTGCAAGTGATCAATGCGGCAAACGCAGCCACCACTAATGCGGTGACTAATACTGCTAACCCAGACAAAACAGCCAATACAGCACCTGCTACGCCTGTGCCGCAACTATTTTTAAATCAAGTTGATAAGTTCACCCCCGATCCGAATAAGTTCTACTTTGCATTATCTCCCGCACAAGAGGCGGCCGATGCGGCGGAGCATTTATATCAAGATGGCGTAACTATGCCGTTACTGCTCGCCAGTAACGATGCCCTTGGTAAACGCATGGCCGAAAGCTTTATTCAAGCATGGAAAAAGAAGAGCGATAATCCTGTCGAAGTTCACTACTTCGATGGCGGTGATAAAATGCGCACCACAGTACAAGATGCCCTTGGCGTGCGCGATAGCCAAGAGCGGATCGCCCGTATTAAAGAGCTGTTAGGCAATTCAGTACAAGCCGACTTCCGCTCGCGCCAAGATATTGATGCCATTTATATGATTTCAACGCCACAGGATCTAACCCTGCTCAAGGCCTTTATCGACGTCAACTTTAGCGTTTTCACACAACCTGTGCCTTTATATACCTCAAGCCGCAGCCGAGTTGAAAATGAAAGCACACAAACGGCGCAGGATTTAAATAACCTGACCCTAAGCGACGCACCTTGGCTAATGCAAAACGGCGAAGAAAATCTGATGGTCAACACACTATTTTCGGGCTGGAATAACAGTCAGAAACGTTTGTTTGTTATGGGTTATGATGCAATGGATTTGATCGGCCGTTTAGCGCAAATGCGCTCATTCACGGGTTATCAATTCAATGGTCGCAGTGGTGCTTTATCTGTCAGTCCAGATGGCATAGTCAACCGCCAATTAAGCTGGGGACGTTATGAAAGAGGTAGCTTCCGCCAGCTATGACACTCGGACAGCAGGCAGAATCGCACGCCCAACGTTACCTTGAACAACAAGGCTTAACTTTTGTCGAACGTAATGTCCGCTATCCGTTTGGAGAAATTGATTTAATCATGCGCCATAAAAACCATTGGGTATTTGTCGAAGTGAAGTATCGTTCGGCAAATCAATATGGCGGCGCATTACAGGCCCTAAGCAGCGCGCAGATCTCGCGAATTCGCAAAGCGGCTAGCCACTATTTACAACTCAATAGACTCGATGTGCCCTGTCGTTTCGATGTCATCGCCATGGAAGCCGATCAAATTCATTGGCTGGTCGATGCCTTTTAAGCGCCAATAGTGAAAGAGTGACTACACAAATTATTTTAACGTCTGTGCCTCAACACGCTTGTGGAAATATGGCATGATAGCAACACTTTATCCTGAAAGGATTTATCCATGTTAGAACGCATTAAAGACAGCTTTACTGAATCTATCCAGACAAAAATCGATGCAGCCGAAGCACTGCCAGAATCCATCGCCAAAGCGGCCGAGATGATGGTGCACTGTCTTTTGGGTGGCAATAAAATCCTTGCTTGCGGTAACGGCGGCAGTGCTGGCGATGCGCAACATTTCTCAGCAGAACTGCTAAACCGCTACGAGATTGAGCGTCCACCCTTACCAGCCATCGCTCTGTCTACCGATACTTCAACCATCACAGCTATCGCCAACGACTATAGCTATGATGAGATTTTCTCAAAACAGATTTTTGCCTTAGGTCAACCGGGCGACATTCTGCTAGCAATCTCGACCAGTGGTAACTCAGGTAACGTGATTAAAGCCATTGAAGCCGCATTAAGCCGCGACATGACTATCGTAGCGCTAACAGGTAAAGATGGCGGTGCTATGGCTGGCCTACTGAGCGTGAACGATGTGGAAATCCGCGTACCTTCAAATGTCACTGCACGTATCCAAGAAGTGCACCTACTGGTGATCCATTGCCTGTGTGACAATATTGACCGCACCCTCTTCCCACAGGACGAGCAGCAATGAGACACGCTGCCCCGCTGTTAATGGTTTGCTTGCTGCTTCAAGGCTGCGCCGGTGCCGTTATGGTGGGCGCAGTCAGTGGCGCTATGATGGCCAACGACGAACGTACTGTTAAGACTCAGCTTGATGATACCAATACTGATTTTAAGATCACCAGCGCACTGCTAGAGCAAGAAGATCTTAAAAAACAAACGAATATCACAGGTGTATCCGTCAATGGCAATGTACTTATGATAGGCCAAGCCCCTAACTCTACGTTAAGGGATAAAGCCATCAAGGTCGTACAAGATCTTAAGCTCGGCGGCAAAATACATAATCAAATCCGCATTGGCAATCCAACCTCTTTCACCACCCGCAGCAATGACACTTGGGTTACGACCAAAGTGAAGGGCCGCATGCTGAACGAAAAAGATTTGGATGTGACTCGCATTAAAGTCATCACTGAAAATGGTGAAGTCTTCCTGCTGGGGGTTATTCATCGCTCACAAGCAGACTTAGCTGTTGATATCGCCCGTAATACTGCTGGCGTGCGTAAAGTGGTGAAAGTATTTGAGTATGCTAAGTAATTTTGCAGTTTACCTATTTAAAACTTGAGCCTAAGTGGTGAGCTAACTCGCCCACTTAGGCTTAAACCCTCGCGGTTATTTTCCCGTGAGTGTATCCGCTATCTTAGGTGCCGATTTTGATAAGAGCGATCCTAACCAAGGTAAAAACAACGAAGGTAATACGATTAAGGCGGCACCGAGCCAACTTAAGTTATCCAACCATTCATCGAACAACAACCAGCCTAAAAAGACAATAAACAACAAGCCTGTGTATTCCGCAATCGCAATATCACTCGCCTGGGCCTTGCGGTAAGCCAGCACACAAAACCAGTGATAAACCAATAAAAATGCGTTGCTCAGCAAGGCCACGCCCACCAGCTCCCAACTCAAACCCTCAATCCCCTGAAACGCTGCAATCACTAACGTTGCCGGAATACCCAGCAAGTTATATAGCATTAGCGTTAGCACGGGATGCTCAGCATGGGGCACTTTTTTAAGTGCTAACTGATTCACTGCAAAGGTAAAAGCAGAAAACAGCACAGCAATGCCGTACCAGTTCATTTCGCTCGGTCGCAGGATAATCAAGATGCCGACAAAACCTAAGCCAGTACAGATTGTCTGAGCAGCGGTGATCCTCTCGCTCAGGAAGAAATACCCCATCAAAATAATCATTAGCGGTGCAGAGTAAAACAATGAGCTAACTGTCGCGAGCGGCAATGCCATTAAGCCTATAATTAAAAAAAGCGCGCCAACTGAGCCTATGTTGGCACGCCAAAGGTGAACTGAGATATGTGTCGTCATCGGACGCTGCGAATACAGCCACACTGGCAACAACATAAATACTGAAGAGATTTGCCTGACAAGGAGGAAAGTCGAGGCACTCGCATCGTCCGGTAACCACTTGATCGACACATCATAGAAGGCACTGAATAGGTTACCTACTATCAATAAAATCAAACCAATAACTACTGGGCGTTGCATTTTTTAACATCCATAAATCTCAATGGCGGCATGATAATCCTCGCAAAACTTAAGCTGAAATGATGCTTTCTCATGCTAGATGAATTAAATTCATACTAAAGCCTTTAGATATTGAAAATCATGAGAAAGCTCCCGCCATTACGCGCTCTACAAGTGTTTGAAGCTGCCGCCAGACAGCAGCATTTTTCTAAGGCCGCCGATGAACTGTGCATCACCCAAAGTGCAGTGTCGCACCAAGTGCGAGTATTAGAAGAGTATTTTGGCGAGCAACTGTTCGACCGTCAGGGGCGTAAACTGCAGTTAACGCCTAAGGGGCACGGACTATTTTTAGAGTTAGAGAGGATATTCAACGAGTTAAGCGACCTCAACTTAAAAGTACGCGATACGCCAAATCAACAGCTCTGCCTAGCCGTTTACAGCTCATTTTCAGTAAAATGGTTGATCCCAAGACTCGCCGATTTTCGCCGCCAATATCCGAGCGTGAAAATCCGCCTCGAGATGATCACCCAAGATCCTGATCTAAGCACCAGCACCGCGGATATCTTCATCGCCGGTAAGCTAAATCAACGTGGCTATTGGCAACAGTTACTGCACAAAGAGCGTTTAATTCCTGTATGCAGCCCCAGTTTTTACCTTAAATGGCGCGACATAAGCCTGAGTAATTTCCAGCAACAAGCCCTGCTGGTGGTTGATGAAGGACCATTAGGGCTTGACTGGCACAAGTGGTCATCGGCGCACCAAATACCACTCGATAACGAACAACAGCATGTGTTTAGTCATATTGTGATGGCGATTGAAGCGGCGATTGCTGGCCAAGGCTTAGCCCTAGCGCCGGACTTTATGGTGGCAGGCGATATCACCACGGGGCGTTTAGTCGCCTTGAATCTTCCCGATGTGCATACCGGATTTGAATTTACCTTCTTTTGTAAGCAGCGCCGTTTATCAGAACCTGCAATTGCCGCTTTCTCATCTTGGCTAAAATCACAGGCCTAAGGTGAACATACAGACACAAAAAAGCCGACGCTGACGTCGGCTTAATTTATCAATATCGGTTGATTACACGAGTAAACCAATCTTCTCGTACACTTTCTTCAGGGTCACTTCGGCGCGCGCCTGCGCACTCTGTGCACCAGCTTTCATCACTTGGTCTAAGTATGCGCGATCGCTACGAATCGCGCGGTAACGCTCTTGTAGTGGCTCTAACATGCTCACAACCGCTTCACCTGCTGCACCTTTCAAATGGCCATACATCTTGCCTTCAAACTCGGCTTCTAGGCTCGCAATGCTTTGCCCTGTCACACCCGACATGAGACTCAGCAGGTTAGAAACACCCGGTTTATTATCCACATCAAAACGCACGACTGGCGGCTCATCACTGTCTGTCATGGCTTTTTTCAGCTTCTTCAGCACTGATTTCGGATCTTCTAGCAGGCCGATAACGTTATTACGGTTGTCGTCTGACTTAGACATCTTCTTTAGCGGCTCCTGCAGCGACATGACTTTAGCGCCAAGCTCAGGAATAAAAGGCTCAGGAATGGTGAAAGTATCACCATAGGCATTGTTAAAACGAGTAGCGATATCACGTGTTAACTCAAGGTGTTGTTTCTGATCTTGGCCAACAGGGATTTCGTTCGCTTGATAAATCAGAATATCCGCCGCCATCAACACTGGGTAGCCAAATAAACCCACGTTGATGTTGTTAGCGTGCTTTTGTGATTTATCTTTAAACTGAGTCATGCGGCTCAACTCGCCCATTTGGGTATAGCAGTTTAATGCCCAACCCAATTGCGTATGTTGTGGCACCTGTGACTGGATAAACACTGTACTCTTTTTAGGATCGACGCCACAGGCCAAATACAGGGCTAAGGTATCTAAACACGCTTCGCGCAACGCTTTAGGATCTTGGCGCACGGTAATGGCATGCAAATCGACGACACAATACAGGCAGTCGTGGCTATCTTGCATCGCAACCCATTGACGCAATGCACCCATGTAGTTACCTATGGTTAATTCGCCGGACGGCTGTGCACCGCTGAGTACTATGGGTTTGGTCATTACGTCATTGCTCCACTATCTATATATAAAAAGACTAAAAAATCGACTAAAGAACAGGTAACCCCCATTACTTGGTAGGTTTTACCCAGTTCAGAATCTCACTAAATTGCCCACATACGGCATCTGGGCCACTGAGCCCAATATCTTCACCGTAGTTGTAGCCGTAGGTCAAGCCGATTGACGCTATCCCAGCCGCTTTCGCCGCTAAAATGTCGTTTTTAGAATCGCCGACCATCAATAACTCAGTTATCTCCAATTGCCACTCATGCAATAAGTGCTGCAGCGGCAAAGGGTCGGGCTTCATCTTCGCTAAGGTATCACCACCTAACACTAAGCTGAAAAAGTCGTTAATCCCAAAGGCTTTGAGTAATGGCATGGTAAAACGATAGGGTTTATTAGTGACAACCGCTAACTTAAAGCCTGCATCAAACAAAGTTTGCAGCACTTGATGCACGTCGCTATACAGCGCACTGTGCTTTTCAAGATTTTCTTGATAATGATGCATAAAAATCGGCATGGCCGTATCAAGCGCGGTCTGCTCAACATCCGTACCCAAAGCATGACTCATAGCACGGCGCATCAACATCTCTGCACCGTTACCGACCCAAGTACGAACTTGCGCCTCAGAGCAGCTCTTCAAACCTAACTCGGCTAAGGCTTCCTGCGTGGCAACGGTTAGGTCAGGCACACTGTCAATCAGCGTGCCATCTAGATCAAACGCAATCGCTTTAATCTTATCCCACATGGCTATGCCCCAACTTTAGCAAGTTCGGCACGCATCTCATCAACAACGGCCTTATAATCGGGCTTGCCGAAAATAGCCGAGCCCGCAACAAACATGTCCGCACCGGCGGCCGCAATTTCGGCGATATTGTCGACCTTAACGCCGCCATCGACTTCTAAACGAATATCAAAACCACTGGCATCAATACGCGCACGCACTTGGCGCAGCTTATCTAAGGTCGATGGGATAAAAGATTGCCCGCCAAAACCAGGGTTCACTGACATCAATAGGATCACGTCGAGTTTATCCATCACATGGTCAAGATAATGCAGTGGTGTCGCAGGATTAAACACGAGACCCGCCTTACAACCGCACTCTTTAATGAGCTGAAGAGTGCGATCGACGTGCTCAGAGGCTTCAGGGTGGAAAGTAATAATAGACGCGCCCGCTTTAGCAAAATCAGGCACGATACGGTCAACCGGCTTGACCATCAAATGCACATCAATATCAGCGGTAATCCCATAGTTACGCAGTGCTTGGCACACCATAGGGCCAATCGTTAAGTTAGGAACATAGTGATTATCCATCACATCAAAATGTACTACGTCGGTTCCCGCATTTAACACAGCTTTTACATCGTCACCCAAACGGGCAAAATCGGCAGATAAAATTGATGGAGCAATCAAGAATGGACGCATAAAACACTCGCTGCTATTTGGATAAAAAGTGCCTTATTTTACCCTGAGCCAAGCTAAGCCTCTATAGCTAAAGCCACATTTCTGGCAATTGATCCGCTATGTCTATGTCAGTAAAGCAGCACACTCTGCAGCTATCGCAGTAAATTGGGGCTTAGATTCGGTAAAATAAGCTAATATTTACGAGCATTTTGGCTGGAATTGATAATTTTTTGTTCATAAACTAAGCGAGTTTGTTATACTCGAGGCGCAGTGCTGGTTCATTCCAAAGGAAGCGTTATGATGGAGCGGTTTAGTCAGTTTTCACACTATGTTAGGTCGGTGACATTTAAGTCATCTATGATGTTGGCATTTACTGCTGTTGTAGTGGCCACGCTAGCTTTTGGCGTTGAAAAACTTACGGAAAATACCGAGACTGCATCTTGCGCTTGTAGCAATGACACTCGTTACAACAATGCACTGCCCAGTAGCCACCCTAATAATCGCTGCGCCGATCAAGCACAAACCTTAAGCTGGAAAACGTGGCTTACAGGTAAAAACCGTTCAAGTCAGTTCCACTTTGTCGATCTACTTGAGCTATTACATGGTCATCAAGATAAACCTATGGATGATCTCAAGCCCACTACGTCGCATCTCGCCTATTAATGCTTAGCCGCATTTGGCAAGTATTCCACAGTACCATTGCCGCCTTTTTCGGGGTACAAACTAGCGAAAATCGTAAAAAAGATTTTCAAACCAGTTCCCCATTGCCCTACATAGTGATGGGCATAGTGTTAGCTGTCATCCTAGTGGCAAGTCTGATGTTTCTCGTAGGACAAGTGCTTAGCTAAACGTTATTTATGTTGAAACTAGTCGTCTTTTGGATCGTAGTTTTCATCATATAGCGCCATCAACTCATCCACTTTATTACGACCACTGCCATTTTGGCTAATGTTGCGTTGCACTTGAATTTTCGCTAAATGCGCGCCGCGATATAACTCGCGAGTTAATGGAATATCGTGATTACTAATCAATACCGGAATACCACGCTCTAACGCGGTATGGCGCGAATGACGAGCCAGCAGTGCTTGATCGTCTAAACTAAAACCTGCACCAACATATGTCGTGAAACTGGATGTAGTAGATAACGGTGCGTAAGGTGGATCGCAATAGATAACATCGCCACTGCGTGTCTGCTCAAAGGCTTTTTCGTAACCAATGCATTTAAACTCAGCACGTTGCGCTTTTTCAGAAAAGGCCCAGATTTCCTTTTCGGGGAAATAAGGTTTTTTATAGGAGCCAAAGGGCACATTGAAGCCACCCTTACGGTTATAACGGCATAAGCCATTAAAACCATGGCGATTTAAATAAAGAAAATACACAGAACGCTGGAAAGGGTCGCGACATTTATTAAAGTCGGTCCGCACCTGATAGTAAGCTTCCTTTTGATTCATCTCATCGACAAACAATGCTTTAGCTGCGGCAATGTATGCTTCTGGTTGATGCTTCACTATCTGATATAACTCGATCAAGTCCTGATTAATGTCACAGAGCAGGTAGCTAGGATAATCCGTATTCAAGAAAACGGATCCTGCACCCACAAACGGCTCGACCAAACGGTCTCCTGCGGGTAAATAACTGGCTAAATCATCCACCAATTTAAATTTACCGCCAGCCCACTTAAGGAAGGCTCTGTGTTTTTTTATCATTTAACTTGATGAATGCCGACAAAAATAAAGGCCATGATTGTACTCTGTTTATTCTGAAATTTCACGATTTGAGAGACTTTCTTCTACTTGATAATCTTTCAAATCGGCCCATTTTCTGACCCAAGGTTGCTCAAAATGATACTCTTTAACCAATTGCGCCGCCGCATTCGAAGCCAATTTGCTACTGCTATAGTGACCAACGAGGACAACCCACCGCTGTTTATACTTTGCGACTCGAACGCCCTCGACATTCTCAAGACTCTTTAATGTCGAACGCAAGGTCTCTAACTGAGCAACACTCGCTATTTGTACGGTATAACCTTTGAGTGGCTTTTGCGGTTCCAAAACTGTTTTATCAACCTTTGCAGCCTCTGGCGCTGGAGACTGGACATCTACTGTTTTAGATTGAAGCTCTGCATCCACAGTTGGCTCATCACCACCAAAAGACTTGCTACTCACTTCACCAACGATCACTAAGGCTGCATCATCAGGCTCAGGATGTGGTGCCTCACCATGGAATTCACTTAATGGATCGACAGCCGGTTCTGTTTTGGCTTTGGATGTTTCTATTTCGTTAACTGTCACGGGTACGGCGGCAAACTTTAATTGATCAGCGCGCAGAGCAAAATAGGGGGCTAAGATTTTTTGCCCATAGGACAAGAAAGCGGGTGAATCTATCGCAGGAAAAGTCGCAGTCTCTAGGGCTTGCTCTTCAGAAAATGGTTGAGTAACACCAAGCCAAATACCTAGCGCTAACAACATGCTCACAGCTGTCACCACCACAGCTTTATATTTCATCAAAGAAGATGTTTTCTCTTGCGGGCTATGCAAGGCTTTATCTAACAGATTGACCACTTCTTGCGGCGTACCCGTTTGCTTCTCAAGCTGACTGCGTACGATTTCCCTTGGCGTAAAAGGGTTTTGATCGCTGTATCTCAGCAATGTTTGATACAAAGCTTCACGCTCTGGCATGGTTAACGGCTCAATACTGATAGGTAATATTTGCCGCCGCAATTGCTCGGGTAATTGTGGCAATAGGTCCGCTAAGAATGCCGGTGGAACCGTGAGCGTGACGGCAATATTCTTACCCGCACACTGGATCTGATTGAGAATAATACACTCAGCCCATAATGCCTTAGGCAATAAATGCGCATCATCGATAATGATATGTAGGGGTTTAGTTTGCGTGCTCGCAAGCCGCAACAGGGTATCGGCGAGGGGAATGTCGTCGTCAAAAATAGGGGATGAAATTAGCTGGACTAGAATTTTGCGGCGTATCTCAGCGTTATCTGCATGCATAGGACAAATCACAAATGCCGCATTTGACTCGTCAAAATCGGTCGCTAATCCGGTAACTAAGGTCGTTTTTCCTGAACCGCTGACACCAGAAAGCACCAGCAGCTGATCGCTATAACTGGCAACATGATGCATTCTTTGTATGAGGGCTTCCTGAGAAGGAAGCAAGACAGAACCCTGAAACGTCACTCGCCCACCACACAGTTTTTATGCGCAGCGAATAACCTGTTCAAGGGTAGATTCTGTGACTTGACTAAACACATCCGCGCGGCCTATTGCCGTTGGGAGCACCAGTCGAATCTGACCGCCTAAAACTTTTTTATCGCGTCGCATATGTTGAATGAAACTGTCGAAATCCATAGATTCCGGCGCACTCACTGGAAGATCAAAAGCTTGTAGTAACTGTATGATACGACAAACGATTGACTCATCGATAAGCCCCAGTGCCTTAGCTGTTTTAGCAGCAAGGACTGTGCCAGCTGACACGGCTTCACCATGTAGCCAATTACCGTAGCCCATTTCGGCTTCAATCGCGTGGCCAAAGGTATGACCCAGATTCAACAAAGCACGCACGCCCTGCTCAGTTTCATCTTGGCTAACCACATCGGCTTTAATCTCACAGCAACGAGAGATAGCATAAACTAATGCTTCGGCATCTAAGGTTTTTAGCGCCGTTACATTATCTTCAAGCCATTGAAAAAAATCAGCATCCCACATGACGCCATACTTGATGACTTCCGCCATTCCCGCCGCAAACTCGCGCGCTGGAAGCGTATGTAAACATAAAGTATCGATAAGCACGATTTGTGGCTGATAAAAGGCCCCAATCATGTTTTTACCAAGAGGATGGTTAACAGCCGTTTTACCGCCGACGGAAGAATCCACCTGCGACAATAAAGTTGTCGGAATTTGAATAAAATCGATCCCACGTTGATAACATGCCGCGGCAAAGCCCGTCATATCACCAATCACGCCGCCACCTAAAGCCACCAGCACAGAATCTCGACCATAGTTTTGCTGCAGCAATGCAGTAAAAATAGTATCTAGATGTGCTAAGTCTTTGAATTGTTCGCCATCAGGAAGGATAACACTCTCTACCTCACCAAACGAAGCCATCGTCTCTTGTATCTGTTTAAGATACAAAGGCGCGACAGTTTCATTGGTGACGATAAGAATACGTTTTTTAAGCAGGTAGCGAGACAAGGTCTCGCCATCACTCATCAAATTCTGGCCAATGTAAATGGGATAACTACGTACACCTAAATCAACCTGAATTTGCTTCATAAATTCTGCCTAAAAACCTAATTGCTCAATGATCTGATTTGCGACGATCTTTGCGCTTTGATCATCGGTTTTGACAATCACATCGGCAATTTCTTCGTACAATGGATTACGGATCTCTGCAAGATTCTCCAACACTTCTCGAGGATCATCCACTTGCAATAATGGGCGTCGCTTGTCTCTTTGAGTACGAGCGACCTGTTTGTCGATAGTGGTTTCCAGGTAAACCACAATGCCACGAGCAGACAGATGATTACGGATATCTTTGCTTTGTACTGAACCACCACCGGTGGCAAGGACGATACCTTGTTTCTCAGACAAATCAGCAATAACCTGAGCTTCACGACGACGGAAGCCTTCTTCACCTTCGACGTCAAACACCCAAGCAATATCAGCGCCTGTGCGTTGTTCAATCTCTTGATCCGAATCGTGGAATTCTAAATGCAGCATTTGCGCCAGATGGCGACCAATTGTGCTTTTACCTGCGCCCATAGGGCCTACCAGAAAAATATTACGTTTTTCAGCCATTTCTTGTACGTCTGAATCTTATTGAAAAGTATGCCTATATCGACTCAACATCAAGCCGACCTATATGTTACCTTGCTCTTATGAGACTTGACCGAGGATTATCTCAGCTTAGGGTCTACTATGGCAAGCCATGTGCGCTATTTATGCAAAGAATTGTATTCCAGTAATAATAAAGCCAGCAATCACTGCTGGCTTTAGTCGATACATAGCAAGTGCTTAGATCTTCTCACCGACTATTTTGGGGGTTACGAAAATAAGTAGCTCTTGGCGCTCATTTTTGTCTGTTGTGTTCCTAAACAGGAAACCGACTAAGGGAATGTCACCGAGAATAGGGACTTTACTCACACGGCTGATCAAGTTTTGCTGATAAATACCACCAAGGACTATAGTTTCACCGTTATCAACTAGCACTTGAGTGCCAATACGCTGGGTATCGATGGCGACAGCGGGGCCCGTTGGTGTGTCAACCGTCTTGCCCTGAGAGTCTTGGGTGATTTCCAAATCTAAAATAACGCGGTTATCAGGTGTAATTTGTGGTGTAACTCGCAAGGACAACACGGCTTTCTTAAAAGTGACCGAGGTTGCACCGCTTGAAGTCGACTGCACATAAGGGATCTCCACACCCTGCTCAATATAAGCCGCCTTTTGGTTAGAGGTGGTAATACGAGGGCTGGCGATAATTTCACCTTTATTTTCTTGCTCTAACGCACTCAATTCCAAATCAAGAATAGTACCATCTGCCAACTTAGCAACGTGGAATGCGATACTTGTTGGATTGGTCACTGCCGCAGGTAAATTAACGTTCAAACGTTGGTCAGGAGTTGGAATGATGCCGTTGGCAATACTCTGAGCACCTTCTAATGTACCTGAGGTTCCCTTACTGCCCTGCTGATCCGTTACGCCCCAACGTATGCCTAAGTCTTCAGAGACATCATCTTTGACCGTTACCATACGTGACTCGATCAGTACTTGACGAATAGGGATATCGAGTACTTCGACTAAACGATGGATGTTCTCAATCGTTTCTGCCGTATCTTTCACAAGTACAGTGTTGGTACGTTCATCGACCGCGACTGAACCGCGTGGCGAGAGTAAACTAGAATCTGCGCTTTTCAGCAGCTCAGCAATGTCGATCGCTTTGGCATAGTTAATTTGCAAGTACTCAGAATACAAAGGTGCTAACTCTTTAACTTCTTGCCTATTTTTGAGATTTTGGCTTTCACGAATAGCCAACTCTTCGCTCGGTGCCACCATTAAGATGTTGCCTTCGATACGTTTATCTAGGCCTTTGGTTTGTAGAATCAAATCTAATGCTTGGTCCCAGGGCACATCATCCAATCTCAAGGTGATGTTGCCTTCAACAGTATCACTCGTGACTAAGTTAAAATTGTTATAGTCAGCAATGATCTGCAAAACAGTACGTACAGGGATATTTTGAAAGTTAAGCGACAAAGTACGGCCATTGTATTTTTTAACATCTTTCTTGGCGGCAACTCTCTCAACTTTATTCATCGAGAGTCTAAAGAGATTATCCTCTTGCTTGTAACTGAACTCATATTCCCCAGCAATATCAACTAAAATGCGCGTTGTTAGATCTTCTTTAAATGTCTCGAAGCTTTTTACTGGCGTTGAAAAATCTTTCACATCCATAACATAAAGCAGATCACTATTAATATCAGTGTTATATAACTTAACTTCGAGTTTAGCGCCCACTTGCTCAACGTTAACGGCAACCGAGCGGTTATTCAAATAGACCAATAACTCACCGCCACCATTTTCATTACGACGAAAATCGATATTTTTAATGCTATTAACGAAAGGATTTTCTGCCTGAGTCTGAGCGCCCGCAACCTCATCATTAATAGTGAGTCGATATGAGTTGCCCATGACTGAACCTTGGTAAGGTTTCACTTTGGACATACCTAAGGTGACTTTAAGACGAGTATCTTGCTGCTCAGTCATCATGTCAGTTACACCGACTTGATTAATGGGTAAGCGATCCTTAGATAAACCAGAAATACTATTATCAAAGGTTAATACGAGCTCTGCAGGCGAGGCATTAGAGTCAATAACTGGCGGTGTTACCGCTTCTTCAAATACCAACTCTAGCTCTAACTGATGGTCAACCAAGGCATGGTACTTAACATCCATTAATCGGTTTGCAGCATAACTCGATGGCAAAATTCCAAATACCAATGCGATCCCAATAACAGACTTGATTAAGCCTGAAGAAATTAACGGGACTTTTATCGCGGCAGAAGATTTCATTATTCCCTCATCCTTCGCTCGTTATTCTCCAGAAAGTTCTAAATTGCTCGTCCTTTCGGACCAACAACCTGAACCATCTGGAATTAATTCTACTACTTCGACATTTTGTGAAGTAACTTTAGAAATGCGTCCATTAAACAGACCTAAATACTCACCAACGCCCATCCGATAAACACTGCCGTCATTTGTTTCAACTAACGCCCAAGTTGTATCGGCTTCACTTAAGGTGCCACGCATTTTTAAATTATCTAAAGGATAAGTTTCTAATCGTCCTTTTCGACGCTTTAAGTCCGGTTGTAAGCAATCTTTGCTGGTATCAACAACTTCTTCCGTTAACTCACGCGAAGGTGGTACAAAAGGGCTACGCATTAACTCGGCTTGATAGGCAAAGTGCTCAAATCTTGGCGGCTCTTTCAAGGGCGGGATATGAGCAACGTGTTGCGCTTTGGTTGTAGTAACAAATAGCTCTAAATCACTACGATCGCCAACACAACCCATTAAAAAAAGACTCAAGGCTAACAAAGGTAAGAATTTCATTATTTCTTCCCCTTATTAGCAGGTTTTTCAGGCGGTAATTCAGCCCCTTCTTTAAAGCGATATGTCTTGGCTAAGATATCCATTGCTAAGTTGCCGGCTTCATCTCGCTTAATGGTAAAATCATGGAGGCTAACGATACGCGGCAGCTTAGCGACACCACTCACCATACTACCTAGCTGATGGTAATCTCCCGTCACAGACATTTTAATTGGAAACTCAATATAGAAATCCCGCTGAATTTCGGCCTCCCAATTCAAACTATTAATTTTGAGTCCTGCATCCGTTGCCACAAAAGTTAAATCGTCTAGCAAACCTGGCATTTCATTTTCAGATGGCAGCATCTTCAGTAACTCTGCAAACTGTACTTCCATCGTCGCTAGCTGATCTCGGTAGAGTTTTAAATTTGCCGCTAGTTGATACTTATTCTTGAAATCATCTCTGAGCTGCACTTCTTTATCTTGCTCTGCGGTATAAATATCCACCGAATCGGAGACGACCAAGAAATATCCCGCAGCAAAAACACAGAGTGCTAAAAGGATCGCGAAAAAGGTTTTAACTTGATTTGGCCAACCACCAATATTTTCAAAGTCGATATCATTAAATTGACTTAGATCGAGTTTCATTTACTCGCTCCTTTTGTCATTTTCTCAGGCTCGTCTACATTCGCGCCTTTAATAGTGACTCTCAAACTAAAACGCTGTAATTGCCGTAACTCTTCATTTTGGGTCACGATCGACTGCATATTAGGATCGGTTAACCATTCGGATGTTTTCACTTTTCGCATCATGTTGGCGACGTTATTGTTCGATTCACTACGCCCTTCAATCAGCAATAAACTGCCCTTTTTCTCTAGGCTAGACAGATATATTCCTGGAGGTACTATTCGAACAAGCTCATCTAACACGTGAGTAGGCAAATTACGGGATTGCTGTAGATTAAGAATAATTTCTGTACGCCGCTCAATGTCTTTCTTACGTTCTGTAATTTTCTTGATCTCAGAAATTTGTGTTTCAAGCAGACTGATTTCCGATTGCAAATAAGCGTTACGTGCTTTTTGCTCATCGGTCATAACATCTAATAAAGATACTGCGACATAGACTAAAATCGCCGACGCTAAAAATACTGCCGCTAAAATACCAATATAGTCGCGCTTTTGTTTTTCTCTCGCCTCTTCTCGCCAAGGGAGTAGGTTTATGTTCGCCATTGACCGTAACTCCTCAATGCTAAGCCACAAGCAACCATATATTTGCTGATTGTAGGTTGCAGCGCACTTTTAACCGACTCATCGGCATGCAAACACCCTTGAAAAGGATCGGCGATAATAGTATGAACACCCAATTCATTCGTCAGTAAATTAGCCATACCTTCTAATTTAGATGTTCCACCGCATAATACGAGGTAGTCGACTTTATCTTTACCGCTGGAAGTGCAATAAATCTGCAGCGTACGTTTTATTTGTTGTAATAGCTGAGTTTGAAAAGGTGACAAAACTTCAAACATATAATTTCGTGGTAAGTCGCCTTCAATCTTTGCTTTCTCAGCTTGATCATAAGACATGCCATAGAAGGATAATATCGACTGAGTAAATTGCTCACCACCGAAAGCTTGCTCACGAATAAAAGTCGTCTCACCCGATTCAACCACAGAGAAAGTCGTCATATTCGCGCCGATATCAACCATAGCGACGGCTTTATGTTTCGCTCCTTCTGGAAGCTGAGCCAGAATTAACTCGGCAGCTCGACCTAAAGCGTAACCTTCAACATCCACCACTTTAGCCTCAAGTTCCACGCTATCCAGCGCATCGACTCTGACATCAATATTATCAGTGCGGCATGCGCTCAACAGCACATCAACTTTAGTAGGATCGGTACTGTTTACGTTTAGCGTTTCAAAATCTATGCTAACTTCATCGAGTGAATACGGAATAAGGTTATCGGCTTCAATTTCTATCTGTGCCTCCATTTCTTCCTCACTAAGGGAGGCATCCATGTAGATCACTTTCGTCATCACAGCAGAACCCGAAACAGAAACAGCGGCATATTTAACGGATTTAGGCAGGCTACGTTTTATTTGCTTAAGGCATTCAACAACGGCATCAGCATCACGAATATCATGATCGTTAACGGCCCCCTTCTTAATGGGTACCGCGGCATGACTCAATATTTTGTATCCGTCAGCAGTCTTACTCAACAAAATGGCCTTAACTTCATGGGAACCGATATCGATTCCCACCATCTGCGGAGCCTGACGCTTCCATAAATTTGAAAGCATATCCATTGTCACTTTTTTATTTATATTTCAGTAAAAGAGATTAGCACAAAATCAACTTGTTATACTTACTTGTATCGAATGTTTCATCATTTTACAAATGCTATTTTGTGAGCCTCACGTTTTTACTTCACCAAGACGTGTGCGCCTTATATACTGTCGCACTTAACAGAACATTAGGATAAATTTTGGTGAAGTGGTTAAAACGTATTGTTATAGCACTATTCAGTCTAGCCCTTTTGGGCGTAGGCGCCATTGTGGCAGCATACTTTTATGTTTTGCCGGATTTACCGGATGTTTCAACACTAAAAAATGTGCAACTTCAAACACCTTTACGTATTTACAGTAGTGACGGCAAACTTATTTCTCAATTCGGTGAGAAACGTCGCATTCCACTAACGTTAGACGAAGTGCCAAAACCTCTGCTACAGGCGTTTATCGCAACCGAAGATGCCCGCTTTTATGAACATGGTGGTATAGACCCTGTTGGCGTGCTTCGCGCCGCATTAGTGATGTTGACCACTGGTGAGAAAAAGCAAGGTGCGAGTACGATTACCATGCAGGTCGCACGTAACTTCTTCTTAACCCGAGATAAGACTATTATTCGTAAAGTGAAGGAGATTTTTATCTCCTATCACATTGAAGAGTTACTCACCAAAGATGAAATTTTAGAGCTCTACGTAAACCGCATTTACTTAGGCCAACGGGCCTACGGTGTTGGGGCTGCTGCGCAAGTGTATTTCGGTAAAAACGTGCAAGAACTCAGCTTATCTGAACTGGCCGTTATTGCAGGCCTACCCAAGGCGCCCTCTACACTCAATCCAATCACGTCACCTTCGCGTGCATTGGCTCGCCGTAATGTCGTCCTCATGCGGATGAATGAAGTCGGCTACATCAGCCAAACCGAATACCAAGCGGCACTACAAGAGCCATTGGTGGCCAGATATCATGGCGCTGAAATTGATCTCTATGCCCCTTACATTTCTGAAATGGCTCGGGATTACATGGTACAGAAGTACGGTGAAGAAGAAGCCTATACCAATGGCTACAACGTCTATACGACTATCTCATCGGATCTACAACTTAAAGCTCAACAAGCACTGCGTAATAACGTCTATGCCTATGATGAACGCCATGGCTACCGTGGTCCTGCTGCCGTGTTGTGGACGGACGAAAAACCTGAATCTGCTCAAATCAAAACTGAACTAGCCAAGATTGCTTCAGTACAAGAATTGCAACCCGCCGCAGTCATCAGCATTGCAGATCAGCAAGCAAGTATAATGACCGCCAAAGGCGAAACTAAAGTCATTACTTGGGATGGATTGAAGTGGGCACGTAAGTTTATTACTGATAAGCGTCAAGGCAGTGTACCGAAATCAGCTTCTGACATACTCAAGGTCGGCGAGCGTATTTGGATCCGTGATAACGGCCAATATTTGCAACTATCGCAAGTACCAGAAGTCGCCAGCGCAACAGTATCACTCGACCCCAAAAATGGTGCTATTCGCACTTTAGTTGGTGGTTATAGCTTTAGCCAAAGCCAATACAACCGAGTGACTCAAGCGAAACGTCAATTAGGTTCGAATATTAAACCTTTCATCTATGCCGCAGCATTAGAGAAAGGCTTTACCTTAGCGACCCTCATAGACAATGCGCCAATTAATAAACCCGATATCAGCCAAGGCACTGCATGGCGCCCTAAAAACTCACCCGATATCTATGGCGGCCCCACTCGTTTACGTGTGGGTTTAGCGCAATCTATTAACGTTATGTCTGTGCGTGCAATGCGACATGTCGGACTCGACGAAACCATTGCTCAACTTGTTGAATTTGGTTTTGATCCTAACGACTTACCTCGCAACGAATCGATTGCATTAGGTTCGTCTTCAGTCACGCCATTGCAAGTAGTTACTGCATTTAACGTATTTGCTAATGGCGGTTTCTTACTCGAACCTTTCTATATTGATCGCGTAGAAGATGCTTACGGCAATGTTATCGAAAAAGCGAACCCTACATTGGCCTGTAAGCCTAGCCAAAGTCTTAGCCAACCAGTTACACCGAGCGATCCTATGGCGTTCAGCGTAAGTGGAGACTCTAGTGCACCTGTTGCGCAGTGTTTCGAACAAACCGGTCGTTACGCTCCACAAATTATTTCAGAGCAAACGGCATTCCTCATTACCGAAGCACTGAAGAGCGTGATCTGGGGTGGCGGCGATTGGAGTAAAGGCACGGGTTGGCAAGGTACGGCTTGGCGCGCAGCAAAATTGATTAAGCGCCATGATATTGCAGGTAAAACGGGTACCACAAACGAATCGCGCGACACTTGGTTCAGTGGTTTTAGCCCAGTCATCACTAGCACTTTCTGGGTCGGTTTCGACGATCACGGTCGCCAACTGGGCAGAACCGCATGGAATGCAAACGGCGAAAAAGATCAGATAACTGGCGCCGAAGCGGGTGCGAAAACAGCAGGTCCGGGCTGGAACGAGTTTATGAACAGTGTCTTACAAGGCACTCCTGAGACAACCTCGATTCCGCCAGAAGGCATAGTTTCGGTACGCATTGATTTAGCGACGGGTAAACTTACTCGAAAAACCGACTATACCAGTGCGTTCGAATACTTTATTTCAGGTACAGAGCCGAAGGAATACATCAGCGAAACTCAGGATGAAAATAACCTCTTCATCGATGCGCCAACTGACGACTTATTCCAATAAACAAATGCTAAAAAGTCATTACCACTAATTGTGGCCCAATAAAAAACGCGACCTAATGTCGCGTTTTTTATTGGCTTGTATTGTGGATTTGAATAACTCGCTTAACGTGCTTTCTTAGCAGCAATCGCCTGCTGAATTTGTGGCAATGCAGTACCACCGAGCACGTCACGTTTCGCTAAACAAGCTTCAATAGTCAGGTTTGGATAGACATCATCTTCAATGATAGCGGCAAAAGTTTTTAATTCGGCCAAGGAGAAATCCTCGAGCGGAATTTGCTTCGCTATCGCAGCAACCACGACTTCACCCACAACATGGTGCGCCTCACGGAAAGGCATACCTTTAGACACGAGATAATCAGCAAGCTCAGTAGAATTTGCATAACCTTGCTGTGCGGCTAACAGTGCATTAGGACGATTGACCTTCAAACCTGACAACACTAACGCCGCCATATCGAGGCAAATTGCCCAGCTATCGACCACATCAAACAGGCCTTCTTTATCTTCCTGCATATCTTTGTTGTACGCCAAAGGCAGTGCTTTCATCGTAGTGAGAATGCCCACTAAGCTGCCATAAACCCGACCAGTTTTGCCACGGATAAGCTCTAATGCGTCTGGATTTTTCTTCTGTGGCATCAGGGATGAACCCGAGGTCACTTCATCACTCAGGGAAATAAAGTTCGCTTCCCCTGAGTTAAAGAAAATCAAATCTTCAGCCATACGGCTTAAGTGCATCATGCTGATCGATGCGGTTGAACAAAGCTCTACTACGTGATCTCTGTCTGATACGCTATCTAAGCTATTCAGCGTTGGCGAGGCAAAATTCAACGCGGCGGCCAGTGCATGTCTATCCATTTTATAGGCTGTGCCCGCAAGGGCGCCAGAACCTAATGGACAGGTATTCGCGCGGGTTAACGCATCAGCTAAACGGCTGATATCTCGCTCAGTCATTTCTACATAGGCTAAACACCAGTGGCCAAATGTCACAGGTTGCGCGCGCTGCAAGTGAGTATAACCTGGCATTACCGCATCAAATTCACGTTCTGCCAACGCCAGTAATTCAGCATGTAAGCTGTGAAGGCGCGCGAGTAATGCTTTGCCTTCGGATTGACACCAAAGCTTTAAATCGGTGGCAACTTGATCGTTACGGCTACGACCGGTGTGCAATTTCTTACCGAGATCGCCCACTTTGGCAATTAAGGCCGACTCGACGAAACTGTGAATATCTTCAGCGCCCGAGGCGAGAATAATCGCCGGATCGCCCTGTACTTCCACCAGTAAGTCATTAAGCGCTTTTTTCAAGTCGCGGCATTCAGTTGCCGAGATAATTCCCACGCTGGCAATCGCATCCGCCCAAGCAATGGAGCCGACCACATCCTGTTCGAACAAGCGATAATCCACAGGTAACGAATCGTTGAATAATTTGAATAGCGCGCTCGTTTCGCCCTGAAATCTTCCACCCCATAAAGCCATGCTAACTCCCCTTACTCACTGCTTATTTGAAATCGACTCATCTGAATCAAAAACTAAATCAAAACCTAAAAACAAAAAAGGGCGCTAGGCGCCCTTTTAAACGACCTATTACTTAGATTTTACATCATTAGCGTTGAGTGCGCGGATGCGGCTCGCTAATGAGTACAGGCGGATAAAGCCTTCTGCATGTTTTTGATCGTACACTTGATCTTCACCGAAGGTGGCAAACGCTTCAGAGTACAAGCTGTTGGGTGAACGTTTCTTCACTGCGCTCGCTTGGCCTTTATAGAGTTTTACCACAACTTCACCGTTAACTGACTCAGCCAATGACTCAGATGCTGCCAACAGTGACTTACACAGTGGTGTGAACCAACGGCCGTCATACACTAAATGCGCCATTTGTGCGGCGACTTGCTCACGCCAGTTACGGCTAGTCTTGTCGAGTACAAGCTCTTCAATCGCACGTAGTGCTGCGAACATCACAGTGCCGCCGGGTGTTTCATAACAGCCACGAGACTTCATGCCGACTAAACGGTTTTCAGTGATGTCGATACGACCCACACCGTGTGGCGCAGCAATCGCGTTTAATGTCATCAGTGCAGCATAAGGCGTTAGGGCTTCACCATTCACTTTAGTAATACGGCCATGTTCTACTTCTAGCGACACATATTCAGGCTTGTTCGGTGCATCTTCAGGATCGGCAGTCAGTGTCCATACGCCTTTGCTTGGCTCGTTCCATGGATCTTCTAACTCACCACCTTCATGGGAAATATGGAAAGCGTTGGCATCACGGCTATAGATTTTAGTCGCTGACGCTGATGTCTTGATGTCACGTTCAGCTAAATAGGCCAGCAGATCTTCACGGCTCTGCATAGTCCATTCACGCCATGGTGCAATCACTTTTAAATCAGGTGCTAATGCGGCGAAGCAACCTTCGAAACGCACTTGGTCGTTACCTTTGCCGGTACAACCGTGGCACAGAGCATCTGCGCCCACTTTACGAGCCACTTCAACTTGCGCTTTAGCAATGATAGGACGCGCCATTGACGTACCGAGTAAATAAGTGCCTTCGTAAATCGCACCGCTCGCAATCGTTGGGTAGATATAGTCTTTAACGAATTCTTCTTTTAGATCGACGATATGACATTCAGAAGCACCTGAAGCTAAGGCTTTTTCAGTCAAGCCAACCAGCTCTTCTTCGCCTTGGCCAACGTCGGCGCAGAATGCGATGATTTCACAGTTATCGTAGTTTTCTTTTAACCAAGGAATAATGGCCGAGGTATCTAGACCACCTGAATAGGCTAAAACCACTTTTTTCACGCCAGTATTTTTGTTCTCGATAGACATCTTAAATTCCTATGACTCGTTTCTCTCAAGGAGAAAACAGGCTGCTAAACAGGGTTAATTTAACTAAATAAGGTTACCAGTACCGCATTTTGGGCATGCATCCGATTTTCGGCTTGTTGCAGAATTAAGGATCCTGCACCGTCCATCACTTCATCTGTTACTTCTACACCACGGTGGGCGGGCAAACAATGCATAAAGAAGTTAGCGCCCGCTTTCGCCATCAAAGCTTTGTTTACTTGGTATGGTGCAAACTTCGCTTTGATATCCGACAAAGGCGTTGGATCGCCCATTGAAATCCAAGTATCAGTATAAATAGCGTCGTGACCTTCAATCGCATCGATATCAGAGGTCAGCACTATCTTGCCGCCATATCGTTTGGCGAGCTCTTGCACTTCTGCCACTACGTAGCCATCAGGAAAGTGACCCGCTGGGCAGATCACTGTCATGGTGGCACCGAGAATAGCCGCACAGTACATCAGCGAGTGAGTGACATTATTACCATCACCAACATAAGCTAATTTAGCTTTACTGACATCCTCAAACTGCTCTGCCAGAGTTAAAAAGTCAGCTAAGGCTTGGCAAGGATGATAAAGATCCGACAGCGCATTGATCACGGGCACTGAGCCGAACTCGGCTAATTGTTCGATAGTGGTGTGTGAATAGGTTCTCGCCACAATTGCGTCGGCCCAACATGACAGGTTAGAAGCAAAGTCAGCAACCGATTCCCGTTTTCCCAGTTCACCATTTTGCTGGTCTAGGTATAAACAGTGGCCACCGAGCTTATTAATACCGATATCAAAGCTAACGCGTGTTCTGAGTGAGGGCTTTTCAAATAACATCACCACACTCTTGCCATCCAGCGCATGACGATACTCAGCCGGATTGGCTTTGATCGTTTTTGCCAAGGCAATTAGATCCTGTAACTGCTGCTGGGTTAAGTCTTTTATCGATAGTAAATGCTTCATAACCTACTCCACTTATGGTTGGATTTGTGTTCCTACGGCTTCACCTTTTGCTAATGCGATTAATTGGCTAGCATCACGCCACGAGGCAACTTGTACCGCCTGCCCCATCCACTGTGCGACTTCGAGCGCAGCTTCAACTTTGACCTTCATTCCTTTTTCGATCACACCTTGCTTAACAAGGTCTGCTATCTGCTTGCCATTTAAACTGTGGATGAGCTGGCCTTTACCATCGAGCACCCCAGAAACATCCGACAGTAGCACTAACTTGCCGCCCACTAATTTGGCTAAGGCCGTCGCAGCTTGGTCAGCATTGACGTTAAGCATTTGGCCATCGTCCATCATGGCGATGGAGCTACAAATCGGCATCCAACCTTGCTCGAGGATAAACTTAAGATAAGTGCCATCGTTTGGCGTGACTTCGCCCACTAGGCCTAAACGCTCATCTTTAATCTTAGCCGAAACAGTATTGCCATCGGCGAGGCTCATGCCCACACTCACAATGCCAGCCTTAGTCGCTGCACCTTGCAGAATTTTGTTCGAAGTGCCCGCAAGTGCACCGGCAATAATCGGCATTTGCTCAGGCGGAGTCACACGTAAACCCTCTAACTTGACGGTTTCCATGCCGTTGGCCGCTAACTGTTCATCCACTAAACAACCACCGCCATGCACCATCAACACTTGCTGACCATTAGCTAACATAGCCGCAGCCGTATCCATTAAGCGCGCCATCCCCATTTCACATTGCAGCAGCGCGCCGCCCACTTTAAGCACTAATACTGAGTTGTTTGTAGACATCTTGACGACTCTCTTAAATAAGGATGAACAATTAAAGGTTAAAATGAATCTTTATGCATTGCAGCGCTTGGCTGGCAGCACCTTTCATCAAGTTATCGATGGCACTGGCTACCACTAAGTAACCGCTGTTCTCATCAAACTTCCAACCTAAGTGGCAGTTAGGTGTCAGCACCACGTCATCCACTTTAGGGAAGTGATTGTGCTTCACGGTTACCAATGGCGCCTGGTCATACACGCTATAGGCCGCGGCCACGTCAGCAGTCGTAGTGCCTGGTTTTAGCTGCACGGTAATGGTCGCTAAAATGCCACGCTTAAAGTTGCCAAGGTGTGGGGTAAATATCACTTCTTGACCAAGCTGAGTGGCGATCTCGGGTTGATGTCTGTGGCCCAATACACCGTAAGGTGTCAGGCTCACTTCACAAAAACTAGTGTGTAACTGCGCTTTGCGCCCCGCACCTGTTACGCCGCTCACGGCATTGATTACCGGATAAGCCGATGTCAGTAAACTCACTAGCGGCTTTAACGCTGTCAATGATGCGGTCGGGTAACAACCTGGCACGGCAATCATCTTAGTCGCAGCGATTTCTTTAGCATTCCATTCGGCAAGGCCATACACGGCTTTGGCTAAAACTTCAGGATATTCATGCTCAAAGCCATACCACTTCGGATATTGCGCCACATCACTGAAACGATAGGCACCGCTTAAATCGAATACCGCTAACCCTTGGCTATAAAACCAAGCCGCTAAATGCAGGCTCACCGAGTGCTCAGTCGCGAGCACCACAGCATCGGCTTCGGCAACGATTTTTGCCTTAGCTTCATCGGACAATGGCGACAGTGTTAATGCGATATGGCTGTAGCTAGGATACAAATCCGCTAAAGGTTTACCTTTATCTAAACTGTTTTCAGAAACATACAAACCCTGAATCGTCAGATCTGCTTCTGCATGGATTAAAGCGGTCAGTTGCGCGCCTGTGTAACCACTGGCACCAATAATGGCGATATTTTTCATGTTTTTTGTCTTATTAACCGAATCAAAGAAACTTAAAGAGTAGATGAATAGCTTACACGCAACCGCGCATATCTATGATGACAAGACTATCGTCGCAGGAAATCGTAATAGGTTGTTATTTTATTCACTGTCAGGCTAATACTGTGCATCATGATATTCACTCTACAGGTCACAAGAGGTGACTCATCTCAACTGATGGCTAGACTACCACAAAGATCTACTTATGCAATATATGTGAATATATATTTTTAATTTATTTTCATCTTTTAAGCTCAAATTAGGATATCGAAGACACAGTTCCCATTCAGCTAACTCGTTAATAACACAGTTATCCAGGGTCAACATGAGTCAAAATCAGTCCTTTTCATTAACAGCTAAGATACATGTCTGCAAAGCATAAAATGATGCACTTCATATTCACTTGCACTAATCATCAAAAAATATTGCGTGACTTCGCATTTCTATTGAATATTCTTCATCAAATACCGTGATTGGTTGCATATCGGATAAGCCAGTCGTATAAGTTATAAGTTCTGCTGTTGACCATAGCCCCAAGTGATAGGTATTGTGCTAACGGGCTAAATGCACAGCGGAATTTTCATGTTTTTCTATTCGGAGTAACTATGTCAGTAACCATGGCAGACAATATGACAGATATGTATGCGTCATTAAGATCGAACGTGAGTATGTTAGGCCAAATCCTTGGTGATACTATGCGTACCCATCTTGGGGACTCTTTTCTTGAGAAGGTTGAACAGATCCGTAAGCTTGCCAAAGACTCACGCCGAGGCGATCAAGCCGCCAGAGAGCAAATGCTCGAGTTACTGACAGCTTTGCCAGACGAAGAATTAGTCCCTTTTGCAAAAGCTTTTAACCAATTTCTTAACTTAGCTAACTTATCCGAGCAATTTCATACTATCAGTCGTAATTGCGACGAACTTGTCTGCGTGCCAGACCCAGTGGAACAACTCCTAGGCCGCATGCTCAATGGTCGTGTCGACCAAGCTAAAATGCTCGACTGTCTAAAAACACTGGATATTGATCTGGTGCTAACAGCGCACCCCACTGAAATTTCCCGTCGCACTCTGATCCAAAAATACGCCGCCATTGTCGACTGCTTAACAGAGCAAGAAAACGACCAACTGTCGGATAGAGAACGTCAACAGATCAACCTGCGCCTGCGCCAATTAATCGCGCAAATATGGCACACCAATGAGATCCGCCGCGAGCGTCCCACTCCAGTGGATGAAGCCCGCTGGGGATTATCCACCATTGAAGAGTCACTCTGGCATGCGGTGCCTGACTTCTTAAGACAACTTAACGATCGAGTGCAGCAACGTACAGGACAACAATTACCGATTGATATCGCGCCAGTGCGCTTTTCAAGCTGGATGGGCGGCGATCGCGATGGCAACCCGTTTGTTACCGCAAAAGTCACCCAAGAGGTGCTCGACCGTAACCGCCATGCTGCCGCCAGATTATTCTTAAAAGATATCGTGCTGCTGGTCGGCGAACTGTCGATGGAAGAAGCCAATGATGAGTTAAAGGCTTATACCAATAACAGCTGCGAACCTTACCGCCACGTGCTGCGATCTATTCGTCAAAGACTGCGTGACACCATAGATTATTTAAATGCGCGCATCGAAGGCCACAATCCTGAAGTCGATAAGTCGAGCCTGATTTGGCAAGAAAGCGATCTCAAAGCGCCGCTAGAAATGCTCTATAAGAGTTTAACCGACTGCGGTATGCGCTTAATTGCCAACGGTTTATTGCTCGACATTCTCCGCCGTCTCGCCTGTTTTGGCATTCATATGCTCAGACTCGACATTCGCCAAGACGCCAGCCGTCACAGCGATGTGCTCGCCGAGTTAACTCGCTATCTCGGCATGGGTGATTTCAACCATTGGGACGAGACTGAGAAGCAAGCCTTCTTATTACGCGAACTCAGCAACCGTCGGCCACTGATCCCAAGTAATTGGCAACCGTCAGCCGATGTGGCCGAAGTGCTTAATACCTGTCGTTTGATTGCTAAACATCCAGCTAAAGCACTTGGATCCTATGTGATTTCGATGGCGGGTAAGCCATCGGATGTCTTAACGGTTTTACTCTTGCTCAAAGAAACGGGCTGTTCGCACCCAATGCGCGTGGTACCGCTATTTGAAACCTTAAGCGACTTAAACAACGCCGCGGCCTGTATCACCGATTTGCTCGATATCGACTGGTATCGTGGCTATACCAAAGGCATGCAAGAGGTCATGATTGGCTACTCTGACTCAGCTAAAGATGCCGGCGTAATGGCGGCGGCTTGGGCTCAGTATCACGCCCAAGAGCAGTTAGTGGCAGTCTGTAAACAAGCGGGCGTCAAGCTCACATTATTCCATGGCCGTGGTGGCAGCATTGGTCGCGGGGGTGGTCCTGCACACAAGGCTATCCTATCGCAACCACCAGGTTCGGTAGATGGCCGCATTCGTGTGACTGAGCAGGGCGAAATGATCCGCTTCAAGTTTGGCTTACCAAAACTCGCGGTTCAAAGCTTGGCCCTATATACCTCGGCCGTATTGGAAGCAACCCTATTACCACCGCCAGAGCCGAAGCAAGAATGGCGCGATTGCATGCAACGCATCGCTGAAGAATCCGTGGGTGCTTACCGTGGCATAGTGCGTGATGAACCTGATTTTGTGGCTTATTTCCGCGCGGCAACGCCAGAAGTAGAATTAGGAAAACTACCACTCGGCAGCCGCCCTGCCAAACGTCGTGTCGATGGTGGAATAGAAAGTCTGCGAGCCATTCCATGGATTTTTGCTTGGTCGCAAAACCGTTTGATGTTACCTGCATGGCTCGGCGCAGGTGAAGCACTACAAGCCGCCAGTGAACGCGGTGAAATGGGTTTACTGCAAGACATGGAGCGGGAATGGCCCTTCTTCAGCACTCGCATTTCAATGCTGGAAATGGTCTACGCCAAGGCGGAACCTAATTTGGCCCGCTACTACGAAACCTGTTTAGTACCTAAGGAATTGCATCACTTAGGCGAAACCTTGCGCCAACGCTTAGATCTGGGTATTAAAGTCGTGCTTGAGCTGACAAAATCGGATAGTTTAATGGCGCATACACCGTGGAATCGCGAATCAGTTAAACTGCGAAATCCGTATATCGATCCATTAAACTTCTTACAAACCGAGCTATTAGCGCGGACACGTAAGGAAACAACCGAAACTCCTGCGTCTGAACATGTACAGTTAGCGCTAATGCTGACCATTGCAGGTGTGGCAGCGGGTATGAGAAACACTGGTTAATGAAAAAACTTTCCCGCACGATTTGCTTGGGGCTGACTGTACTGCTTGGCGGCTGCGTCTCGCAGTACAGTATCAGCGAGCACGAAATGGAGCAGTACCTCAGTAAAGAGATCCATTTTGAGATTAAACAAGGCAATCAATTAGTTGGCGCAGAAGTGCGCATTAACGACATCAGTGTCAAGCTAGGTGTAAAACCTGACACTATGAGCGTAAGTGCCGCAACTCAAGTATCAATTAAGAATCCGATCTTTCCATTGAGTGCCAAACTCACTACGACTTTCGAAGCCAAGCCTTGGTATGACAGCGCAACGCACAGTGTCTATCTGCGCCAACTCGAATTAGTCAAAGTGGAATCAACGCCCAAGGATATTGAAAAAGCGATTAGCAGTGCCACGCCGCAGGTGATGGGTTATCTAAGGCAATTCTTAGAAAACCAGCCTGTGTATGTACTAGATACCAAGGACAGTAACCAAGCACTGATGGCAAAAATGACCGAAAGCATTCAAGTTGCCCCAGGCAAATTAGTGCTTAAGTTCACTAAATAATCTGCCATTTTTGTATCTCTGTAGAAGTTAAAATGCTCCCTCGGGAGCATTTTTGTTGGCGGGTTTAAACTGGTATATGCCCGTATAAGAGTTACTTACTGAATCGCCCAATCGACTGATAATCGACGATCACAGCTTCAGCTAAAAGCTCACGTCTTAGCATATCGTAAGCCACTGCAGCACTTAAACTCCGTACCAGATCCCGTGAACGTCTCGGTAGTTTAATCATCTGACTATAAACACCGCCGCGAGTTGCTAAAGCGATCGCCACAGTGCCCACAGGTTTCTCATCTGTGCCACCATCGGGCCCCGCAATTCCACTGGTTGCCAGCGCATAATCACTGTCTAAAATTTGCCTTGCCCCCTTAGCCATTTCTTCTACAGTCGCAATGGAGACAGCACCATGATCATCTAAGGTTGAAGGATTAACACCTAACACACGCACTTTAGATTCATTACTGTAAGTCACTAATCCGTGCTGTAAGTAAGATGAACTGCCGGGGAAATCAACTAACTGGCTAGTGATCATGCCGCCAGTGCAAGACTCGGCAACGCTTAAGGTCAAGCCTGAGTTAAGTAGCTTATAATGAATTTCTTCGGCAAGAGTGGCTTTATCTTCCGCGACAACCGCAGTACCCAGCACCATTTTGATGTGCCCAGCGACGCGAGGTAATACTGCAATCGCCTTCTCGCCACGGGCGAAAATCTTAATCTCAATATGCGGCATAGAAGAGCGGTAACCAATAGTAATGCCTTCTGGCAGCTCTAGCGGTTCTAACTTATCTGCCAAAGCGGACTCACCTTGGCCTATGGTCAATAGTTTCTTTAAAGCAACCTTGGAATCAAGGTTAAACTCTTCGCGAATAAAGGGTACAAACTGCTCTGTAACCATCTGCTTCAGCTCAAAAGGCACACCAGGCGTAAAGAATAACCAAGCGCGATTAAGTTTAACTCTAAAACCACAAGCGGTTCCCACAAGGTTATCAACCATCACAGCTGAAGCTGGTAGCATAGCTTGCTTGAGATTACTTAAAGGCATTTCACGGTTATTACGGGTAAACCACTCCTCTAAACGCTCACGCCACTCCGTATTCTCAACCAATGGTTCGCCCTTCGCCTTCGCCATCGCTAAAGCAGACATATCATCACTTGTGGGCCCAAGACCACCATTAACGAGAATCACATCGGCATGTAAGCTACGTTCTTGGAAAACCGCAATCAGATCCTCGAGGCGATCGCCGACGGTTACTCGACGCTGGATCTCGACACCATGCTCCATCATAGTACTGGCAAACCAAGCGGCGTTGGTATCAACAATCTGTCCCGCCAACACCTCTTCCCCAGTACAAATCATCTCTAACTTCATCTCAGATCCTTATCTACCCCAATAAATTAAAACATAAGGTAAGTAACCGCTTAACTAATAGCAATAGCTAGGCTCGATCGAGAACTAAAATCGCTGTAGCAAAATCGGAGCATTGACAAAATAACCGTACAAATAACCGACAACCATTACTTATTATTGATGTCATGAAGAGTGAAAGAGAGTGTTAAGGAGAGAAAAATGGGAGGAAAACTGACTAATTTAATAGACACTAGGCTGGATTTAACAAATTGCAGACGCAAAAAAGCCAGCTTATTCAGCTGGCTTGGTTACATCTCAATGAGATAATTAGGC